>CAIPLT010000069.1 GCA_903865935.1 Caldifarciminota bacterium
AATCAAAAAAAGACCACAAGACAAGCATCATCAAACAAATTATTAAACATAACTTAACCTTTTGAATATTAATAACAACACGAGACATTGAGCGAAATTGTAATTAAGAAATAAGGTCTTGTGATACTACTAATAGTATATTTACTATATTTACCATGTTCGATTTTTCACAATAGTTATGTAGTCACTTGACAAGTTCTCGCGCATGGTCTATAATAGCCCAATTATGGACAATTTAGTAATTACTATGCATACCCAAGAGAGGCACAAATGAAATTTTATACAGTAGCAGAAATAGCTAAAAAATGTAAATTGAGCGAAAAAACGATTAGGCGGGAAATTAAAGCTAACCGTCTCCATGCAAGAAAAATCGGTGGTCAATGGCGAATCGCGGAAGCCGATTTTCAAAAATGGATCAATCGATATCAGAATTTTACTCCGGAAAATCCTGTCGCAGTACCCGGACAGCTCGAAGCGAACCCATCAGCCAATCCGCAATCGGATAAAAGTGTTCTTCAGGCAGAAAATGAACCAAACCTCGCAAATACCAATAACGAAAAACCGGGTAAGCCCTCCGCAAGCGATGATGAAGAAGTAGACGATACCGAAACTACAAAAAATGCCGAGCTATACATAGCACACTGGTATAAAATCAGCCATAACAAATGTCACGCTAGAAACGGGCATTTGGAAGACTCAATTAAAGACAAGGTAGAACAGTTAATGCGTGAAAGCAACAATGACTTAAAAGGTAATTTACTGGCGGTGCGGATATTTTTCTTCTTGCACGATCAAAAATTGATCAAAGGCAGCAGGACGTTACCTATCACGGATTATATCAAGCAGAAATATCATTCAATTTATTATTACCCCCAATTAACCAAAGAAGAAGAAGAGGAGTTGGACCAGGCGATGGAAGCACAGGAAATTTACTGCCGTCGGTGTGATAAGATAACACGTGTTCCGCGTCAGCCAGAAAAACCCGGGTGCCCGAAATGTGGCGAGCCGAAAGAAATAGATGTTGAACGTCATGCTATTAAAGATGATGATATGGGAACATACCCAGTATTAAAATTATTCGACGATATATACCATGATATTTTAAAGCGGTCACAGAAACAGATCCAAACTCGCAAACGGGAAGAGTATATGGCTTGGCTTAAGAAAAATCAAATGGATAAACGTTACATGAAGCCGGAAGAGAACCCGAATATACTGGACTGGTCAATTGTCGGTGAGATCTACAACATGAAAAATGAAGTATATGATCCGGAATACTTAAATCGCTTACAAATTGGTGAACAACACAAAAATAATGACGGAACGCTTCTTTCAAAGCCAATCGAGGATTTGAAATAGGAAGTTTTTTTTGACAAAAAATGGGTAGTTGACTAAATTAATAATTTCGCTAAGATATTGAAACAGTAGCGCGGGTCCGTCGCTCAGTTGGTTAGAGCAGCTGACTCACAATCAATTGAAAAATTCGAAGATTAATCTAAGAATCTTTAATCTTCTAATCTTATAATCTTATAATCTATTATGGATTTTTGGGAACTTATTAAGCAGCGTAAAAGTTATCGCAATTTCTCATCACAACCGGTAGAACCGGATAAAATATATAAAGTTTTGGATGCAGCGCGACTTGCTCCATCCTGGCAGAACCGTCAATGCTGGCGTTTCATTGTGGTAAAGGATAAAGAAACCATCAAGAAAATCGGACAGCTAAGACCATTAAACTATAACATAAACTTCTTCTTGAGACATGTACCGGCAATTATTGTTGCCTGCGCTAATCCTAAAGATAGTGGTCACCGTCATGGAATTGATTATTATTTGGTCGATGTTTCGATTGCGATGGAACATCTGGTGCTCGCTGCGACTGACTTGGGACTTGCAACCTGTTGGATTGGTGCCTTTGATGAACAAATGATCAAGGATGTTTTAGAAATACCTAAAGAAATAAGGGTTGTTGCTCTTACCCCATTAGGTTATGCCGCAGAAAAACCGAATATAGTTGATAAAATAAGTAAAATAGTTGCCAAAGGTACAAACCGTAAAAAAATCGAAGAAATTGCCTATTTTGAGAAGTGGCAATAGAAAAGTCTAATTGTATCTTTTCTTGATATCAGTAAATTATAACTTTATTACCTCGGCTTGTTTATGTTCTATCGATTTCATCTCATCTTTCCATAGATAATACGAAGATTTCTCCTTTAAATCATGACTGGACACCACACAAGCATTCCCATTCTTATCAATCGCATGAATTACCACTGCACCGATTTGACCTTCGTGTAAATAAAGCAAATCTCTCATCGCTTCATTACACGCTTCTTTTACCGATGCACCTTTTTTCATATACAAAATAACTGAACGGGCTGTTGAAGTTCTGATTGTCATCTCGCCATTGTGCGTGCATGCACAAGCACCATATCGATTATCCGCATATAATCCAGCACCGATTATCGGTGAATCACCTAGCCGGCCCGGATATGACCTTGCCCAGCCTGAAGTGGAAGTTCCTGCTACGATATTTTCTTTTGCATCAATGGCAAGAAAAACTACTGTCCCGCCTGAAGCATAATCTTTTCCGGATAGCCAGGCATACTTGGCCAGTGAAACATTAGGCCAGTTTTTCATATCATCCGTACTCACATTTTCTCTAATCCATTTTTCGTGTTTAATTCGAGCTTCATCAGATAGCATATCAGCTTTCTCTGCATTAATTTCCTGCGCAAACTGATGAGCTCCTTCGCCAACTAACATCACATGCGGCAGTTTTTCCATCACTGCCCTTGCAACTGAAATTGCATGCAGATAATCCTTCAGAGCTCCGATCGAACCGGCGAGTAAATTCGAACCGTCCATAATCGCTGCATCGCACTCCATCTCCCCCAGCAGATTTGGTGAACCACCCCGACCAACCGAATCAATTGTTGTATCTGCTTCAATCAAACGGATTCCCTGTTCAATTGCATCCAGCGAAGAGCCATTATTAATCAATACCTCTCGCGCTTTATTTACACCGACTCTCCCCTCGCAATTCGTCAATATCATCATAGCTCTAACGAATATAAACGAAATGACCTGTTTGTCAAGAACCCGCAAGAAACTCGAAAAAATTGTTAATTTTGAGAAATGGAAATAAACGGAATACCACCGAGTCACTGAGTCACAGAGATATTATTCTCTTTTTTTCTCGGTGTCTCCATGGTTATTTTTTAAATAAATCTAAATACTTCCAAAGTACAAAAAGACGATTTCGAGAATATCCTGTTATTTCTTTCAACAAATCTGTTTTGTAAAATTTATTTATTAAGCTGTTAGCAGTATTGAAAGCTATATTTAAATGTTGCTGAACTTGCTTAACACTTACGATTGGTTTGGAAAATAAATATATAAGTACACTATGTCCTAATTTTGCCTGACGACCAAAATCCATAATTTCTTTCTCATATTCATTTCTCAGTGTTATAATCCTTTCAAATGTGTCGCAGCCATTTTTTGCAGTAGTAATTACACCTGATAAAAAGAATTTCAACCACTGTTCAATATTATTAGTTTTATGTACCATCTGAAGAGAATCATAATAAGAAGTTCTATTTTTTTCAAAAAAATGAGAAAGATAAAGAGTCGGTTTTGCTAAAAACTTGTTATCAATCAATTGCAGAACTATTAATAATCGACCAATACGTCCGTTTCCATCTAAAAATGGATGAATTGTTTCAAATTGATAATGACTGACAGCGATCTTAAGAAGCGCGGGAATATATAATTCATTATTATGCCAAAACTTTTCCAGGTCGGCTAAAAGGTCGGGTAATTCTGTGGGAAGGGGTGGTATAAAATGAGCATCGTTAAGATTAGAACCGCCAATCCAATTTTGACTTTTTCTTATTTCGCCTGGTTGTTTATTTTGTCCCCTAACATTAGAAAGTAATATCCGATGCGTATCATTAATTAATCTCATACAAAGCGGTAGCTTTTCTAATTGCGCGACCGCATAGTTTATGGCTTGAATATAGTTTTGTACTTCTTCCCAATCATCTCTTTTTTCAGGTAATACATCTTCTTTTGGTAATATAGCTTCTTCTATGCCGGTCTTGGTTCCTTCAATTCTACTTGATGTAGTCGCCTCTTTAATTATATGCATTTGGATGAAAAAATTAACATCCGGGACTAACAATGAATAAGCATTTAGTTCACCAATTAAACGAACAGCCTCTTCTAATAGGAGAGTTATCTTTTTGTCATCCCACTCATAAGGTTTATTAATAAAATTAGGACTGAAATATTGATACTCAAAATCCTTATTGGGAAACTGTTTCCTAAAGATTCCTGCTTTGAAATTTTGTTTAGTCATAAGTCTGAAATAAGATATATTTATATTTCAAGTTTAGCATACAACTTGAAATAAGTCAAGTTTATATTTCAAGTTGTAAATATATCTCTTCTCAAATTTTTCTAAGTTAGCAGTCATAACTTTTACGCATAAAACTCCTTATTTATCTTCTTATCCTCTTTACTCACCCTATATTCCTCATCATCAATCTCGCTATAATTGACATAAAGATGGTTTTTATCTAAGCACTCATATAAAAATCTTTTTTGGTCTTCAATAGATAATTCGGTAAAATCTGTTGCGTTTTCATTAATCGTTTTAATATCAACCTTATAATTCAAAAACGCTTTCTTTTTCATGATTTCCCATAGTTTCTTTAAATCATCTTTTATTTTTGCCTTCTGGATTTTTTCCGCATAAATTTCATTCCATTTCATAAGGTCTAAGTAAACAAAATCGCCACTATTATTTTTAATAACTTTTTTCATTCTCACTTTACATACTTCTATATGTTCATCTATCTGCTCTGTTCTGTTTCAGCACATATTAGACAAATTGGTTAAAATTGACTTTACACTTTTAGGGTTGTGCTCAGACTAAAAACGGGTATAATGTCATACCCAAAGGAGCAAAAATGGATAGCACAACTCAAACCCAAAATGAAGTAAAAACAGATGGACAACCGGGCGGCGCAGCAAAACTGATACGCCAGGTCCGGCAAGCCATGGTATCAGGCACATCTTTGGCAAACCATATCATCCCCAGACCCAGGGCAAGATTGAGCGGTTTCAGCGGAGTGTCAAGGAGCGGGTTTGTCTTTTGGTATACTGCTCGCCGGAAGAGCTTGGGCGGGCGGTTGACGAAGCGGTTACGTCTTATGCGGCCATGCC
>CAIPLT010000070.1 GCA_903865935.1 Caldifarciminota bacterium
AATGGTGTAATCTATGCGATGAAATCGAATGACAAGCCGAATTACTTCTTCTCCTACGACACTGGGTTGAATACCTGGACTCAACTGACCAATGATTCAATACCACCATTCGATTCATTACTGACTAATGGTGTTGGTAAGTTGAAGAAGATATACGTAAAAGACGGCGCAGCAATGGTCAATGATGGCAGTGTAATTTATGCGACTAAGGGCGGCGGTTACAACTTCGTGTGGAAATATACACCGGGAGCAGGCTGGTCTCGTTCAGATTCAGCACCAAGATTGCACAAGAAGTCGGTCATCAAGACCGGTGGTGCAATGACCTTTGCCAACGGTGGAATTTATTTACTCAAGGGTAACAAGTCACCGGAATTCTGGGCATACACCGCTGGACCGGCAAATGTTGCAAGCATGACACCATCAATAGTCAGAACTGTAATGTCAACACCGACCACCATATTAAACTTCAACTTAAATACTACATTACTATCGAACACAATCCGTTATACGGTACCGGTTTCGGGTAACGTATCAATCAAACTGTACAATGTAACGGGCAGAATGATTCAAACCATTAATGATGGTTATCTTACTGCTGGTAGCTATACAACGACTATTTCGAATATCGCAAGCGGTATCTACTTTGTGAAATACGAAGATGGCATTAACCACGCAGAAGTCAAGCTGGTAGTGCAATAATAAAATAAAAGTCCGAAAAGGACAAAAACAGAAGGGCGGGAGCAGTCCCGCCCTTTTATTTTGTGATATTGTATCGGTTAGAATAAGAATGGTGAATGTTATTTGAACTGAAATGTGTTAGTTATAACTAACGCTTATTTATGCTCGTAATTTCATCTAACATTCTCGCTTCCATATTCTTAATTCCAAATTCCATTAGACGAGGGTAGCAATCCCCCCATAATGGACAAGAATGAATTTCCGGTAAAGAAGTATATGAGATATTAAGTAAAAGAGCCGACAGAATATTAAATATCAATGTGATTTGATGATGATATTAGAAAGTGATTGTGTGACGAGGTATTAATGTGTACAAGTCGGGTAATTTTTCAGGAAGTAGTTCAGCATTCTGAACCTTAGATTGAACCCAAAACAGAACAGGGTTTTTAATACGGAATACACTACTCCACAGGAAAACAAGCCATTATCCGAAACCCCTGTGGGATTTTTATTTACTCTTTCTGGTGTTATAAAACAGGTCAATACAACTAATAGATTATACCAGACTTGTAATAATCTAAAAAAACAAGTTGATTCGATAAAAAGCTTGACAAACCAATGAATGAGTATATTATTTCAATAGGTATTGTATTGTGTATTTAGTAAATATGGTGGTGTCACAAAAAATGGGATATAGGCAAATATCAAATTTGGATTTCTATTTAAAATCATCTAATGTAAATCTTATAAACTACTGCGATACGAGAAAAAGTTTATGGGCAGGAACATTTTCTTTGTATCAGGCAGTTCATTATTTTATGGTGTGAATATGCCCAAACATACGATTTGAAGATATAAAAATATGAAGATTAAAAGATTAATTTTCCAATCTGTAATCTTAAAATCTTTGAATTGATATCATGGAGGGAGAAAAAATGCGTAAAATATTACTAATAAGTTTATTAGTATTAACAATGGGATTGACTTATGCTGCAAGTAATATGGCAAGCGACCTGGCACCAAAAACGCCAGTCGTATTAAGTCCCAATAAACCAGCTGGACCACCTTCGCCTTTTAATATCAGCTGGGCAACAATGGCTCCATTAAACGGCGTAGGAAGATATTGGTGTCCGGGAACTGGTGTGGTAAGAGAAACAATCTGGTTTCTTGGTGGTCGGACTGCAGATGCAACTTTGCCATCAATAGACTCAATTGTTGCATATGTACCAGCAACCAATACCTGGATTAATAATGGTCTGTATCATCTTCTTACTACGCGAAGAGCTGGTGGTGGTGGTAGAATCGGTAACAAAATTTATGTTGCTGGTGGCAGAGATGCGTCGAACGTTACGGTTGCGACCTGTGAAGAATTTGATGTTGATACCAAAGTAATTACTGCTAAAGCTTCGATGCCAGTTGCACACTGGGCGGTTGCAGGTGGAATAGCGGTCGGTAAATTATATATTGTTGGCGATGAGCTTAATGGAACTGGTACCTATGAGTATGACCCGATAGGTAATTCATGGGCAACAAAAACTCCGATTCCAGTTGGACGTGGTTGGAGTGCAGCAGCTGGCGCTGGTAGTTATCTCTATGTTTTTGGTGGCGCTGGTTCCTCTGCCACATTGTCTGATTGTTGGCGGTTTGACCCAATAGGGAATTCTTGGACCGCAATGGCGAGTATGTCTGGTCCACGGGAATATCACTCAGCCGTTGCTTTGGACGACTCAATAATATATGTTATCGGTGGTTCATCGGCTGGCGGTGCATGCGATAATATTGTCTATAAGTATCGAATCGCATCAAATACCTGGTCAACCGAGTCACCAATGCCGACCCCACGCGGTTGGGAAATGTTAAACATAATTAATGATAAAGTGTATGTATCTCTTGGTTCAGATGCATTAACACCTACATATCTTACGGTGAATGAAGTAGGAACTTTTGCACCACCGCCAACCAATGATGTTGGTGTGGACCAGATATATGTTCCGACCATTACTCATAATATCGGTTCAGCAATAACGCCATTGGTGCGGGTGAGTAATTTCGGGACTGCAGGTCAGACTGGCGTTGCGGTCGTATGTTCAATTGTTGGGGCAGCAAGTGCCGTAAGATATGTTCATACGGAAACAATTGCATCAATCGCTGGTTCAGATACCGCACAAGTTAGTTTTGCCGTATGGAACCCGTCGGTTGCAGAAGTATGCACAGTTCATGTGCGGACATTATTAGCCGGTGATGAAGCGCCCGGTAATGATTTGAAAACCAAAATAACAACGATTGGCCGTCATTATTACACCGGTGGTCCGGATGATGGTCAGATGCGCTGGATTGATTCAGACACGACTGGCGGTCCAGTTTATACCTGGATCGATACAATTGGCGCAACACTATTTACTGTATCTACCGGCACTGGTGATGATGGACGCGGTAGAGTCAGATTGCCTTTCTCATTTAATTATTATAGCACAAGTTACGATACAATGTGGATTTGTACTAATGGCTGGGCTAATTTTGGAGCTATTGATCCTGGAGTCAATACATACACTAATACAACTATCCCGGCTACTGTGCAACCCTATAATGCTATTTTCCCATTATGGGATGATATTTATACAACTAGCTCTTATGGTTGCGGAAATATATTCACAAAAACAGTCGGTTCTGCCCCCACCCGTCAATTTGCAATTATTTGGAGCCATGTCGGATTTGGTTCAAGTCCGACTAATAATGTTACATTTGAAGCAGTATTAAACGAAAGCGATAACAGCATTGTGTTCCAGTATGCCGATGTTGATTATGGTGAAGCATTACACAGTTGGGGTTTAAGCGCAACCGTTGGTATTGATAATTTAGGCGGAACAACCGGTCTCCAATATGAATTTAATGGAAATCCATCGGGTAATCTATTAGCAAATGGACGAGCAATTAAATTTTATTATCAGCAATTTGATAACGATGTCGGTATCAGCGCGATTATAAATCCAACGAGTACTCATATGATAAACGTTTCGTTAACACCACAGGCATCCATAAGAAATTATGGTATATTACCACAGAGCAGTTTCGCAGTTGTTTGTTCAATATTTGGTGCTGGCAGTGTTCTAAGATATACTGACCTTCAAGATATATCATTAATCGGAATGCATGATACATTAGTCAGTTTTACTCCTTGGACACCATTGATACCAGAGACTTGCACAGTCAAGATTGCCACCGGACTTGTTGGCGACCAGAATGCATCAAATGACATCAGAACTCGTACTACCATAATGCAATTAATTATTGATGCTTCAGTTACGACAATTACCCGACCCGCAGTGACTGAATCGAAACGGGTACCGTTTGTACCACAAGTAACAGTGAGTAATAACAGCAGTTATGTTGAATCAATTCCGGTTAAAGCGGAAATTTGGAGTTCAACAGTTGGTGTTACTTTAAGCGAAAGTTTTAACGGTACGACTTTCCCGCCGACGGGCTGGGACACGGTGCGCATGTATGGAACAACCACCAATGCAGGCTGGATGAGAGTAACATCTGGAACATATCCGACTTGTACACCACATAGTGGTGCAGCAATGGCTGAATATAATTCATTTAGCGTTAATGCGCTAAATGCCAAACGGTTAATTACACCCTGGACAACTATTCAGCCCGGTAATGCACTTGACTTTTGGATGTACGGTGACCCAGGTTATGCTGCCTGGCAGGAAACATTGGATGTTGAAATAACAAGTGATACTGTCAACTGGTCTAATCTTGGTAGATTTGACCGATATAACACAGTTGCGGCTTGGTATGAACGAAATATATCATTATCGCATTATGTTGGACAAGCAGTTCGAATCGCATTTACTGCGCGCAGCGGTTATGGTAATAATATGTTCATCGATGATGTTCTAATCGCGAATCCAGTTTATACTGATTCAGTATTAGTGCTTGATGTCGGTCTGGGCGATGCAATTGCTGAAGCATATTTTAAACCTTGTACACTGAACACTGCAGGATCTTATACCTTTAAAGTGCAATCGGTGCTAAGCGGTGATATGAATTTGACCAATAATAATATGAGCCGTGTTTTCTCGGTCAATCCGATAACTTTGACTCTGATATCACCGGTTAATAATCTTGTCACAACTAATAATCTGCCGAGTTTTGAATGGAATAGTGTTGCCGGTGCAACATCGTATCGAATCCAAGTTGATGATAACTCTAATTTTAGTTCACCAACAATTGATGAAGTTACCGCAATCACAAACTGGATTATCGAACCGGGTAATGAGTTTGGCGATGGCACATATTATTGGCACGTCAGAGTCGAATCACCAGAACCAACTGACCCATATTGTACACCATGGCATTTTACGGTTGACACTCGCGGACCGAATCCACCAGCAAGTACACATAATCCGCCAAACGGCAGTACATCAGGGAATCAATTACCAGTATTTGTCTGGAGCGATGTTAGTGATGCCGACTCGTTCAACCTGGTAGTTAATTCAGGCAAAGCCGAAGTGCTCAATATCGTAACCGCAGAAACATCTTTTGCGACTACATCGCAGTTAGGTGAAGGCAGTTATTCCTGGTCAGTACGTGGCAAAGACCATGTTGGTAACTGGGGTGATTTCTCAACACCGCCATGGACATTCTCAATCGTTCTCACGCCTGCAGGCTGGTCAATTAAAGAACCGCTTCCGTCTCAAGTATCTGGCAAGTATGTTAAAGACGGTGGTTCATTAGTAGCAGTATCGACCGCAAAATCCGGCGATGTAATCTATGCATTCCGCGGTAATAAGAAAAAAGAATTCTACAAGTATACACCTGGTTATCCTGGTTCATGGGCGATGAGAGAATCGATCCCATATGGTGTGAAACCGACCGATTCGACCAAGATTAATAAGAAACAGATTGCCAAAGGCGCTTCAATGTGCTTTGACGGCGACCATACGATATATGCGACCAAAGGTAACGGTACCGCTGAATTCTGGGCATATGACGTAGTTGAAACTACCTGGACCGCAAAAGCATTCGTAACTGTGCCGAAAGCACTCAAGGGCGGCACATCACTTGTTTACTATGACGGTAAAGTTTATCTCTTAGCCGGCAGTCAGAAAAATGTTGACCCGAATTTCTACTGCTACGATGTCGGCACTAATATCTGGAGTACATTGTTGAGTCTGCCGCTTACACCAAACGGTAAAGTCTGGAAAGATGGCAGCAGTATTGCACTATTAGGCAGTACAATCTACGCGCTCAAAGGCAGCGACAAGAGCAACTTTTTCTATGCTTATGATATATTGAATAACACCTGGTTACCATCTGATTCGATGCCGATTGGAGACAGCTTGTTTGGCAAGTGGAAGAAGAAGCTCTTGGTTAAAGACGGTTCAGCAATGACTTCGGGCGGCAGCGCAATTTATGCATTAAAAGGCGGCGGTGCTAATGTGTTCTACAAATACACGGCGGTTAGCGGATGGACACATCTTGAGTCGATACCAAGAGTGGACAAGAAGTCGGTACCGAAGACGGGCGCGGCGATGACTTATGCCCAGGGTAAAGTATGGCTCTTAAAAGGCAATAATTATGCTGAATTCTTGGTTTACACTCCGGGCGCAGCATCGGTTGCCGGAGTCAGACCTTCAACAACCACACCGACGATGATTGAGCATACATCAACGCCGAACGCGTTCAATTTTGAAGCGACTCCGAATCCATTTACCAATCTGACAACGATTCGTTACTCCGTACCGGTTTCGGGCAGAGTGTCGGTGAAGCTTTACAATACAAGCGGCAGTCTGATTGAAACAGTTAATGAAGGTTATATGAACGCAGGTACATATACGACCAACTTCTTATCCAAGCATCTTGCTCAAGGCATCTACTTCTTGAGATACAGCGATAATACGAACCAAGCTGAAATCAAACTCATTGTGCAATAATAAATATAAAGTCCGGTAACGGACAAAAACAGAAGGGCGGGATTATACCCGCCCTTTTTTATTCTATATACAAAATGTAATTTCCAGTGAGATTTAAGAATTAAAAAACTCTGATATCAACTCCTAAAACTATAAAAACCGGCCAGTGACTAATTAATTACTCGTACTGAGTGATTGTTTCAATTACCTCCTGCGGAGATTGAATATTCATTAATTTATTGCGCGCGTCGTTTTTTCTTAACAGCTTTGACAACCGCGCTAAAGTCATAATATATTCAGTCTTTTTATCTTCCGGGGCAGCGATCAAGAATATTAAATGCGATGGCTGTCCGTCAAGACTTGAAAAGTCAACTCCTGCTTTGGAACGCCCGAATACGATTGCGATGTTTTTTACCGCGCTGGTTCGGGCATGGGGAATTGCTACACCCTGACCAATGCCGGTTGATTCAAGATTCTCGCGTCGTAAGATGGCTTTAAAGAATTCATCCGGATTGATGACAACATTTTTATTGATCAGAATCTGAGCCAATTCTTTGATAGCCGCGATTTTTTCCGTGCCTAACACATCTAAAACAACTCCGTCCGATAAGATAATCTCGGATATTTTATGCATTACACCTCCCATTGTATAGAATCATTTTTTATATCTGATTTATTAGTGCTTTGCGGCGGGACGATAAATATCGGTATCGTAATCCCGCTGTTCAATTTGTTAATATTTATCTTTGCGTTGCTGGCAAAAATTATTAAATCAACCCGATACGACCTACTCAGGTCAATCAGTTTTTGAGTCAGATTATCGCGACTCATCTTGTCCAATTCTTCCAATAATAAAGAAATCTTGACACCCGCTTCAAAGGCATCTTCTTCAATTTCATAAAGTCTTTTCCATGCCTGTTCATCAATACGGGTCTTTATTTTCTGCAGCGGGTGCAGGATGATTGATAAAGCAAAGACCCGCGCTTTATTTGGTCGGGCTAAATTTATCGTAAATCGGGAAATCGTATCAATTGCGGTCTTGGGTTCAACATATAAGAGGATTTTTTCAAATTTCATTCTGAGTATCCCTGGGTTTGTCGTTTATAAATTAAATTCATTTTCCAACGCAAAACTGCGAGAAAATCGTATCTAAGACCGCTTCATTAGTAACCGCGCTGGTGATTGTTCCTAAGATATCGAGCGCGGTTCTTAAATTTATTGCTGCGATTTCGAAATATTTTTCCGCTTCGCTGTCCTGAAGAAATTGGACAACTTGTTTTAATACCTCGGTGTGCCGTGCATTCAAGTATAAATAATTATTGGTTGAGGGCTGTTTTTGGTAATGTTTAGCGACCGCGTGTCTTAACTGCTTAATACCTTTGTTATATTTTGCGGAGATGGGGTAGACCGTATCGTTTTTCAGAATATTCCGATTAAACTTAGTTTTTAAGTCAATTTTATTCAAAACTAAAATATGCGGTTTGGTTTTTATTGCATCATAGACAAGCGCGTCTTGTCGGTTAAATGGTTTTGAATTATCAAAAACCGCCAGAACTATATCTGCTGCATCAAGCCAGTTTTTGGATTGTTTAATTCCCAATGCCTCAATCTTTTGTGCACCTTTTGGCTGTCGGATTATTTTTAATCCGGCCGTATCAATCAAATGAAAGGTTATACCGTTTATTATCGTGGTTTGTTCAAGACTATCACGGGTTGTACCGGGAAGCTCGGTGACAATCGCTTTTTCCATTTCACTGAGCCGATTAAACAGAGATGATTTACCAACATTAGGCCGACCGACAATCACACAATAGATTCCGTTGCGCAAAAACTTCAGTTCTTCGCTTCTCTTAATTGTTGCTTCCAAATCACAGCGTATTTCTTTGATTCGCAAAAATAGTTTTTTGAATTCAGTTTGAAAATGTTTTTGATTTTCTTCGAATTCGATTAGATTTTCTATCTGAGCGGTTATTAGTTTAATTTTTTCACTCAGATTGAAAATATAACCGGACAGTTTTCCCTGTAATTGCTCAATTGCCGAGCGATATGCCGACTCATTTTTAACCTGCACCAAATCCAGGGTTGCCTCAGCCTGGGTTATATCCATTTTGCCGACAAAAACCCGGCGCTTGGTAAACTCACCCGGTTCAGCAAGCCGGGCACCGATTTTTGTTATTTCTTGGATAATTTTCGAAGCGATGTAATCACCACCATGGCAGGAGATTTCAATCATATCTTCACCAGTATAGCTGTTTGGGGCAGAGAAAACAGTGACTAGTACTTCATCGATTATTTCTTTGGTTGCCGGGTTGATAACTTGGCCAAAGTGAACAGTTTGAGTTTTAGCACGTGTCGGTCTAGTTTTGCCAATGAAGATTTTATCAGCAATATGTTTTGCCGTTGGTCCGGAAATACGGATAACACTGATACCTGATGGACCAGGGGCGGTCGCGATTGCCGTAATCGTATCCGACCGATTAAATCCGCTGGTTTTTCCGCTTAAGCTCATTACAAGCTATTTTTGACTATTATTAACTAATCCTCACAACGGTGCAATGACAACTGTCCGTTTTGAACCAGTGGCTCCAACTGCATAAACTCGAACTGTACCGAGCGGTAATAGTTCGTTTTCAACCATCCTGAATTCTCTTTCGGTTAACATATCGAGTGCCATCTCCCGTTTATTGTCAAGGACGATTCTTGCCACGGCTTGCGCCTTCTTTTTTAAGAAATTTTCCCGGCGTTTACGGTAGCCGCCGACATCGACGAAAATATCAACCGGTATCGTCGGGTAACGGTGTTTGATTATCTGGTTAACTAAAGCTTGGATTGAGACAATCGTCATGCCGCGTTTGCCGATTATGAGACCATCATTGCGGCTGCGCAGGTTCACGTAAAAACTGCCGTCAGGCTGGAGTTCGGCACGCACCTGAGTGCGGATACCGATGAGCGTAATTAATCTATCAACCAGGTTGGAAATTTCATTTTCCAGCTTGTCCGGTGTTGGCGGTTCGGTCGGCTGAGCTGGTACAGCGGTCTCAACATTCGGCTCGGTCTGAGCTGAAATTTCCGGCTGAGGTGTATCCGGTTTTTTTTCTTCTGCCGGTGTTACCTCATTGCTTGCCGGTGTCTGGTCTATATTTTTAGTGTCTTCCATTTTATTCCTCCTCGAGCGATTATACTCTCGCCAATTGAGAGTAGGTTAAAAATAAGCCAATATAACTGTAATCCTGATGGAAAGTTAAGAAAGATTACAGTCAGAAAGATGGGCATAAAAATCAACAGCGCGGTATTCTTTTTATCCGCGGTTGTTAAAAAGTTCTGGACAAGAAAAGATACACCCATAAGTATCGGTAAAACATAAATCGGGTCTTTTAAAGATAAGTCTTTTATCCAGAATATAAAATTTGCATGACGCAGTTCAATCGTTTTTTGCAAGACAGCATACAGAGCCCAGAAAATCGGCATTTGGAAAACTAAAGGCAGGCAGCCGGAAAACGGATTTATTTTATACACGCGATAGAGCGCCATCGTCTCGCGGTTTAATGCCTGAGCATCGCTTTTATACTTCTTTTTTAACTCTTCGATTTTTGGCTGGAGCATTTGCATCTGCTGCATCTGTTTGGTTGACATGCGGGTTAAGGGGTAGAAGATTACCTTCATAATAATTGAGAAAACGATGATTACAATGCCGTAATTTTTAAATATCATATAGAGAAAGAGCAGAATTTTAAGAATCGCAATACTGAAAACTTTGGTCCAGCCCAAATCATTCAATGCTTCCCAGTTGTGTTTATAACTCTTTAAAATATTATAATCCAGCGGACCGAAATAAAGCGTGTAATCACCGGCATTTTTATCGAGCGGTTTATATATATAACCGATTCTGCCGTCAGCAAGCGTTGTCATATTGATGGTTGCCTTACCGGTATTAGATAAAATTGCGGTAAAGTATTTCGATTTTAAACCAACCCACTGGACATCAGTGACGGTCGGGGTTTTTATTTTGGACGCAGGAACTTTATTGGCTTTTAGCGGTGTCTGGTAGAAAAGACTGAAGTTTTTATATTCATCCTTTTTATTTACTTCGGTCATGGCAAGACCTGCGTCATAATTGATTTGATAATCAGGCAATATCCCGTTGTTTGGTTCAAGGGTTAAGGTTAATGTGTAGTCATTATTTAAACGGTAAAACTTTTTAAATTGCCCCCGATACACAAGAGTTGACGCGTCCTGATATGCGACCTGCCAATTATTTGTCTTGATTGAATCATTAGCGATTTGAGTTTGTAATATATGAGCATTTGCCGGCACAAGTTCCGCATGGTATTTTTTCAAGTAGACTGATTTGATTGTTCCGCCGAGACTGGAAAATGTTATTTTTATCTTGGAATTTTCCAAAACATTTTCGGTCTCAGTAACTGGTAATATCTGGCTAACTTGTGTTTGAGATGATGGTATATAAGGAGTCGGCTGAACATTTGTTTTAGTTGTCTCAGTTGCTGTAGTTGCTACAGGAACCTGTGCTGGTTTACGCTTTGGGGTTATTACCTGCCAGCCTAAAAGCACGAGCATGATTAATGCGAAGGCAATGATTATTCTTGTTGTATCGTTCATTTTCATTTATTCTCCAAATCCGGAATCGGGTCGTGTCCGCCGACATGAAAGGGATTACAACGCAAAATCCTTTTTACACCGAGCCGCAGTCCTTTTATCACACCGTATTTCAATAATGCCTGTTTGGTATATTCAGAACAGGTCGGGTGAAAACGGCACGAATGCGGTAAAGCGGGGCTTATCAGATACTGATAAACGGTTATTAGATAAGCCAATAATTTTACTAAAATATTATTTTTGCTCATTGGTTTTACGGGCTAAAGATAAAAAATCCTCTTTCACTTCATCAAATGATTTGGTCAATATCAATTTTCTTGCCTGCACAACGTATTGATTGTGCTCGGAAAACGAGTCTTTGTTGGTACGATAAATCTCGCGCAGCTGGCGCTTGACGCGGTTGCGCTTGACCGCTTGGGAAGCGACATCTTTGGTCACAATGAAACCGATTTTTCTGGTCGGGTTTTCTATCCAGCGCAAAGTCAGGCTCGGACTCGACATCACGTGAGTTGACGAAAAAACCGCTTTAAACTCAGTTCTTTTCCTAACGATTTCCGATTTTGATAAACGACAATCTTTTATTTCCATTTTATTTTATTCCCAAAAGGGGTTAACTGTGAAAGGCAGAACACCAAGCGCAGGTGGAGTAAAAAACTCCGGTTTTCACACCCAATCGTCTCAATGTTTTGCCTTAATTTTACACTGTTAAACGCTTCCGTCCCTTTGACCGACGACGCTTTAACACTTTTCGTCCCCAGTGTGATTTCATCCGGGCACGAAAGCCATGCGTCCGCTTTCTTTTAATAACAGACGGCTGATATTTTCTCTTTGGCATGATTTATCATAATATAATTAGTCAAAAAGTCAAGAGGGGAATGATGGGGATTGTTATTTGATTACAACCAATCTTTCGATTATCCTTTGTTTTTCGGTTGCTAATGATAGAAAATAGATACCGGCAGACAGAGTTTTTGAGTTGAGAGTAGCAGAGTAATTACCTTGTTTTTTCTGTTCATTGACAAATGTTTTTACTAACCTGCCAGAAATATCGTATAGTTGAAGTGATATTCTGCTATCTTTGGGCAACGAGTAACGAATATTAGATAATGACTTTGCTAGATTGGGATAAACTTTAAGTTGTATACCGGAAGCGGAAATAGAGGAACATTTTTCTTCTAATCCCTGTATTGTCTGCACATACTTAATTGTCGCATAGTCAAAATCAGTACCTGAACCAACGCTACGACCTGTGACATAGATATTACCTGCACCATCTACTGCGATTGCATTGGCCCAATTATCGCTATTTCCTGGACCATTATATCTTACGACCCATTGCTGAACTCCACTTGAATTATATTTAACTATCGCATAGTCATCAGTGCCTGAATCAGTACTATATCCTGCTACATAGATATTTGCTTGTCCATCAAGTGCAAGCGCACTTGCTTCATCATCACTATTACCCGGTCCGTTATATCTTCTTACCCAGACCGTATCGCCGGCAGAATTATATTTGATTGTCGCATAGTCATAATCAGTACCTGAACCTATGCTGTAGCCGGTGACATAAACATTGGCTTGTCCGTCCAGTGCAACCGCATACGCCTCGTCATCATTATTTCCTAATCCGTTATATCTTTTTGCCCACACCGTACCACCGGCAGAATTATATTTAATTGTCGCATAATCATAATTAGTGCCTGAACCTATGCTGTAGCCGGTGACATAAACATTAGTTTGTCCATCAAGTGTCAGCGATAGAGCTCTATCTTCACCGTCTCCTGAACCATTATATCTTGTCACCCATTGCTCGATACCGCTGGAATTATATTTGATAGTCGCATAATCTTCTGAACCATGAGAACTCGTATTTCGACTATAACCTGTAACATAAACATTGCCGGCACTATCTACTGCTATTGCATAAGCTTCATCAGCACTGTTTCCCGGTCCATTATATCTTCTTACCCATACCGTATCACCGGAAGAATTATACTTGACCGTCGCATAATCATAATCGGTACCGGAACTATAACTTCCTCCGGACACATAAATATTACCGGTATTATCTGTCGCAATCGCAAATGCCATGTCGTTTCCATTTCCCGGACCATTATATCTTGCCACCCATTGCTCGACTCCATTCGAATTGTATTTGATTGTTGCAAAGTCATATGACGTACCCGAACCATAGCTCCGACCGGCTACGTACACATTGCCTGAATTATCAACTGCGATCGCATTTGCATAATCCCAATCATTTCCCGGACCATTATGTCTTTGAACCCATTCTTGAACACCAGATGAATTATATTTAATTGTCGCATAATCCGTATATGTGCTTGTACCAGTACTAAAACCGGTTACATAAACATTTCCTGAGTCATCAACTGCGATTTTATTTGAACAATCTATACCATTTCCCGGACCATTGTATCTTCTGACCCATGCTGTATCAACCGATTGTGAATATAATATAATCGGTAGCAGTGAGCATACAGCAACGAGTATAAAAACATATGACTTATACTTTTTCATACATGCTCCTTATATTCCTCAATTTTAATCTAAGCTAAATTAGTCATTTGTCAAGGATTTTATGAAATAGGGGAATTAAGAAATGCGATAAAATTAATACTACCAATATAACAAAAAAACTGACAAAAATTTAATCTAACAAACTAAATATCATATTCTTAATTCAAAATTCTCTTAAGGGTAGGGTAGAATCCCCCCATTGGGTATGAAATCTATAAGGAATGAAGTTATGCGGTTGTTTTATAGAGTGATTAAGTCATTTATTTCCGCATATATTACAGTAGAAATTAACCCATCAAAATATATTTGACTATTTGATATGTGTTTTTAATTTTTCATATTTAATTTTTGATTTAACCTATCATGTTGACTAATTTAGAGATTAATGTAAAATAGTCTCAACTATGACCGGACTTATCAAGTCTACCAAACCATTGCCAATTTTTGATATTGCAGAAAAGTTAAAGATTGATAAGGATTTACTGATTCCCTGCGGTAATTTCAAAGCGAAAATATCATTAAAGTTCTTTGACAAGATAAAAGATAAACCGAATGGTAAACTGATATTGGTTACGGCAATGACGCCAACGCCATTTGGCGAAGGCAAGACTACGGTTTCAATCGGTCTGACAATGGCATTGAATAAAATCGGCAAGAGTTCAATTGCCTGTCTAAGGCAACCTTCTTTGGGTCCGATTTTTGGTCTGAAGGGCGGTGGCACGGGCGGTGGAAAATGTCTGGTGATTCCTCTGGAAGATATCAATCTTCATTTTACCGGTGATTTTCACGCAGTGAGTGCCGCGCATAATCTTTTAGCCGCTTTGTTAGATAATCATATTCATTTCGGTAATGAGTTAGAGATTGACGAACGGGAGATTTTATTCAAGCGCACGGTTGATATGAATGATAGGAGTTTAAGAAATGTTGTAGTTGGTTTGGGCGGCAAACCCAATGGTCCGGCACGGGAAGACGGTTATATAATTACACCAGCATCAGAAATTATGGCGATTCTTTCGCTATCTACTTCATTGCGGGAATTAAAATCCCGCTTGTGCCGGATTCTTGTCGCATATAATATGAAAAAACAACCTGTCTTTGGCGGTCAACTCGGCGCTTGCGGCAGCATGTCGGTTTTACTCAGGGATGCGATTAAACCGAATCTGGTGCAGACGATTGAGCATACTCCGGCATTCATTCATACTGGCTGTTTTGCCAATATCGCTCACGGCACGACCAGCTTAATATCAATGAAAATGGCTTTGAAATTATGCCAATACACGGTGGTCGAAGCGGGTTTTGGTTCTGACTTGGGTGCGGAGAAGTTTGTTGACCTTATGGCTCGACAGGGTGAGCTACCGATTGACGGGGCAGTGCTTGTCGCGACAATCAGGGCGCTCAAATATCACGGTGGTGCCAAAGCCAAAGAGCTTGATAAAGCAACCGATGAACAATTAAAGAAAGGACTTGATAACCTTGCCCGTCATATTAATAATCTGAGAAAGATGAATATACCGATGGTCGTTGCGCTGAACTCATTTACCAATGATAAAGCCCGTGAGATAAAAATCGTCAAAGGATTTTGTGATTATCAGGAAGTGCCATTCGCGGTATTTAATGGATTCAGCCAGGGTGGTGATGGTAGTGTTGAGCTGGCTCAAACTTTAGACAATGTCATAACCAAGAAACAATCTTCATACATGCCGGTTTATCAGCTGACCGATAATATTAAAGATAAGATCGACAAAGTGGCAAAAGAGGTTTACGGTGCGGCAGATGTTATTTTCACTTCACAGGCAGAGCGGGATATTCAGCGAATAATAAAACTTAAGTATGAAAATTTCCCGATTTGTATTGCCAAGACCAATATGTCTTTGTCTGATAATCCTGATTTGTACGGCGCACCCGAAAATTTCAAGATAACAATTGCCCGTATTGTAATCTTTTCCGGTGCCGGTTATTTAGTGCCGATTGCAGGCGACATTAACCTGATGCCTGGTTTACCCAAAACTCCCAATGCGATGCAAATTGATTTGGATGATGAAGGATTTATTACCGGACTGAAATGAGAAAATGATTACACAGATTATTAAAGGATTACACAGATTAATATAGCTATGATTGATGTAAATTTATCAGACTTGCCCAAAGAGATTTAAAAAGCGGAGTATGGAAGTTGACCCGAACAAGATTTATGATGTAATCGTGATTGGCGGTGGACCGGCTGGTATGACTGCCTGCGTTTACGCAGCAAGAAAAAATCTCTCCGTGCTTTTAATCTCAATTGATATCGGAGGGCAGGTTTTGATGACATCCGAGATTCATAATTATATGGGCTACCAGTATATTGCGGGCAGAGAATTGATGCAGAAGTTTTCCGAGCAGGTCAATTCTTTCCCGGTCGCGATTCGAATGCCGGATGATGTTATGGCAGTTGGAGAGGAAGATAATATTTTCTACGTGCTGACCAAATTCGATGCGACTTATAAGGGTAAAACATTAATCATTGCCTCAGGCAAACGACCGAAAACTCTTGATGTTCCTGGTGAAAAAGAGCTGACCGGTCGAGGCGTTACCTACTGCGCAATCTGTGATGCTCCGCTTTTCCGTGACAAAGTTGTTGCAGTTGTCGGCGGAGGGAATTCGGCAATTTGGGCAGCATTGGATTTAAATAAGGTTGCCAAAAAAGTTTATTTAATCGTGCGCAGTCTCCTGAGAGCCGAACCGATTTATATTGATAAACTAAAGCAAGCGGAACGGGTTGAAATACTTGAAAAACATATACCGATAGAAATTAAAGGAAAAGACCGGGTTGAGGGCATGGTGTTGAAAAACAGTTTGACCGGAGACGAAAAAGAAATTAACCTGCAAGGTGTTTTTGTTGAAGCCGGGCTTATTCCCAATACCGGATTTTTAAGAGAGCTGGTCAAGATTAATGAGAGGAATGAAGTTATCGTTAATTGTAATTGCGAAACATCCGAGCCGGGTATTTTTGCCTGCGGTGATGTGACCAATGTTTTTGATAAACAGATAATAATTGCCAGCGGTGAAGGAGCAAAAGCCGCGCTTGCTGCCTATCGGTATTTATTATCTAAGATATGAAATTAAACACCGAAAAACACCGAATAAATCTGACACTAAAAAACACTGTAATAATATTTTATCTGTTTCTGATTGTAGGATTAGTGTATGCTCAAAGCGAGGAGAAGTTTCTCGAAAGAGCGGCAAAAGAGCTTGGCAAGAAAGTCTCGGATTTACGGCTCGACCAGAATGATTTAGAATATTATGGTTATGGTAAATTTAGACCAAAGCTGTTTGACCAGTTCATTTACAATCCGTTAAAAATCGCTCCGTTTACCAGAGTTTATGCGCACACTCTGCTCGACAATGCGGATTCGCTCTGGACAATTACCTATTTTCCATGGGGCAGAATTGACGAAGGGGTGAGAAGGGGTTTGATTGACCGACCAGACAAGGTTCTTTTAGATTCGATAAATAAAATACCTGACGTTCGCAAAGCTTTGATCGGAATTCTGCTCAAAGATTTTGGAGTGAAAAATATTAACCTGCAATCATTGCCTGATACAGTGGTTTTGGGATTACTGCTATTAACTTCAGAAATCAAGAACAGTCTGGAGTGGATTAAAAATGGTGCTGATGCAATCAGCGACACAGATATTGATACGATAATCAAAGGTTTGACCGAGCAAGGAGAAGACGGGTTATCAAATACGAGAATAGAGAAGCTGATTGAAGCGACTGATTTCAAATCGCTTGCTGCCGGCGCGATGGATTTGGGATATGTCATAAATGCAGTAACCGATATGCTGAAAAATAAAAGTATTGACAGTTCATTTGTTATTGAGACTAAGTTTGGTAAAATAGTTTTGGGTTCTAAGAATGATGATAAATATGAGATTGGACCGTATCTTTTAATTATTGATTTTGGCGGTAATGATATTTATCAATCTTGTGCTGTCTCAGATAAAAAGACTCCGGTTTCAATTGTGATTGATTTTAATGGCGATGATACATATCATGGAAAAATCGGTGCGGGTACTGGCATCTGCGGTTATGGAATTGTTGTCGATTGTAATGGTAATGACACTTATCAGGCAGGACAATTTGGCATTGGCACCGGCATATTTGGCGAAGGGATTGTGCTTGATATGACAGGAAATGATAAATATACAGTTGAGAAATACGGTGAAGGTGCGGGATTATTTGGCGCGGGTATCTTATCAGATATCAGCGGTGACGATTTGTACGAAGGGTTTCAGGGTTGTCAGGGATTTGGATTTGTTAAGGGTTGCGGTGTCTTAGTTGATTGCTCAGGCAATGATAAATATGTTGCACGGGATGATACTATAAAATATCCGTCTCCGCAGACTAACGAGCATAATGTAAGTTTATCTCAGGGCACTGGTTTTGGTATCAGGGCAGATTTTACTGATGGTCATTCATTGGCAGGTGGGGTTGGAATGCTCATTGACGGTTCGGGTGATGATAAATATTCGTGCGGTGTGTTTGGACAGGGTTGTGGATACTGGTTTGGTTCAGGCATATTATTCGATTGTCAGGGCAATGATGAATACAATGGAGTCTGGTATATTCAGGGAGCGAGCGCGCATTTTGCTTTGGGTGTATTAATTGATTCTGCCGGCAATGATAAATACAATTCATTGATTAACATGTCGCAGGGTTCTGGACATGATTTTTCCTTGGGGATGTTGATTGATTACGGCGGTGATGATTTTTATAATGCATATAACCTGAGTCTGGGTGGTGGCAATGCAAATGGCATGGGATTGTTTATTGACTATTCTGGAAATGATGAATATATAACTCATCAAGGAATTGTTTTAGGCAACTCGAGTATTGCGAGTCGGGGTGGTTTAAGGGATTATATGAAATGTATTGGTGTCTTTATTGATGGCAAGGGCAATGACAAATACAATGAACCATTTGCCAAAAACCATAAAGCATGGAAACAGATACCGCCATTAAAACCTCCATTAAAAACCGAGTGGTCAGTTGGGATAGATTACTGATAAAGATTACACATATAAAAAATAGGGGGAACATTGTTCCCCCTTAATTTTGTTTAATGAATTTGCTACTTAGCGTTGCCTTCAATCGTAACCGACCTGGTTACAACTAAACTTCCAGTGACATAGGTGACAATCCAGTCAACGATATCCATTTCGGTTTCGACTTTTACGTTTTTAAGATTGTATTTGGAGATGAATTCATCCGTGCTGGTATTGGCAATCGGAATCAAACCGCCAATTAGATAAATAGCTCTTTTTGTTATCTTAAACGATGTATTATCAGTTTCAGATAGTAATTGAACATTGCTGTTTGCTGGCGCGATGACTTTTAACGGCATGCAACCGGTAAATAATAGACATACAAACATTGATAGTGCTATTACATATTTCATACTATCACCTCCCTTAATAGGTTTGTTGTACATATTTGCTTTACAATACAATTTATTCAATATTTGTCAAGAGTTTTAATAATTATAGACAAGATACTTTAGTTTATATAATATAAGTATATATATGAGAAGAAATACAATTATTGTAATCATTTTATTGCTGGCAAGTTCTTTATTTGCCCAGGCGGATTTAAATAATATTCTTAATGGTATTTTCCGCAAGCAGGACAAAATGGACTCAGAAATCAGGGATGCGATATTTGACGGTGATTATTCGTATCTTGAGAAAAATGACAAGGGAAATATAACCAAGACTTTTACAACCAAGCGGACAGTTTATAGTAAAAGTTATGACAAGCAGAAAAGCGTTTATTCGGAAGTTACAGAGAATGGCAGAGTATTATCGGAAACAGAGAAGAACAAAGTTCTGAAACAGAATCGGGGGGATGTTCAAACTAAACTGCCATTTGCCTCGCGGTATCGAAATTTATACCAGTTCTCGTATTTGGGTGAAGAGAATTTCAATGGTATGCCTATCTGGAAGATTAGTTATGAGCCAAATAAAAAAGGCAAGGATTTTATTCAGGGTTTTGCCTATGTTTTAAAAAGCGATACCAATGTTATTCAATACCAGTTTACACCGGTCGGTCTGCCATTCGTGCTTAAGAATTTTAATATTATTCTTGACTATACCAAACTTAACAATTACTGGGTGCCGAGACAGTTTTCGTTGAAGATGGAAATAGATGTTAAGGTCATTTTTAGTCTGTCGCACAAGTTTATTGAAATGCAGGAGACATACTCCAATTACAGGTTTAATATCGGACTGGATGATAGTTTCTTTGTAAATAAATAACTCTCAATTTTCAATGACCATTTATCAAAATCTGCTCAATACAATTTTACTGATACTAATTAGTTTTCTGAGCGGGTCTTTGATGATCTCGTACTGGTTGGGCAGAATAAAAGGCAAAGATGTTAGAAGTTTTGGCAACGGTAACCCCGGTGCAATAAATGCGTTCAAAGCGGTTGGATGGCATTTGGGAATTTTGGCGATGCTCTTAGATTTTCTAAAAGGTGCAATACCGATTTTTCTTATTAACCACTTTCTTGGTATCAGTGATGCAAGACTTATACCGATAGCGATTGCGCCGGTATTAGGACACGCTTATTCGCCGTTTCTTGATTTTAAGGGCGGGAAAACCATGGCGGTAACTTTTGGTATCTGGTCGGGTCTCACTTTATGGGAAGCACCAATGGTTCTGGGGTTGTCATTTATCATCTTAAAGTATGTAATCAGAATTAAAAATGATGCATGGTCAGTAGTGCTAGGAATGCCGACAATTTTGATCTATCTTTTACTACGCAATCCAGACCCGATACTGATAATGATTTTTGTGCTCAATTACATAATAGTTATTGTAAAACATCGCAAAGAACTGCGGATAAAAATCGGATGAAACATTCAGCATTTATTTTTATTGATTCTTTGCGGGTGATGATTTTTGTTTCAGTCCAGCTATTGATTGCAATAACCAATTCAATACTGATGAAACGGGGGGACAAATTTGAAAAATCTAACAGTCAAGCGAAAGTCTCGATGCTTGTACCAACGCGTAATGAAGAACGGACAATTAAACAATGCGTGCAATTTTTGCTCAGCCAGACCTATGATAATCTTGAGATTATTGTCCTAAATGATGATTCGACTGACCAGACCGCAGAGATTCTGAACCGAATTAAATCACCCAAGCTAAGGGTGATAGGGGGTAAAGATTTACCTGGTGGCTGGATTGGAAAATCTTGGGCATGTGAGCAATTATCAGAACAAGCGGGTGGTGATTATGTATTGTTTATTGATGCTGATACGATACTTGAACCGGACACAATAAGATGTGCGATGAGTGTGATGACGCAAGAGAAACTCGATTTGTTGACCTTAATGATTAAAAACCAAACCGCAAGTTTTGGCGAGCAGATAACCGTGCCATTCGCGACCTACAGTATTTTTACGATTCTGCCATTGGCAATTCCTTATCTTTTTCCAAGGTCACAAACGTTTTGCACGGCAAATGGTAAGTTTATGTTGTTTCGCAAGCAGTTCTATGATAAGATTGGCGGACACCGTTCGATTTTTGACAATGCAGTGGAAGATATCGCATTGGCAAAACTGGTTAAAAAGAATTCGGGCAAATGGCGAATGTATGACGGCTCAAAGCTGATTTCAAGCCGAATGTATGATAGTTTTCAGGAAGCATATCAGGGTTTTACCAAGAATTATTTTGCCTTGTTTAATTACCGTTTGTTGGTTGCGCTGTTTGTCTGGTTTTGGATTGGCTTAATCACATATTATCCATTCGGTTTTATTGTCAGTTCCTTAATTAAAGGGAGTTATCAGAGCGAATTCTATTACGCAATTATCGCTATTATCATTACCGCATTATTATGGTTATTGACTTCAATCAAGTTCCGATTTCCGAAACGGTTTTTAGTATATTATCCGGTAATAATCGCGATTGCGATAATAACCGGACTGCGTTCAATTATTTTAACAATTAGCGGTAAAACAGTGTGGAAAGACAGAATTATTAAAAGAAGACGTTTCCGCCTGATTTAGAATAAAAGTAGAACTTATTTGCCCAGAGTCTTTAGGTTCTCGTTAATATCTTCGACGGTCCAGTCTGTTAATTTATCCTTAAATTGCAGGGTTTTTTCAAACCAGAGTCTGGCGCTTATCTTGTCATTTTTTAATTGATAGTCTTTGCCCATACCCGCCATCGCATCGGCATCGGTTGAGTCGAGTGCCAAAACTTTGTTATAATCGGCAATCGAGTTAGCATACTCTTTGTTATCCTTGTAGGCACGGGCGCGATAGTAATATCCTTTCAGATACCTAGGATTAATATTGACCGCCCGGGTGTAACTTTCGATTGCCTGCGCATACATTTCCTGTTTGTGATAGACAATTCCGATATTCTGATAGGCTAGATAATAGGTCGAATCAAGCCGTAGGGCATCATGGAAATCGGCAATCGCCTGGTCATAGTTTGACTGGGCAAAATAAACCAGTCCGCGAATGTTAAAGGCGATTGGGTTGGTTGAGTCGAGGGCAATCGAGTGGTCCAGATCTTTCAGCGCATAATCATAATTGTTCTCATTGTAATAAGCGAGTCCGCGGTTAAAATAGGCGGAAGTGTAACTGGAGTCAAATCTAATCGCATAGGTGAAATCGGCAATCGCAAGCGCATAATTGCCCTGTTCGTTATAAGCGAGTCCGCGACTGTAATAAAGTTCGGCATTGTTGGTGTCATAATTCAGCGCAGAGTTATAATCGAGCACCGCATTGTCATACTGACCGATATTCATATAAGCATCACCGCGGATTTTATAGACATCGGTGTTGCTAGGGTCAAGCGACATTGATATGTTGAAATCATTTATCGCCAAATCATAATTACCTGCATAATAATAAGCATAACCACGGTTAAAATAAGCATTAGCGTACACCGAGTCGAGTGAAATCGCTTTGTTAAAATCGGAAATCGCATGCGGGTAATCACCTTTGCGGAAATAAGCGGCACCGCGGTCATTATAACTTATCCGGCTGGTTGAATCTGCAACAATCGCGATGCTGAAATTTGCAATTGCCGAATCAAAATCTTTGGTATCAACATAGGCATCGCCGAGATTAAGGTAAATCCAGTATTCTTTATGGTCATAGCCGAGCGCAATATGGTAGTTTTCGATTGCGCTCGGGTATTGTTTAAGAAAGTGATAACTGACCCCAAGGTCAAAATAAAGACGGGCAATCGCAGCTGAGTCTTCGATATAATTTGTGTAGCCGGCAGACTGTTTGAGCTTGGCAATCGATGCATCGTATTTTCCCTGCGCGCCAAGCGTTGCGCCGATGCCGAAGAGCGCGTAACCGATTAACTTGTAGTTTTTCTTAGCCATTGCCAGGTCATACGCTGCCTGATATGAGGTCTCAGCGGCATGAAAGTCGCCGTGATTTAGGGCATCATCGCCGTTGGCGGTCAGGTCAACAAAAGTGTATTCGTTATACTTGATAAACTCTGATACCCCGGCAATATAGTGAATCGAAGGAAGAGCAAAACAGGGTATAGAAAAAATTGACAGACAAATTAAGGTGATAAATATGTGTTTCATAAGATGAATCTACAAGGAAAAGATAAAATGTCAAGCCTGCACCGGTCATGTTTGACACATACCTCGGTGAAAATGGGGAATAATTGCCGGGATTGGGACGGGCAGGCATCTAAAATCAAAATAAATTACCAAAAAGAATTAAAAACACAGAAAAGCAACAGATATGCATGGATGAAAATAGAAATTCTGGTAATCCAATCCGAAAGGAAGTGAAAGGATTTAAGACGATGTCTGGCATCTGGCAAGTAATGGAAAATATTAAGCATAGAGGTCAGCAAAATAAGTTATTATCCGAGAAAAATAGAATAATAAGCGTAGATGAAAAAATCCTTGACAATGAATGATTTCAGACTTAATTTTAGGCTAGGGAAATGTATGAAAAAGAACAATAGTGTCTTTTCCCAATTATACAATTATATTGTATCCAATAGGAAAAACTTCGGTTTTTTAAGTGTATTAATTCCAATTTTATTATCTGCTCAATGGCTGGAAACAACAATAACCGTTGGAACTAATCCTCGTGCTTTAGTCTGGAATTCAACTAATAATAAAATCTATTGCACTAATGCGAATAGTGGCAATGTGACGGTGATTGATGGTCAAACAAACTCAGTGATTACAACCATAACTGTCGGAACTTTTCCTTACACTTTGGTCTGGGATTCTCAAAACAACAAAATCTATTGCGCTAATGCTTTGAGTGATAATGTGACGGTGATTGATGGTCAAACAAACTCAGTGATTACAACGATTACAGCGGGAAGTTATCCTCGTGCTTTGGTCTGGAATTCTCAAAACAACAAAATCTACTGCGCTAATGCGAATAGTGGCAATGTGACGGTGATTGATGGTCAAACTAACTCTGTGATTACAACACTAGCCGTAGGATATAGCCCTTCTGATCTGGTTTGGAATTCACAGAACAACAAAATCTACTGCGCTAATGCGAATAGTGGCAATGTGACGGTGATCGATGGTCAAACTAACTCTGTG
>CAIPLT010000071.1 GCA_903865935.1 Caldifarciminota bacterium
AAAAATAAAATTAAAATTTTATATTAAAAACATTAAAATGGAAGAATATATATATTTAGTTATTATAATAATCATTATTATATGTTTAATATGTAGACAATTTACAGAAGCCATAATTTTAATTATAATCTTGATTATATTATGTATTATATATTACTATATTGTATTTATATATATTGACTTGTGTTAAATTTTTACTTATTGTTAATTTATTAATTAATTTAGATTCGGAGGAAACATGATAAGAAAATTAATCTGGGGAGTAATACTCCTTTTATTTGGCCTTTGGATATGGTTAGCTAATCTCGGAGTTATAAAACACAGTTTTTCTTTTAACCGGGATTGGCCAATAATTATAATCATTATTGGAATTATGACATTAATCGAAGGTTTTGTTTGGAGAAAGAGGCGCTGCAAATGAGAAGAATCTGGTGGGGCACAGTACTGGTTGTAATTGGTTTATGGATATGGTTTAGTCATATGGGAATACCGTTTCTTTCCTTTGGGCGGGATTGGCCAATAATACTGATTATTTGGGGAATCTGGATGATAATAAAAGCAATAAGAAAATCAGGTTATAGTCAAAGAATAAAAGTCACAATAAACGAGACATCGGAAGGCGAAGAATTAAAAGATGGCAGAAAAACCGTAAAAATTCATGTATCTGAGAAAGGTTCGGGTAAAACAAAAACGAATATTAGAATTCCAGCGGGACTTGTGAAATTCGGAGCAAACTTTATACCATCTGATGCAAAAATCAATATCAGCGAAGAGAAAATCGATATGGAAAAAATAATCGACGCAATCGAAAACAACAAAACCGGAAAAATACTTGAGATTGACAACGGAACCGATATCGTAGAGATATCTATTGAATAAGATATAACCGTATTATATGTTATATGTAAAACCTGAAGATCGAATAATCGACGTTAACTTAAACCGGTTAACCGAAGGTTTGCGGGTTATTGAAGATATTGTCCGGTTTAACTTTGAAGACAGGGAAACTTTAAATACAATCAGGAATCTCAAGCAAAAAATATGGCAAAATATGGGGGAGATGCGAAAAAAAGTAATTTGGTCCAGAAAAAGCGAACAAGATATCGGTCGTAGTGCTAAATTTGATAATATAAAAAGAACCAACCTCGTTGATGTATTAACCGCCAACTTTAAAAGAAGTCAGGAATCGGCACGGGTTTTAGAAGAAGTATTTAAACTTAAGGACGACCAAATTGCTGGTCTATTCAAAAATATAAGATTTACGCTATATGATGTGGAAAAAGAACTGGTCAAGAAAATTAAACCAGCATTCGATTTGCGATTATACGTAATAATTGATATTGCATCGGTGGGAAGAAAACATCTTGCCGAAATTACCACGGCGTGTATCTCGGGCGGGGCAACAACGATTCAATTACGCGAACCAAAACACATCCTGTCTCGGCAATGGCTGCTTGATGCGATTAAAATTAAGAAGGCAATTTCTAATCAGAAGGTTAAACTGATTATTAATGATCGAATTGATATTGCACAAGCGGCTGATGCCGATGGTGTGCACTTGGGCGAATATGATATGCCATTAACTTATGCACGAAAGATACTTGGCAATGAGAAAATTATCGGGATTACGGCTCAGAATAGTATTCAAACAAAAAACGCGGAAAACTACGGAGCAGATTATGTCGGTGTGGGCGCGATTTTTCCTACTATAACAAAGTTAGACGCTCCATTGATAGGAATAACTACGTTAAACACAATAGTAAAAGGAGCAAAAATCCCAGTTGTCGCAATCGGCGGGATAACCACGCAGAATGTAAAGCAATTGCTTAAACTCGGAGTTTCTGGAATAGCGGTTGCCTCGTCGGTTTTTAAGGATGTAGATTTTAAACGTAGGGGATTTGATAAAACAATCATTGAAAACCTGAAAAAATTCAGCAAAATTACTAATCGTCCTGTATATCAAAAATATTACTGATTAGTAACAATATTTCCGAACAAAAATTTCTTCTAACATTCTAAAGTTCATATTCTTAAATCGAAATTCCATTAAGATAGAGGGCGTCCCCCCGTAGGTCTTATGGGATTTGGATGATGGGGTTTGGGATTAGGTGTTTGAAATCAGAATATAGTTAGGGTTAAAATTCGGATCGTAACAAACTACTAAAATGGCAATCTAATCGACTACATAGTTGAAAATATAAACAGAATTATATATTGAATTATATCACAAAATATATTAGGAGTACTTGCAGGATTCAAATCAGATTATAAGACAGGGATGTATGGTTGTTGGAAAAATTATATATTAATTGGCGCGTATCGTCCGGATATAAACAGACAAATACTTAAAAAATGTAGCGACGATTAAAACGGTAACGGTTATCAGTAAAACATTTCTTATTATATAGGAACGGTTAAAATCTAAGAGATATGTTACCATTAAAACCGCAAAGGAAAAACCGGCAATCTTGCCTAAAATGTTTGAGGAATAAACCACGCTTCGCTTATGAACCGCCAATGAACCGCCGATTACAATTAGAATATCCCGCAAAATTACTGCGCCAGCAATCCACCACGGCAAGCCGCGTGTTATTACCAGGGTGACCAGGATTGTTCCGACCCAGATTTTATCGACAAAATGGTCTAAGACTTTACCAATATTGGTCACCTGATTGGTTTTGCGTGCAATATAGCCGTCAAGCGCATCAGTAATCCAGGATATTACCATAAAGACCAAAGCAACGATTATCTGGTTGGTTGCAATTAGAAATAAGATTAATGGCAACAGCACCAATCGGGAAACACTCAGAAAATTCGGAACATTAAAAACTTTGCCCATCTCGATTTTATTCTGATTGTTCATTATTATTTAACCACAGATTCATACATAAATTAAACACTGAAAATCACCGAAAAAATACCGAACCGCACCGAAAAATATACGGTGTTTTCAGTGGATTCAGTGATATTTGGTGTTTCATTAAATCTTGTGAAGCCTTGTGGTTTCATTCCCCGCGTTCGCCCCACTTCATTTTGTTACGGAGGATTTCGTAATAAGATTTAGCTTTTGGTGCAATAAGATGAATGTAATATCCGGCCTTCTGTATTGCAACCTTCTCGCCCGTATGCAAATTTCTTTGTTCCTGACCATCAATTGTTAATAGGGCAAAATCGGCGCGCTCGCCTAATTCTAAAGTAATTGTTTCCAACGCTGGCACAATCAACGGCCGTGCAGAAAGAATATGCGGGCAGAGCGGCGTAACGAGCATCGCTTCTAATGTCGGATAAACTATCGGGCCATTTGCCGACAATGAATAAGCGGTTGAACCGGTAGGAGTCGCTACCACAACCCCATCCGCAAACAGTTTGCAGATAAAATTATGGTTGCTGGATAAAATTAATTCGATAACCCGAGCGTCTGGTCCCATGTTAATCGCACAATCATTGAGCGCAAAGAACTGCTCTTTTTTATATGTTACCAAAAGCACCATCCGTTTTTCTTCCCGGTAGTTTTTATTAAGAAAATCAGAAACTGCATGTTTAACTTCGTCACCAGCAAACATCGTCAAAAAACCGAGACCGCCAAGATTTGCACCCATAATCGGAATTTCTTTGTCGGAAACCATACGTGCAGTGCGTAATAATGTGCCATCACCGCCCAAAGCAATAATTAAATCAGCCGAAGCAAGAATTTCTTTATCCGACGCAGCGATTTTTGTTATTCGTAACACCTTGGCTGCGGCGCGGTCGAGCATCGGCGAGATTTTCTTTTTCAATAAAAACTTAATAAGGTCCGCAACAACATTTTTTGCCAATGGTTTTTGCGGATTAACAATTAAACCAATTTTCATATCACCCTCCTTTAATAAATGCGTAGCGAACCAATCCCTGATTGTCTTTTTCAAAATCAACCCAATGCGCTTGTGCTTTTATTGGCTCGGCCTGCCTTGGGTCAATCTCCATTGCTAAAAGTCCGACTGGATTCATCCATCCCTTGGTTTCTTTGATAATTCTTTCAATAATTTCAAACCCTTGTTTTCCACCATCTAGAGCAAGCCTTGGTTCAAAGTCTTTGACGGTCGGCCTTAAATTTTCTATTTCATTATTCGGAATATACGGCGGGTTAGAAATTATTAAATCGAACTCGACATGCTCTAAGCCAGAGAATAAATCAGCCTGATAAAGTTCAAGTCTATCTTGTAAATTATATTTATTTATATTAATCCTGGCAACTTCTAATGCATCGGACGAAATGTCGGTTGCAATAATTTTTGCTTTGGGAAAAATATCTGCCAGAGCAATTGCAATTGCACCCGAACCAGCACCAATATCAAGGATTGATTTTACCGCTGACCGCAAACCGCAATCCGCCAATCGCTTAACTGTCAACATTACTAAATCTTCAGTTTCAAAACGCGGTATCATCACTCGTTCATCAACATATAATTCATACGATAGAAAATATGCCTTGCGTAACAAATACTGAACAGGCAGATTTGGTTTATAAGCCGACAGCAAATTCTGGGCTTGGGAAAAAACTTCCTGCGATACAGGAGACTTGTCAGTATACATTTCAAGACGGGTTTTATCGGTTAACCCGCGCACAAAAAACTCAGCAACAGGCTCATCTGGAAACACCCGCTTTGCTTGTTTCAGTAACGTTTGCAAGGTTGCCATTATTGCACCTTCAGCGCCTCAGTAATTTCAGCCGTTTCCAAAGGATGGACTACTGAATCAAGGTTACCTTCTAAAATTTCCGTGAGATTGTGTACCGATAAACCAATTCTGTGGTCAGTTACGCGATTTTGCGGGTAATTATAGGTTCTGATTTTTTCTGACCGCTCGCCGGTTCCAATCTGGCTGCGCCGCTGGTCGCCATACTTCTTCTGCTCCTCAGCTTTTTTTATTTCCAGAATTCGGGCACGAAGAATCTTCATTGCCCTTACCTTGTTCTTTAACTGGCTGCGCTCGTCTTGGCATGATACGACAACACCGGTTGGAATGTGAGTTATCCGTACAGCCGAATCAGTAACATTGACATGCTGACCGCCATGTCCGCTAGCACGAAACACATCGATTTTTAAATCCTGCGGGTCAATTTTTAGTTCAATCTCAGTTGGTTCTGGCAAAACCGCAACTGTAATTGTAGAAGTATGCAGCCGTCCAGACGCTTCGGTGACCGGCACTCTTTGAACCCGATGCACACCACTTTCAAACCGGAAAAAGCGAAAAGCATCAGTGCCTTCAACCGAGAAAATAATCTCTTTTAATCCGCTCAAATCACTAGCGCGGGAAGAGAGAACCTCGTATTTTAACTTTTTCTTTTCGATATATTTTGTATACATTCGGAATAAGTCGGCAGCAAAAATTGCCGATTCTTCACCACCAGCGGCAGCGCGGATTTCTACGATACACGAACCTTTCCAGGCAGGGTCTTTAGGGATTAAAAAATACAGTATTGAATACTGCAGTTCCTGTCGTCTGGTTTCAAACTTAACAAGTTCTTTTTCAGCTAAATCTTTTATCTCGTCTTCTTCGGCAGTTACCTTCAGCTCTTTCGTTTCCTGAATATCTTTTTCCAGGCGTTTGTATTCTTCTAACATCTGAAGCACCGCAGTAATATCTTTATATTCCTTGCTTAAGCTTTGCGTATGCGCGGCATCAGCAAGCACTTTTGGGTTAGACAACTGCTTTTCTATGTCCTGGCGCCGTGATAGGTGCGGCCTTAATTTTTTTTCAAGCTCATCAAGAGAATTAAAGATTACTACTTGTTCCATTAATTTACGATAGTTTAGCGATAAATTGGTTTATCTTTTCAGTTATGTCACCCCTTTTTACTTCTTCTTGCCTTAATCCAAGCACATTTTGCGGTGGTTTTCCGTAAATCAGCTCAAGTTCTTTAAAGGTTTTTTCGAAGCTTGAACCCCCTGCAGTACAGAAAAACGCAACTTTCTTAAACTTAGATTTGTTTTGTTCAATATAGGTCCTGATTGCCGGCGCTGGCAATCCTCCCCAATTTGGCGTACCCATAATTACGATATCATAATCAGCGGGATTGAGCTTGGCCGGTAGAATTGTTGTCATTCTTTTTCGCATCGCATCGCGACCAGAGCGTAACCAGCCAAACAATCCTTTTCTGTTAGCGGTATCAACAATTTCTTCAATATTACATTCTAAGACACGTGAAATTGCTTCGCCCGCTTTTTTGGTAGTTCCGCTTCTCGTATAGAATACTATTAATGATTTCATTGTAACTCCTCTAATAAAAACTTTAGTTTTAGTATATGTGGCTTGTGATACTATGTCAAGATTACTTAAATAACCTAACTAACTAGAGAACTCATTATGAAAAGTTGACATTTATTATATGATAAAATATAATTATAGTTATGAAGAATCTTTATCTAATTATTTCTGTTGTAATCATTGTGCTTTTAGGCGTATTTTTAATCAAGCAACCGACCGTAACTAAAACTAAGTTTACCCAAATTCCCAGCAATTCTATTGTTCCAGTGTCAATGCAGGTCGACATAAACAATTCCCGCACAACCGCGATTGTACTTGCGGCAAAGAGAGCAAGTCCACCCGTGGTTTCAATCACGGTAATTCAGGAACGAATGGTTACAACCTTTGACCCGTTTTCCGACCCGTTCTGGGGTGATTTTTTCAGGAACTTCTCGCCACGCCAGCAATATAAGCAGCAGATTCAAGGACTTGGTTCGGGCGTAATTATTGATGAGCAGGGAGATATTATTACCAATGCCCACGTTGTCGAAGGCGCAACCAAAATGAAAGTGACATTGCCTGATAATCGGCAGTTTGATGGCGAGCTGGTTGATATTGACCGCGTCCAGGATTTGGCATTAATTAAAATCAAAGGTAAAGACCTGCCTTATGCTAATTTGGGCAATTCCGATGATATAATGATTGGCGAGTGGTGTATAGCATTCGGCAATCCATTTGGGTTTCTGTTAGAAGATGCCCAGCCGTCGATATCAGTTGGCGTAATTTCAGCACTGAATCGCAATATGAAACCGAGCGAGAGCGGAGGACGCGAGTATAAAAATATGATTCAGACCGACGCCGCGATTAATCCCGGCAATTCAGGCGGTGCTTTGGCAAATGCGTTAGGTGAAATCATCGGCATAAATACATTTATCTTCACGCACAGCGGTGGTTCGGAAGGTATTGGCTTTGCAATTCCAGTTGACGAAGTGAAGAAATTCATCGCACAAACCAAAGATCACACAAAAAACATGGTCAGCGAAGACAAGATTGAAAAGATAAAGACAAAAATCGGCATTACGGTCAGCGACAATAATTATACATTAATGCGAAAGTATAACTTAACCAGCGAAAACGGAGTTGTTGTTGTTGATATCGAAGATAATTCTGTCGGTTCAATGCTCGGAATAGCGACCGGCGATGTCATCGTTTCAATCAACAACCAAAAGCCTAAAGACGCTTTAGGTTTTCAGAAACTTGCTGCATCAAGCAGTAAACAACTTGATATGGTTGTTGACCGTCGAGGCGAGCAGATAAGAATTTTCTATCACTACTAATTTATTAGTGATGTGATGATTATATCAGAATCAGTCATATTGATATTATTGAACAAGCACTTATTATAACTTATTAATAATCAATAATTAACCATGAAAAGCCGGCACAGAAGGGAACTGTTCGCTGCCTAGCCCTTTGTTAGCCAAATCCTAACCCTTTGTTTTCCCCATTGCGGTATTGTAGGTCGCCTATGGGTTAGCCTAAATTATTTCTTATAATACATTAAAGAATCTATACCGCCCAGTTAAAAACAGACGTGTTAAGCAGGTCTTTTGAAATATATGATTTCGCATCTTTAAAATAACTTGCTCGTGCCATTGTCAACAATTATGCTCCAAAGTAAGCAAGAAAGTCTGATTATAAGCACGCTACATTACAACAATTATGTTTCAAATGTCATGTTTTGGGTTTCAAGAGACGGGGTTGACTTTTGATATAATCAACTTATAATGATTTTGTGAACGGTCGCTATTCAACACATTTAATGTCTAGCCTGTGGTCTGAACAGACTAAGTTTGAGTATTGGCTGTTGGTTGAGCAATCGGTTGCCTGGGCACAGGCAGAACTTGGGATAATACCGAAAAGCTTATACCCCAAACTCAAAAAGGCGAAGATTGATATTAAAGCAATATCCGCATACGAAGAGATTGTCCAGCACGATGTTATTGCTTTCTTAAAATCAATCGAAAAATCTTTAGGAAATGATGCTAAATTCCTACATTTTGGTTTGACTTCTTATGATATCGTTGACACAGCCCTAGCATTGCGGTGTTTAATTGCGTGTGATTATGTTATATCATCGCTGAAAGACCTTGCCCAAGCGACTAAACAACTTGCTCAAAAACATAAATACACTTTAATGATGGGCAGAACCCACGGTATTCATGCCCAACCGATAACTTTTGGTCTGAAATGCCTATCTTGGTATCAGGAAATTATCCGCAATATTTTAAGACTGCAGGTTGGTCAGAAAAATCTTGGGTATGGTAAAATTTCCGGTGCAGTCGGCGCTTATACGGAAATTGATCCAAGGGTCGAAGTATTAGCTTTAAAAAGGCTGGGATTAAAACCAGAACCGGTCTCAACCCAGGTCGTCCCGCGAGATCGATATGCCGAGCTTTTGAACACCTTAGCAATTATCGCCTCTAGCATGGAACGGATTGCGACTGAAATCAGAAATCTCCAGCGCTCGGAAATTAGCGAGGTTTCCGAACCATTCAAGCAGGAACAGCAGGGCTCTTCGGCAATGCCGCATAAAAAGAACCCGATTATCTGCGAACGTATCTGCAGTTTGGCGCGGGTGGTCAGGAGTTTTGCCGTGGTTGGATTAGAAAACATCCCGCTATGGCACGAGCGTGATTTGACCAATTCAGCTAATGAACGGATAATCATTCCCGGAGCGTTTAATCTGATTCATTATATGTTATTGAAGCTTAATGGTGTTATCAGCGGACTTAAGGTTTATCCGGATAAAATGAAAGAGAATATTGATAAATCAAAGGAACAGTTTTTTTCGCAGAGCTTAATGATGGCGCTAGTTAAAAAAGGACTGGACCGGGATAAAGCATATAAAATTTCACAAGAACTGTCTTTTAAAGCAAAAGAAAAGAATGAATATCTAAGTAAAATTGTATTACAAAATTATCAGTTGAAGAATTTATTTAAAGAAAAAGAGCTTAAAGAGCTTTTTTCATGGAATCGACTAAAGATAAACATCGATTTTATATTTAAAAGAATAAAATATTAAAGCTAAAATATAGTAAAGGAGAAAAAATGGTAGATTTTACGTTAACCGAAGAACAGTTAATGATACAGAAACTGGCACGCGATTATGCCCAGAAAGAAGTTGCGCCAAAAATTAAAGAGAATGACCAGAAAGCATTCTTTGACAAGACAATTTTAACCAAAATGGCAGAACTTGGTATTTTGGGTCTTTCGATCCCGACCAAATACGGCGGTAGCGGTGGCGATTATATTTCGCTTGGTCTGGCATGCGAAGAACTGGAATATGTCGACACTTCACTCCGTGTTATCTTGTCCGTGCACGTCGGCTTGAATAGTTTAACACTTCTTACGTGGGGCACCGAAGCCCAGAAGCAGAAGTATTTAGTTCCGCAGGGTAAAGGCGAAAAGAGCGCAACATTTGCTCTGACTGAACCTAACGCAGGCAGTGATGTTGTGGCGATTGAGACCAAAGCAAAGAAAGACGGTGACCACTGGATTCTCAATGGTGAAAAGATGTGGATTTCTTTAGCCGATGTTGCCGACCATTTCCTGATTTTCGCCTGGACCGACCAGGAAAAGAGAAAGAAACGCGACCATTCTGGTATCAGTTGTTTTATTGTTGAACGAGCGTTCCTTGGCGTCACAACTGCAACGATTCATGGTAAACTGGGTATCCGCGCCGGCAATACTGGTTCGATAGCAATGTCAGATGTAAAAGTTCCAAAGGAGAACCTGCTTGGCCAAGAGGGCGAGGGTTTTAAAATCGCAATGTTTGCCTTAGACCAGGGGAGATATACGGTTGCTTCTGGCGCAACTGGCTTGGTTCATGCATGTTTGGATGCGTCAGTTAAATACGCTAACGAACGAAAGACCTTTGGCGATGTGATAGGCAAACATCAGTTGGTAAAAGAGATGATTTCAGATATGGCGACAAGCTATGAAATTGCAAGAATGTTATGGCTCAAAGCCGGCTGGTTAAAGAATACTGGTCAGCGCTGCACAAAAGAAACATCGCTTGCTAAAATGTTTGCCTGCGATGCGTCAGAGCGAGCTTCTGGCAATGCGGTTCAGACTTATGGCGCCTATGGTTATTCGGACGAATATCCGGTCGAGCGGTTCTATCGTAACTGCAAAGGTGCGGTCATTTATGAGGGTTCACGCGAGATTCATAAACTAATGCAAGCAGACTATGTGTTAGGCTACCGCGAAGATAAGCCAACACGTTGCTCGCTACCAATACCCGAATAATTAGAAATGTTATTACAGAGATACAGGGACACAGAGAAAATATTAAAATAATTCTCTGCATTCTCTGCGGTTAAAGAAAGGTTTTATGCCGATTATCTATTTAAAATCTGGCGGTTACGTTGAATGTGAGGGATACACGATAAAAGATGGTTGTGCGAAGACGATTGGTGCGACTTTCAAAGAGACAACTTTTCCTCCCAACGGTACAAAACAGCAAGAATCCGCAATCCCTTTAGCTAACATCTTATTTATACTCCCGCAGAAACTAACCTGATAGGATAAAATTAAAAGGTCACACAGTAAACCCTTAATTGTTTAGTTAGATTTATTTTTTGCCCTTGCAATAAGTTTTTGAGCAGCGAAGTCTAAAGCTTCTTGAGCGGATTTCCCCCCAAGGGTTGGCGGCTCAAGTCCGTCCTCGATTAAAACTTTCCGACCTTCAAACCACGCTTCAATTCTCGGTTCAAAAACTGCATATTGAAGTTGTTTGTAGGCTTCTTTTAAACCAGGTGTTTTGTCGAGTTGTTCTTGCATGCGCGGGTCATCAAGTGCGCTTTTCTGTATCGGGACATAATAGGTTCCCAATGACCAGCGAATCTCATTATCCTTGCCGATAAACCATTTGATGAATTCCCACGCCGCATCTTTTTGCACCTGGGTCGCAGCCTTAAACATTCCGATGTTTGTACCATAGATAATTGAAGCAGGTTTATCCCATATCGGCAAAGGCGCCATCCCAATTCTAAAACTCTCGACTCCTTTCATTACAGCTCGTCGGGCACAGCTGAAAGGCGTCATTGCCAACCTTCCGGCTAAATAATCATCGAGTAAGTCTTCGTTCATCCTTGAACTCTGAACCTTATCTTTATAAATTAAATCAACCTGAAATTGTAATACCCAGGCAGCATCTGTGGTATTAAAAAGGGGCAGACTTTTCTCTTCGTCAAACAGTTTGCCGCCTTTCTGGTACAACATTGAGGTAAATATCCAAATATCAGTTCCATTAGCGGTCGGCATGAGCGGGTTACCCTTTTTATCGCTAATTGATTTTAATTTAATGCAATCTTTTCGAAACTCATCCCAGGTCTTAGGAAATTCTTTAACCCCCGCCTTATCGAAAAGGTCGATATTATAATAATAAACTGGCACACTTTTGTTAAAAGGCATTGTGACAATTTTGTTGTCCCAGGTATTATTTAGAATCAGCACAGGCCAAATATCATCGAGTTCGGATTGGCTTAGCCCCTTTTTGCCTTTAACATAAACTTCAAGCGGTTCAAGATAATTATGAATCAATAACTGCGTTGTCCAATTCTCATACATCTGCGCGATAGTCGGCGGCTGGTTCACTGACGCGGCGCTCATTAATTTCTGAGCTAAAGTGTTATAATCAGCCATTCCGACCAGGTTGATATGAATGTTTTTATGAGTCGATTCAAAATCGGCGACCATCGCCTTCAAAGTCTTTTCGACATTACCACCCATCGCATGCCAAAAGGTAACTTCAACCTTGGCTGATTTTTTTTGACAGCCGATTAATAAAAGCGATAAAGATATTATATAAAACAAGTGATTTCGATACATATGTAACACCTTAAGTACTTGCAGAATATACTTTGGCTAGCATTCGTAATACAATATAAGATAAAAATAATATTAGTCAATGATAAAATATTGACTTATTATAAATACGCCATACAATCTTTTTATATGTTGAAACAAGTTACTAATCGCAGGTACAGCAAATCTTCGCGGATACTTCTAATAGTGCTGATGGTTTTGGCGATTATTGCAGTACTTATCCTCACCTTGGGTCATTCTCCCAAAAAACCAGTTGAAACAACAGAACCATTAGGGTGTTACACACTGTCCGATTTTCGGATTGCTTGATTTGGCAGTCTAAGATTAATAAATAACATTTATTTCTTTTTGTTTAGTAATTCGTCGCCATCATTAAATTTAGACGTGATATGGCGACCATCGCAAAACGGCTTATTCTTTGATTTGCCACATCGGCATAAGGTAACACGATTTCTGATTTCATACAAAAAACCATCAGCCGATTCAATTTGCACCCCGCCTTTAACCCAGATTGGTCCGCTTGCATTTGCCGCAGGGTCTTCAATCAAACTTATTGAAGGTTCGAAGGCTGGTTCAATAGGTTTTTTACTGCTTTTGTCCCACGCAACCAGTCTGCCTCCCGGGCAGTCACAAGCTTCCTGAATCGCAATCTCTTTTAATTTAGGATTATCCGACTTTTCTATGAGCTGCCATGTTCCGCTGGCACGATGACAAAATCGGGCTGTAGCGCAGAGTTTTTCGGCATCAGTCAAAATAAGATCCGGTCCTTCGGTCTTTTCTGCGCAGTCAAGATAATTTTTACGGTCAGCAGTTTCGGTTCCGTCAAACTTTATTACTGCATGGGTTCCGTCACAGAACGGCATATTTTTTGATTTACCACAACGACAAAGAGCATAAGTTTCCTGGGCAGGATAACTTTCACCCTTATCCCATCTGATTGGTGTGCCTTTAACATCAGCTACAATAATTTCTTTAGCAATTGGTAGACCACCAGAAACAATATAAGGTCCGTTTTTTGTTACTTTAATCTTGTAATTTTTACTTTTTGACATAATTTGCTCCTTTTTGCGTTATGACATCTAAAAAGCATTCGCGATGTATTCAATCTTATTGTTTTGTCCATCACGTACAATGCTTAATACATCAAATTTAATTTCACAATCTGAATAATCTTTTTCCTGTATATAATATTCAGCCAAATCTCTTATTTTGTTCTGTTTTCTTTTGCCGATACTTTCAAATGGTCCAGCTAAATTGTCCGATTTACGGGTTTTAACCTCAATAAATACAATAGCATCTTTCTCTTTAGCAACAATGTCAATCTCACCGATTGCACAGCGAAAGTTTGTATCCAAGATTTTAAAGCCGTTAGATTTTAAGTATTTTGCGGCCATTTGTTCACCGTCCTTACCTAATGAGTGTATCGAATTAAAAATCAAGCAGGGTTTGTCGGACCGGCCTAAAGCTGCGTCGGTGAATTTTTGTCGGACCGATTTTAGCAAGCGTTTTCTTATGAAAAGGCGTCGGGTAACCTTTGTTTTTGATAAAATTGTATTTTGGATACTGCTTGTGTAGTTTATCCATTATATGGTCCCGGGTGACCTTGGCAATAATTGAAGCGCATGCAATCGAAAGACTTTTTTGGTCGCCTTTAACAATTCCGGTATTGGGCAGCGGACAGTCAGGAATTGAGAAGCCGTCAACCAAGGCGGAATCGCATTTATAACCTAACGCCCGGATAGCTCGGTTCATTGCCAGAAATGAAGCGTTGCGGATATTCAGGCGGTCGATTTCTTTAACCGTTGCTAAATCAACTCCATATGCCAGAGCTTGTTTGACAATTATCGGATATAGCGCTTCACGTGCACTGGGGCTTAATTGCTTTGAGTCTTTAACGCCAGGGATTTTTGTAAATTTTGGTAATATAACAGCCGCTGCGACGACTGGTCCAGCCAAAGCGCCGCGACCTACTTCATCAACGCCGCAGAATATTTTATTTTGCTTCCAGAGTTCCCAATCAGGCCTGGGCTTCAACTTTAATTTCTTTAAGTTTGGACTCTTGGCCTTTTTTATGGCGAATATAATAGAGCTTGGCTCGACGCACCTTGCTGTGTTTTTTAACTTCAATCCGGGTAATAACCGGTGAATTTAAAGGAAAGATTCTTTCAATGCCAATACCACGAGTCATTTTGCGTACTGTAATTGACTTGTTTTCCTTGTCACCACGAATCTGGATAATCATACCCTGGAATACCTGAACTCTTTCTTTGTCGCCTTCAATAATTTTATGCGAAATTTTTACATCCGAACCAACTCTAAGCTCACTAACCACTGCCTGCAGTTCTTCTTTGGTTGCTGCTTTGGCAACGGCTTTATCTTTATGTTTTTCTTTTGGCATTATTACCTCCATAGCCGATTGAAAGATTCGAAGATTTAAAGATTAATAGATTACAATTCATATTATTTTTCAATCCTTCAATTTCTTTATCAAATCCGGTCTTTTTTCTTTAGTTAATTTCATTGCTTGTTCATCGCGCCATTCTTTTACTTTTTGGTGATTGCCAGAAACGAGCACTTCTGGTACTTTATAACCGCGAAAATCCTGCGGTCGGGTATAATACGGCGCATCCAAAAGACCGGAAATAAAAGAGTCGGACGCGACCGATTCTTTATCGCCAACCACGCCGGGCAATAAACGTGTAATCGCTTCAATCAGTGCCAGTGATGCGGCTTCACCGCCGGACAGCACATAGTCGCCAATCGAAATTTCATCATTGATAAGATGTTCTCTTACCCGTTCATCGACACCTTTATATCGTCCGCAAATCATAACAATATGTTCTTTTTGACTCAGTTCATTAACAATGTCCTGATTCAACGTCCGACCTTGAGGCGAAAGCAGAATTACATAAGAATTATCCTGCTTGACACTTTCGACCGCCCTAAAAATCGGCTCGGGCTTTAATATCATACCGGGAAACCCGCCGAACGGATAATCGTCAACCGTCCGATAAGTGTCGGTTGCGAAATCACGCAGATTTACAGTTACAACTTCGGTCAATTTTTTTTCTTGTGCGATTCTCATAACACCGCAGCCCAGAGGACTGGTAAAAAACTCAGGAAAAATTGTTATTAAATGAATACGCATGCGCTTCGAAGGACGGCAAAAATCTTAAATTTTGGGATATTTTTTATTCTAAGATTTCGAGTTGAGCGCGTTTGCCTAGCTTCATCGCCGAGGCAGAGAGGATTGCTCTCATTGCCTTAGCGGTTCGGCCTTCTTTACCGATGATTTTGCCGAGGTCGCCTTCTCCTACCCGTAGTTCATAAATCAAAGTTTTTTCCCCGGCGATTTCTTTAATGACTACCTTATCTGGTTGGTCAACTAGAGCCTTTGCCATGTATTCAATCAGTTCTTTCATGTTATCCTCCTAATTCGGATTCCGCTGGAAGCGGTTTAGTTTGCTTCGTGTGTCTGGTTATGAGCCGTTTTGTGGTGTCCGTAGCTTGTGCGCCTTTCGACAACCAGTAATCGACTCGTTCTTTATTTAGTGTTAGTTGTTTAGATTTTGGATTATAGTATCCTACTGACTCAAGATATTTGCCGTCCCTCGAGCGCCGTGAATCTGTTACTACGATCCGATATAATGGAATGTGACGTCTACCAATTAATTTTAATCTTATTTTTACCACGTATCCGCCTTATTAAAAAGTATTTATAAATAATAATCAAGATAAGGCAAGATGTCAAGAGATGTTTAGATGGGTTATTATAAAATTATGTAAAAAAGCACAGCCAAACAGAGGTCAACAATATTAAAACTAAGTCTATTGACAACCTGACAGTTAAATGTAGTATTGAAATACAAATCAAACCGAATATATTAAATAGCATGTTTGATGTAACAAATCAAGGAGAGTTAATTATATGATGTACATACTAGTCGGTATAATTTGTCTGATTATTGGTATTTCTGCAGTAATAATTATAACTCGATTACGGCAACGCGACGCCAAAGTAATTGCACAAGAGTTAATCTCTCAAACAGAATCTCAAAAAGTGCAAGACCTAGAAAACATTATTAATAGAATTAAAGATTCCTTCGGGGCTCTTTCATTAGATGCTTTAGGAAAAAACACTCAAGAATTCTTAAAGCTAGCTAACGAGACTCTTTCAAAACAAACACAGATGGGGGAAAAAGAACTTGAAGAAAAGAAAAAACTAATTGATCAAACGCTGATAGCAATGAAAGGAGACTTACAAAAAGTTCAAGATGTCGTGACTAATTTTGAAAAAGACAGAGCGAGTAAATTTAGCGAAATTTCTACTCAATTAAAAAATGCTGCGGATCAAACAATAAAACTTCAAGAAACAACCAGTCAATTACATACCGCATTAGCCAGCTCGCAAGTTCGTGGGCAATGGGGACAAAGAATGGCCGAAGATGTGTTAAGGCTTGCAGGTTTCGTAGAAGGAATCAATTATCTTAAACAAAAGACTTTGGAAACTGCGGGAACAATTCCAGATTATACTTTTCTTCTACCTCAAGGGTTGAAAGTGAATATGGATGTTAAATTTCCATTAGATAATTACATGCACTTCCTTGAAGCAAAAGCTGAAACAGACAAGAAGGTTTACAAAAGTAAATTCTTAACAGATGTAAAAGCAAGAATCAAAGAAGTAACCACTAGAGATTATATAAATCCAGCAGAGAACACCGTTGACTATGTTATAGTATTTATACCTAATGAACAGGTATATGGATTTATTAATGAAAACGACAGGACCATATTAGATGAAGCGCTGAAGAGTAAGGTGATATTATGTTCCCCAGTGACTTTGTATGCGATACTAGCGATAATCAGACAAGCAGTGGACAACTTTAATCTTGAAAAAACCGCATCACAAATATTGTCATTGCTTGGTGAATTTAATAAGCAATGGAACGCTTTTTTAAAATCACTAGAAAGAATGGGGAAAAAAATTGAAGAGGCTCAGAAGGAATATGTTCTTTTAACTTCAACGCGTCGCAATCAGCTTGAACGTCCACTTAGAAAGATCGATGATTTAAGAGAACAAAAAGGGCTTCCATCAGAAACTTTGCCAGTCGAAAACGATATAATTACTATTCAGGATTCCGAAGAGATCAGTGACGAAAAATAAATTCAATTTTATCTAACACAGACCTTATATTATAGAAGTTATAATATTTAATAATATATATCACAAGAATGGACGATTTATATCGAATTCATTTTGGTTTTTCAAAGAGCAAACGTTATAATCAAGCTGTAGAAATTGCCAAACTTGCATTCGATTATAAAGCAACCGGAGCGAGTGAGGATATATGGCACACCGCATGTTTTACAAGAGAACAAGTCGACTTAATGGCGTTGTTGTATAAAATTACACGAGGGTTCTTTAGGCGACAAATAAATAGAGTTTACGTGAGTTCGCTTATTTTATATTGTAGGAATGGACAATATAATCACTTCTATGCGCCTTTAGCATACAAAGATCGAGTTCGTGAGGTAGCAGAAAAACTAAAAGATGAAACAGGGAAATCTTTTTCCGAATTAGCTGATTATCCTGTATCGGAATATCTAAAACCATACTGGGATGATAATATGCAAGTGCATTCGATATTAAAACAGGAAGGATACCTAGATTATATTGACGAAAACGGAAAATTTAAAAAAACCGTTAATAAACCAAAAGAATATATTTCAAAATATAAAACGATCAAGGATCTTATTACTGAACGCAACTATGAAGAGGCAATAAAGGTATGCTACGACACCCTTGGCGATAAATTTTATGACGAGCTACATAGTGAGCCAATATATTTAAAACGCATTGCTAAAATACCATTAATCGGCAGAGATCTTTTGTATTTTCGTGCCGAATCAACGCGGAACGATTTAATCAAGACCAATATAAAAGAATACTGTTCGTGTATTGACGAAGTGTTAAAACAATATAAAAAGAATGGATTTAAATCGCCGACAGATATAATTATAGAAAACGCACCAACAATGGAAAACCTTATTGAAAAAAGAAAACACGAGTGGCACCGGGGAGTATTTCTGTGGAACGGAGAATTCAAAATAGATAATACCCCAATAAACATTGATTATTTTTCAAACCAGTATAATAAATGCCTTACTGGATGACTATTTGAAAAATATCCAAATCAAATTCAACATTGTAATATAACCGAGACGCCGTTAGGGGGGAAATATAACGGTTTTTGGATAACATATTCAGAAGAATATTATCAAAAGCAAATTATTGATAAAGGGTTGTGGCTATATGGAATAGAAGCATATCGCCACAAAGCATGGCATGAAACAAAGAGAGAGCCAGATTTTACCACAGTCACATCATTACTCGACATGGAAAAAAGTAATTACGGAACCAACGGTATTAGATTTACTGGTCGGACCCATGAAATAGACAACACTATATTCTACGAAATAGATTTAATACGAAAAGATTTTTCTCTGACCGAAGATCTTGGAAATCCTTTTCTTGAACTTGTCGATGAAATTCTACGAGAAGCAGAAAATTTATTACGAGCGAATTATAAATTACCAAGGATTGGAGAAGGGTGGGCTTCGGAAGTACAACTTTACAATTTGGTTAAGAAAACCTATAAAGATGCATTACTTCACGCTACCCCAGATTGGCTTAAGCCCCAACACCTAGATATTTTTGTGCATTCAAAAAATATGGCATTTGAATATCAAGGGAGACAACATTATGAACCTGTCGAGTTTTTTGGTGGGGAAGATGCGTTTATTAGATTACAAAAGCAAGATATCCGAAAAAACGAAAGATGTAAATCAAATCGTGTTATGATTATATATTGGAATTATGACGAACCCATCAATTCCGAAATACTTAACAAAAAGTTAAGTATTCTATGAGAATAATTATTATGCTGTTCAAATTAAGCGACACAACCCCACACATTTTTAATTTAATAAATAACCCTCATTTTTATTACCTTTAGACTCAAAAAGTGCAAGGCAAAGACAGTTTTAAGCACCCTCAAAATATATACTGACAGTATAACAAAAAACTTACCGATTTTTTACTTTAACTTACTGAAATCTAATGTCTAACACCTAAAATCCCGAAGATAGGGAGTAGTATTCCCCCAATGAACTTGGAATTGAAAAGAAGATTGTTTACAGGGTAATATAAGGTGTCTTTTAGGTTATTTATCATTCCATAAATCAGGATATTTTTAAGCGAACTTATTAAGGTATTTTTTAGCCCGTATTTGATTGACGCCTTGAAGCAGTTCTTCGGCGATAAGTTTGCCGACTTCTTCGGTAAATCTTTCGGAGAATTCTTTAGCAAGTTCTTTACGGCATTATCCACATTAGATAAAACTTTTCTTTGACAGGATTAACAGGATTTTTTCTCTGGAAAGTTATGTATTAGATGAAAAAAATAGCGGCTCGAATAGAGCCGCTATTTGAGTATATTAGTCGATAATTACCAGCTACGAGGTCTGGAAGAATTACCGGAACGTTCGCCAAAAGAACGAGTACTACGTTCTTCTCGCGGCTTTGCTGTATTAACAACCAAAGCTCGACCTTCGAGCTGTGTGCCGTTTAATGCTGCAATTGCCTTTTGGGCTGAGTCATCGGTATCCATTTCGACAAACGCGAACCCGCGCGGCCGATTGGAAAACTTGTCAGTTATGATATTAACCGATGTTACGTTGCCATGCTTGGCAAACATTGCGTTGAGGTCTGTGTCCGTTGTTGTAAACGGCATGTTACCTATGTAGATTTTACTCATTTTTTCTCCTGCACCTATCTTTGATAGATGTTTCTTTTTGAGTCTTGTTAATTTTACTTTTTCCACCGACTCTTTTTATAGTGAAAGAAAGTTTTAAAGGGAGATTACTTTTATCTTGTAATCACTAACACTTACGCCAATTACTAATCAAGAACTTACATTACTGTCGGGAAAAATTTGATATCTCTCCTTTAAACTTTCAGTAAGGCAGGTTGTCCTGTTTAAATAGCGGAGTGTGCAACTTATCCCTTTAAGATAAAGTATTGCACTTATTGAATAGTAACACAATTATCCCGTTTTGTCAAGGGTTATTTATATGAACACTGAAAAAACCACGAAACCCCGAATCCGCCTCAGGCGGACCACGAAGAATTGTAGGGCAAGGCTTTAACCTTACAAGCTTTAAGAAAGCAAACCAATTTGTTCTTGACGAAGAAGCATTTTTACTACATCATATATCATTATAAAATGAAAAGATTACTCCTGATACTAATTGGTTTTAGTCTGGCAAATGCAATGCCACTTAAACCAAGCCTATTAAGCCAACCCAATATCCCCGAGCCGATTTTTCCTCGGGGCGTTGAAATTGCTGGCCCGAATAAATTTTTTAACCGCGAAAATTTAGAGACCGTTACAATTCTGATGCAATTTCCGGATAACCGCGCTGATACTTTAAGGTACTCGCCGGCACTATTTGATTCGATGCTCTATTCGACTGGTATTTATAATAATGCATTATATCGGCAGGGCAGTCTTAATGATTATTATTTAGAAAACTCGTACGGAACTTTCCACGTGCCTGGCGCTGTTGCGGACAATCGATGGTTTTTGTCGAGCTATAATTATGCTTCATATTATGACGGTAACTATATGTTAAGCATGGGCGGTCAGCTTGCACAAGATAATGTCCAGCAGGTTGACCAGTATATTAATTTTCATGATTTTGATTTGAATAATGACGGGCATATTGATGCGATGTTTATGGTACATGCTGGAGCTGACGGTTCGGATGACGGCAATATTAATCACTGCTGGTCGCATGCGATTCCATATTTTAATTATACGACCAATGACGGAGTTATTATTGATGGTGTAACCAATGTGCCGGAGTTTGCGATGGTCACCGCTGCATACGAGACAACGATGTGTTGTATTGCAGTGATGTGCCATGAATTAGGCCATCTGGCTGGTTTGCCTGATTTATATGATGGTACTCGATATACATGGGGAGTTGGTTATTGGGGCTTGATGGGTTATGGAGCGTGGGGTGCAGGCGGGAATACGCCGTGGAGTCCATCGCATATGGAAACGTGGAGTAAAGTTCGTGCCGGATTTGTCACGCCAGTCATAATTACGAGCGATACCCACAATCTGCGGATATTAGATATTGAAACTCATCCGGTCGCCTACAAAGTTTGGCGTAATGGCTTGAATCGTGACACATGTTTTTATTTAGAAAACCGCCAGCAAAAAGGTTTTGATACACCTTTGCCCAGTGCAGGGCTTTTAATCTGGCACATTGACCCGGGTCGCGGTTCTTGGCACAACATAGTTGATTTGGAAGAAGACAGTAGTTATCATCTTGACCACGGTAATGGTGTTCGTCCGAACCCGCATTTTTACAATCAATTGCTTGGCGATACAAGTGATGTACTACCTGGAATCTGGAACCGCACGGTCTTTGATAATTATACAATCCCTAATAGCAAAGCATTTAATGGGACTCCAACCAATGTTGGTGTACGGAATATCCGTCAGGTCGGCGATACGATAATCTGTGATATTACTTTGACACCGCAGTACATAGAAGAGAAATCTGCTCAGCCAATATCACGAATAAAGCTTTCCGCGCAACCCAATCCGTTTGCCAAAGCGATAAATATCAAAATAGAACCGACAACTAATAATGAGCTACACCAAATAGGAATTTATTCGATTAGTGGCGAACAGGTTTATACGAATAATATTTTGGGTATTGGAAGCTTCAGGTGGCTTGGCATAGATAATTCTGGCAAAGTTTTGCCGAGCGGAGTTTATTTTATGAGGGTTTCCGGGGAAAATTTATACGGCTGTCAAAAAGTAATAATCCAGCGTTAAATATAATTAGAGTATTAACTAAGCGATGGTGAGCCATTCAGTCTTTGCCCGGTTCCATTCGTATATCGGGTGACCGATTTCAGTATAAAAATCTTTTATCTGGTCTTCGTTGTATCCTAGGCAATTTTCTAATATCGGCGCCAATACGGCCAAGGCATTTTCGGAAAGCACGGTCCGTTTTGAGATGTGACCTAAATACGGTGACGGCGATACCGCAATCGTAAAACCACCATAAACATTGACGTGCAGCATCACATGTAAATCCGAAGAGCCGTCGCCGACATAAATAACCTGCTCGCGCGGGATATGGTGCTTGTCAATTAGATAATCGACAAATGTAACCTTGCCCTGTCCGGCACCGGTCCGTTCAATGTCAACAATTTTGCCGTCATTGTCGAATTTGAACTCGGTCCCGAAAATCCGCTCCGCCGGTAACACGCCTTTGAGTGAAGTCTCAATCAGAACTTTAGGACAAGCCGAGACGATATAGGACCTGAACTCAAAACCGCCAATGCCTGTTTCTAACGTCTTGAATAACTCTTTGACGTTTTCTTTTAACCGAAGCTGCTCGCCAGCTTTGATTAGAACATCTCTGGTTACACTGTTTTTATAATCCGTATCATAAAGAAACAGGTAGGCAAGCTCGCCGCCTAACTGGGTGATATTCCTTTTTCTTATTTCCTTGACCTTTGCCTTGAACGATTCTTCTTTAATCGAAAGCAGTTCGGATATTAAAACACCAGAATCATCAAAAGACAGGGTCTGGTCAAAATCCGAGACGAACAGAAATCGCTTGCCAAGAAAATGGCGCTTTGGTGCGCCTTTGTTTTTTTGCTGCTTATTTAGCATAACTTATTCTATCTGATCGATGCGGTTTGTCAATGGCGATAAGTGACTTGACATATATAAATATACAATCATAATAGAGTCAGATTATTATGCGGAATCGGAGGATATATGTATTGTAGAAATTGTGGTAAAGAATTAACTGATCTGGCAGAGATTTGTGTTCAATGCGGCGCCAAGCCAAAATCAGGCGATAAATTTTGCCAGAACTGCGGTGCGGAAACCGGACCGAGTGCTGAGATATGCACAAAATGCGGGGTTCGATCAAAACCTGCCATGGTGATGACACAGGAAATTTTTGCCGGATTCTGGCGCAGATTTGGCGCAGCAATTATTGACGGCATTATCTTAGGGATAGCCGAAACGATAATCTTTCGACGCTCTGCATTTCGAACGTTCGCATTTGCACCCTGGGTATTTTTTAAAAGTTATGTCTGGACTATGGTATTCGGCTGGTTATATTATGCGTTGATGGAAAGTTCAGTCAAACAGGCAACATGGGGCAAGATGTTAATCGGCATTAAAGTCACAGACCTGGAAGGTAATCGAATCTCTTTCGGTAAAGCGACTGCCCGCCACTTCAGTAAAATAATTTCGGGATTAATTTTATGTATTGGTTATATAATGGCTGGTTTTACCGAGAAAAAACAGGCGCTGCACGATATAATCGCCGGGACTTTAGTCGTAAAGAAATAATAAAGAGATTATAAAATTGGACAATATTTAGTTGCCGTAGTTTTCGAGTAGTTTATTGATTTCATTGATAATCTTATCAATTTTCTCTTCAGCTATTTTTATTGCCCGCAAAACATTTACATTGTCAAGGATTTCTCGGCACAAAACTAGTCCAGAATCTAAGAGCGCTCTTTTTTGAGTGACGTTTAGAGTAGCAAGCGAAGTCAACGGGTAAAGTTTGGCTCGCTCAATAAGATTTTCCAACCCGTTTTTGGGCGGATAATTCCAGCCTAAGGTTTTCATACCAACACATTCAGCATACCGGATTGCTTCAGATGTAAGTTTGGTATTAGTCACAAGCCACGCCTCGTCAAATTTCTGTGCCGAAGCGGGATGTGACTGCCACTGTTTTTGCAGGTCTTCAAAACGCGCCTGGATATAGAGCGCTATTTTTACGTCAGATTTTATCCCGTGCTCGTTATGAAATTTACACTCAACCATTACACATCGGTTATCCTTTTTGCCGACAACATCTATTTCGTGGGTAACGCAAAAACCAGGGACAATCTTGCTGACCTCAATCGAAAACCCCTGCGACTTTAATAACTTACCAACAAACTTCTCAAATGGATGTCCGGATGGTCCTAATTTCATAATCGCGGCTTTTAGACCGTATCGCGCCGCAGTATGTGATTGATATTGGCGTAAAAGCGAAAAGGCGCGTCGGTAAATATCCGAAGTCTTTGTGCCATCTTTTAGTTCACTTTTTATCTGCACGACGATATCATCAATGGTGCTTGGGGCGACTCTTACTCGTTCTAAGGAGCGCCGTAATTTGCTTTCAGAAAAGGGTTCTTTTTCTCCGGACGCTTTAATGATGATTATTTCTTTTTCTGGTATTTGAGTCATAGATGCTCGCAATTAATTTTATTTCTAATATAGATATTGTCAATAATCAGCATACTAAGCGTGAGCAACTATAGTTACGATGCCAACATATATGTAATAGAGCGCTACAAGTATCGCGGTTATTCTGCCGATTATTAGCAGGCATTTCTTTGTCTTAATAAAACCGACCAAAGGTATTGGCAGAAGATATATTGTTGTGCCAAGAAAAAACTGGACAAAGAAGAGAATGTTTCGTGCGAGGTCGCCAATTTTTATTGCCCTGACGATTGCTAATATAAAAGGCGGGCAGAGATTCAGGCCAGTCAATAATCCTAAAATCAAGGGGAAGTAAGGTAATTTTTCGGCTTTGGTTTTAGCTAAGGTACCTTCTGCCACGCATATGGGTTGCTTTTTCCGAAACACATATACAACCATCACGCCCGCCAAGATGACGTAAGCGATTCCAAACAATAAATTATTCTCTTTGAATTGCCCGATTAATACTAAACTTACGAGCCAGGTAATAATGGCAAATATTATATATCCGACTAAACGCCCTAATATGAATTCGGCAAGATATGCGTAGTTTGTTTTTATGTCGTGTCCTTCAACCAGGACATAAGTCATAAAAACCGGTGCACAGAAAACCAGACAACCCGTGCCGCAGGAGAGCCCGAGAAAAAAACCTTCCATGATTCTATCCTTTAACCATCAGAACACTATAAACTATAAATCAGGTTTTAGCTCCTAACAAGATTTATTGAACGATCGGTCTTTGTTTAGGAAATTATGTTGAGCAATTAATTCCGGCTAAACCACCCGTGCTCCAGGCAAATTGAAGATTATATCCGCCAGAAACGCCATCGATATTCAATATTTCACCAGCAAAATATAACCCTTTTGCTTTCAAAGACTCCATTGTCTTAGGGTTTATTTCGTCTAAAGCAACACCGCCAGTGCTTACCATTGCTTCAGCAAAAGAACGGGTGCTTTTCACTGAAACTTGCCAATGTATAAAATGTTCAGTAATCAGTTTTCGCCCCTTTTGATTTATCTGGCCAACTTGTTTATCAGGATTAATCTTTAATATATTTAATAATACAGCGCATAGTTTCTTGGGTAAAAGTTCTGCTAATGAATTCAGAATTGTTTTCCTCAGATGACTTTGCCAGTTTATATTTAAGAACGATTCGAGTTCTTTGCTGTTTTTATAGGCTGGGAAGAAATTGATAAAAAGTCCGGTGTCGTTTTTTCTTATCAATCGGCTAATATCAAGGACAACCGGACCGGATATACCAAAATGTGTAAAGAGCAAATCTCCAGTACGCTTGATATGCTTATTTTCCTGCTTGAGTATTAGTTCTACATTTACTTGTATCCCCGGCAAATCCTTAAACCAACTGCCTTCTAATTGCAGCGGAACCAAAGCTGGTTTTGGCTCAATTATCTGATGGCCTAATTGCCGAGCAAAATCATAACCATCGCCAGTTGTTCCAAGTTGCGGATAGCTTTTACCGCCATTTGCCAGTATAACTGATTTTGACTGATATCTATTTTTATCGGTATTGACTTGCCAACCGAGTTTGGTCGAGTTAAGTTTTGTAACGCGCTCGCCAAGTTTAATTGTGACTTTTAAGCGGAAAAGTTCTCGCTCGAGCGCTTCTAGGACAGTCGAAGCTTGGTTAGACGCAGGAAAAACACGACCACCTGGTTCAGTCTTAAGTTTAACCCCCAGTTTCTCAAAGAACTCAATTGTATCATTATAAGAAAATCGATTGAAGATATTATGCAGACATTTAGTGTTCTCGCCATAGTATTTATCAGGCGAGACATTGATATTGGTTAAGTTACATCGTCCATTGCCGGTAACAAGGATTTTTTTGCCAATAGCACTGTTCTTTTCAATTATCAGGACAGTTTGTTTTCGTCTTGCCGCAACAATCGCAGCAACTAAACCAGATGCCCCGCCACCGATAATGATAGTCTGGAATTTATTGGATTGGTTTTCAGCCGGCAACGGGGTTATTTTCTAAACCTTTTTAATTCTTGTTTTTCTTTTAATGTAAGTTTTTCTATTGCAGGAGTAAAGGCAATCGGGCTGATTTTCTTGATGTTTTCCTTCAGGTATTCAAAAGTGGGTTTAGGGTAAACGCGGTATAATTCTTTTAAAGTCCAGCCAACCCCTTTTTGAACATAATATTCTTTATCATTAAGTAAATTGTTGATTGAACCAATAATCTCTTTATATGGCAGAAATAGTTTTTTGGTTCGGCTGAAATAGAGCAAACTTACGACCGATTGTCTTCGTTTCCATTGATTGGAAGAACGATTCCATGATTTTAAAACAGGCAAAACTTGTCTGGGTATCAATTCAAGAATTTTCGTATATAGTTTAGCGAGGGCATCACATTCACCCCAACCGGTCACATAATTCTGCCAGTGTTTTATTATATTCCACGATACCAACAACTCTTTCTTTTTATGGGCAAACTTCTCGCAATAAAAATATGCCTGTGTTTTCGTCATGTGGCTATTTGCATGCTTCCAAATATAATTCCAGATTAATATCTGCTGGTCAAACGGCAAAAAAGAAAAAGAATACTTGTGTTTTGCGAGTTGTCGCTGAGCAGTTGCGGTCTTAGGCGAGCGTTTTACTACTTTATCTACTTCGATTAAACAGGCTTTATAGAAATTTTTAGACAATTTTCTTTATCCATTCGCAACGTTTTGAAGCGAGACAACCGTCATTGAATGGGCACCATAAAGTCTATTTCAGAATCGGGGTTGTCCATACCTTTGAAGCACTGGTTGTCATAATACTCTATCATGTAGTTGAAGGAAGTCTTCAGACCAGTTTCGGGCAACCATTTGCTCCAGAGCATTTTTACCCCTTCCGCCTTGATCTCCGGCATTTTCATAGCTAAGACAGCGTATTTCGTTTTAGGCATTATTCTTGCCACAAACTCAAGCGGTACGTCTTCAAGCTTTGCAACTTCGACGCCGACAAAGATATATTTATTCTTGGTATCTTTTTCTCCTTCAAAATCAATCCACACCTCGTATCCAGAATCGGATACAAGGTGCTTTATTGAGCTCTTCTTGTTTTCAAAGACGCCCGAGAACTTCTTCCAGAGTTCGCCAATTGCATTCTGTTCAGACCATCCACCCGCTTTCTCATATGGGTTCCCGTAGAAATCCATGCCGACAAGAACAATTTCTTTCTTTTCAATTATTTTTGGTTTCATATAAACCCCTATTATTTAATGGCTGTTCGTCAAACGGTTTGCCAAAAACAAATATTCTTTTTCTCCATCTTATTTTAATCCGAGTTTCCTGTTTTCTTTTAATAAACCGATTGCCTCTTGGATACGGCGCTGACGAGTTTCATCTTTTTTTGCAGCAGTAATCCAGCCAAGATACTGCCTTCTATGCGATGGCGCCAGGTTATTATAATTATTCCACGCAATATTATTGCCGATTAACGCATGTTTAAGATAGCGAGGAATAATCATTTTTTTCTTTCGCTCAGCTACTTCTGAGTCCTTCTTATTCAGAACCACTTCATCGACTTTCTCCAGCCCGATTTTAGTCATGCGCCCTTGTTTAATCATCCGGGTCAGTCTTTTTTTGTTTGACAAAGACCATTTGGCGATATTGACACGCGGTGTAAATTTGCGGGCATACCGCTCATCGTCAATCCGTTTGATAATACCGTCAATCCAGCCAAAACAGAGCGCCTCTTCAACTGAATCATTATAAGGGACAGATAGTTTTTTTGTATGTTTCTTATAATATACGAGCCAGATGTCTTTTTCTTTATCGTGATTCTTTTTCAGCCATTTCCGCCAGTCTTTGCGGTTAGAAATGTAAAGTGTATTCATTATTTGATTTGATTAACTTATTCCTTATATAGATAATATGCGATTTTTGATTAAAGTCAATTATAATTGACTTTCGAAAAAACATGCTTATAATCTGAAACGTTGTTTTATAATTTAATAAGGTGAACATATGAGAAAACGCAACCTTATAAAACTGATATTAACCAAGAAAAATGAATAACAATGTTTTAATTAAAGCGGAAAAACTGGTCAAGAAGTTCGGCGAGTTTGTCGCGGTTGACAATATCGACTTTGAAGTCAATAAGGGCGAATGTTTTGGGTTTCTTGGTCCAAATGGGGCGGGTAAAACAACTACAATAAGTATGATACATTGTGTCCTGCCATTAAGCTCAGGCACACTAAAAGTTGCAGGTATGGACGTGTCAAAACAGCCGAGAGCAATTAAAAGAATAATCGGTATTGCCGCGCAGGAAGATAATCTGGACCCGGACTTTTCAGTTTTCTACAATTTGATTGTTTATGCAAGATATTTTGATATTCCCAGGACCGAAGCGCAAAAGCGAGCCAAACAACTTCTGCAATTTATCCAATTAGAGGAAAAAACCAACGTGCTGATTGATGAGCTTTCATCCGGCATGAAACGACGGGTTGTTTTGGCGCGGGCATTGATTAACGAACCGCAAATTCTGATTTTGGACGAACCAACGACCGGACTTGACCCTCAGGCGCGCCATCTGATTTGGGATAAAGTCAGAAGTTTGAGAAAACAGGGTGTTACCATAATTCTAACCACCCACTACATGGAAGAGGCAGCACAGCTTTGCGACCGCACGATAATTATGGACAATGGCAAGATAATCGAACAAGGCAAGCCAGAGATACTTATTAAGAAACATGTCGGTGAAGAAGTTTTAGAGGTGGTATATGATGAAGAAATTGTGGGCTATCTCAAAAAGACTTTTCCAGACGCCAAGCTCGAAATCGTCAATGACCGCGTGCAGGTTTTTTCCACTCAACCACGCGGTATTTTTGTAGGGTTGTTAGATAAATTTCGCAACAAGGGCGCGATTATTAGAAATGCCAATTTAGAAGACATGTTTTTGAAATTGACCGGACGGAGATTACGCGAATGAAAACCTTTTACTTTAGCTTGCCCAAACTCAGTTATCGTGTGCGACTAGTCTGGCTGAGAAACTTTAATGTATTTATGAAAACCTATATGGTCAATTTTATTCCGCCATTGGTCGAGCCGTTATTTTACCTGGTCGGGTTGGGTTTTGGTTTGGGTGGTTTTGTCCGACCCCAGGAAGGCCTTCGCTACATTGCGTTTATTGCGCCGGCATTGGTTGCGGTATCAATGATGTACTCGTCATTTTTTGAATGCACCTATGCATCGTTTGTCAGAATGTACTATCAAAAGACCTTTGATGCAATCATTGCCACACCGGTTAACTTGGACGAAGTCATTGCCGGTGAAATTCTGTGGGGTGCGACCAAAAGCTTTATCAACTCAACGATTGTGCTGATTGTTATTATAGTCTTTGGTCTGGTTTCGAGCCCATTATTTTTATTGATTCCACCGCTTGCTATTGTAATTGGTATATTGTTTGCAAGTATTGCCATGTGTTTTACTGCCATTATACCTAATATCGATGCATTTAATTACCCGTCTTTTCTTTATATTACGCCGATGTTCATTCTCAGCGGGACATTTTTCACAATCAGCGGTATGCCTCACGCCTTACAACTTTTTGCCAAACTGGCATTCCCGCTCTATCACGCGGCTTTGCTGTCAAGGTCATTGGCATTGGGTAGAATCGGTCCGCATCTTTGGTTCAGCGTTGGTTGGATTTTAATCTTCACGCCGATTTTCTTTGTCTTAGCAATAAATCTAATGAAGAAAAGACTGATTAAATAACGGCCAATCTGTAATCTTTAAATCTTACAATTTTTTCCATATGGCTTAATGTATTCCCCTGTACAATATTTTCTTTAATGACCTGATTGACCAGGCGATTTATTGCTTGTTTTATTTCGTCATATATAACTTCATAGAATTTCACAGACATAATATATTAAATGGTCAAAATTACCGACACTTTAGTGCCATTATTAACTCAGAACTTAATGCCAAATCTAATTATCTATCTTACCTGCTAAACTCCGTAATCTTCAATATACTACCTTATGAGGGCACGCTACTCCTCCTTTAGTAGAAATTTGAATTAAGAATATGGAATATAAAAAGTTAGAGCGAAAAACCCGCTTAAAAAAGTATTAGTTATAACTAATGCTTTTTGGCAAATTTACTTAGTATATATTTTTATTATAACAAGGGTTTTTAAGGAACATTGGTTTATGTAACATAAATTTATATCAATTAGAAATATATTATGTTAAACACTTGACAGCGTATTAATTATGAATAAAATCTCGCAGTGAAGGTTACGATATTTTATTTCACAGGTAATACCGAGGCCCATTTAACGGGAGGAATTTTATGAGCTTTGTTGAAGTATGTATATATGATGTAAAGCCGAATCGAGCTGAAGAATTCGAACAATTGATTCAGCAGGTGTTAAAACATCACAGCGAGTTTCCTGGCGTTATCGATGTAAAATACATGAAACGGACTCACCGACCACAAGATTTTGCCTCAGTCAATAAAGGAAAACCCGCAATCAGATTAACCCGACCGCCGAAAAGCATAACCTATGTTTTATATTGGGAATTGGACAATGAAAAAACTCATGGTAAGGCAACCCAATCAGGTTTAAAACATTTCTATAAGATTTTTGCCCGATGCCTTACCGGTGTTCCTAAAATGATATTAGGAGAACGAATTGAATAACGATATCATCAAATGGCTGTTAGAAGAGAATAACCCTTCGGTACGATATCTGACAATGAGGGGTTTATTAGGTAAGAAAGAAAATAGTTTTGAGATTATTAAGGTCAAGTCACAGATACTCTATTCGCCGGTAATTACCAAGATATTTGCCAAGCAGGACACTAAAGGATATTGGCTGGATAAAGATAGCCCATATCTGCCAAAGTACAAAGCATCCTATTGGACAATTATGCTTTTGGGGCAGCTGGGGCTTGACCGAAATGATGCAAGAGTTGCCAAAGCTTGCGAATATATCTTTAAGTTTCAGCACGAAGAAGGCGGATTTGTATCCCGGAGCAAACAGGATCTGGTCAAAGAATACAACTGGCGCATCAGGAAAAGCAAAAAACTGCCCGATTTCAATATCTGGGTCAAAGAAGCCATTCGACAGCAGCAGCTTTCGTGTCTTACCGGCAATATCTGCACAGCTCTGATTCGGCTTGGTTATCAGGATGATGTAAGGGTAAAAAAAGCATTAGATTGGCTGGTAAAAATACAGTTTCGGGATGGCGGATGGCTTTGTCCATACTGGACTGCGCATATTAAAGACAAACACGGCTGTTTTGACGGAACAATCTGTCCTTTAGAGGCATTCAAAGAAGTTCCTGCCGAGAATCGAAGCCAAGAAATGCAGATAGCAATTGAAAAAGGTGCCGAATTCTTATTATTGCATCGTTTATATCGAGCCGACCATCACAATAATAAGATAATTAATAAGGCGTGGTTGACCTTCAGTTTTCCATGGTTTCACACTTATAATATTCTAAGGGGATTGGATATACTTACTAAATTAGGTTATGCCAAAGATAAACGATTAGATGATGCGGCAAAGGTTTTATTAGATAAGCAGCAAAAAGATGGCAAGTGGATTTTGGAAAATAGCCCGAACGGTCGAATTCAGACCAACATTGAATCAAAAGGAAAGCCAAGCAAATGGATTACATTGAAAGCGCTCGTTATTTTAAAGCGTTTGGGTAAATTATCATTTTGAATTCTTGACATCAGGTTGTTTTTCTAATATTATCTTTATGAATTTTTTTCTTACACTCGTTAAACATGCACAGTATTTTGCAAATAATAATATTGTTTATCCTTCATTAAATTATCAAATGACAGACAATAAAGAGAAAAACACCGAATGGCGGAAAATCGGCATCGCTTTTGGTTCAAGCTGGATTGTTGTGTCATCAATTTTAGTCTGCGCATTAATCGGTCTTGGCTTGGATTGGCTGTTTAAAACAAAAAGGCTGTTTTTAGTGATTATGGTGCTTTTTGGTATAGTTGCCGGAATGTATAACCTGATTAAAGAATTAAGGAAAATGGAATGAAACTTTTTGATAATATCAATGAGTTTTGGCAAATGACCTGGAAAAGAAGCGTAATTTTAACCGCGTTATGCAGTTTTGTATTGTTAATATTAATTAACTGGCAGGTCGCATTGGGCGTGGCATTGGGTGGATTGGTGCTTTTGGGTGATATCTACTTGCTTAAAGCTCCGCTCGATACAATGCTGGAACGGGTAAAGAATAAGAAATATCCATGGATTATGGTATTAAGTTTATTAAGAATCATTGTACTTGGTGTGGTCTTGTTAGTGATAGTAAAATTTCATATCGCTAATATCATTGGTATCTTTATTGGCGTAACAATCCCGATGGTTTCGATTGCTTCTCTGCTTGTTTTTGGAGGTTTAACACCATGGAAGGTTTAAGAGCACCGCTTGAGTTCTGGATTCCATTCCCTGGGTTACCCAAAGACGATGCAGTTATTATCACAAATACTTTAATTGTGGTTGGCGTCATATTTATTTTGTCCCTGCTTGCCACGCGCAAGATGAGTTTGAAACCAAAGCGTTTGCAGTCAGTACTTGAAATGGTAGTTGATTGGCTGGTTGATATGCTCAATTCACTGATTGGCAAAGATGGTGTCCGATATTTTCCGATTGTTGTTTCATTATTCCTGTTTATTCTGATTTCTAATTTAATCGGCTTGATTCCCGGTTTTGTATCGCCGACTTCTAATCTTAATACCAATCTGGCGCTGGCTTTAATCATCGTGCTATTTGTCACCCCGTTTGTTGGAATACAGAGTCTTGGTTTAAAAGGATATTTAAAACACAAAGGCGGTCCGATTGCGTTTCTGGCACCGTTTGTGTTCCTTTTCGAATCGATAGGCGAACTCGCTCGACCGGTCTCGCTGACCGTCCGTCTTTTTACTAATATCAAGAGCGGTGAAATTTTAATCATGACACTGATAATAGTCTTTTTAAGTATGCCCTATAATCCATTGATACCTATTTTGAGTATTATATCAATGGTGTTTGGGCTTTTCGTTTCATTTGTGCAGGCGTATGTCTTTGCCTTTTTAGCCGTTGTCTATTTTGCTGGGGCATCGGGCTGGGGAGAAAGCCATGCCTGAAAAAATTACAACTAAACTGAAACATGGAGGATATATGAAAAAAGCAATTTGGCTGAGCTTAATTTTAGTCTCAGCAGTATTTGCACAAGAAGCAGCAACTGGTGGCGCAACAAAGCTTGCGCCGGGTGGAGCGACCTTTATTACCTGGCTTGGTATTGCTTCAATCGTCAGCATGGCGATTGTGGCAATCGGCGTCGCATTTGCCCAGAGCGCAGCTGCACAAAAAGCCCTGGACGGCGCAGCCCGTCAACCAGAAGTTGCCGGAAAACTTATGACTCAGATGCTAATCGCATTGGTCTTTATGGAGACTTTGGCAATTTACGCATTACTCGTTGTATTTTTGATGCTCTTTGTTAATCCGTTCACTAAATATTTTCTAATGTAATAAAACGTTATGCTCGAAATTCATCCTCAGCTGCTTTTATATCAAGGCGCGATATTTATCATCTTTGTCTTTTTGATGTGGAAGTTTGTATATAAAAACCTGGTTAAAATGGTTGAGGACCGTAGAAATAAAATCGAAAACACGATGCTGGAAGCCGACAAGAAAAAAAGCGAAGCCGAGGAGCTGAAGCTTGGATATGAAGCCAAGCTGACAGAAATTAATGTCAAAGCCGAGGATGTTCGTCGCCGGACCGAAGCAGAAGCATGGCAGAAACATAACGAGATTGTTGATACGGCACGGACTGAAGCGACTCAAATCATCGGGCGCAGCCGCCAGCAAAGCGCGGCAGAACGCGAACAAGCAATGCTTGCGGCCAAAGGAGAACTGCTTGATATTTCAATCGAACTTGCCAAAAAAGCGCTTGCTAAAGCAACTACTCCTCAAACCGAAGAAAAGCTGATTCAGGAACTGACCGAAGAACTGAAGAAAACCGAATGGAAAAAGTAACCGCCTCCCGACAATACGCAAAAGCGCTTTTTGACTCATGTCAGGAACAGCATATAGTTGAAAGGGTCGAGGCCGACCTGAAAACGATGAATGACGAGCTAAAAACCAGAACCGAAATCCGCTCGATTCTGACGCATCCTGAAATACCAATTGAAGAAAAACGTAATGTACTAAAGGAATTGATGCCGGAGGGGCTATATTCCGAATCTGTCGCATTTTTATATCTTCTATTAGAACACCGCCTTTTAGATTTATTACCGGAGATAAATCAAATTTTTGCTCGTATGCGGTTAGAGGCATTTGGTATTTTAAAAGCAGTGGTTGAAACAACCAATTCTTTAACTTCTGCATCAAGAGAACAATTAATCACTGCCCTGACATTTGCGACCGGACGGGAAATCATACTCGAAGAAAAACTTAATTCAAACCTTATTGGCGGTGTACGGGTCCATGTCGGCGACCGTATTCTTGATGCAAGTATTGTTGGACGATTAAATCGATTAAAAGAAAAAATATTAACTAGCGAAATAAAGAAATGAAAGGAGCTCAGTGCAGCCAAGTGAATTAGCCAGTGTCTTAAAAAAAGAGATTGAACGCTACCAATCCAAGATTGAGATGATTGAGACCGGCACCATAATCCAGGTGGGCGATGGCATTGCGCAGGTTTATGGTTTGCGCGGGGCAATGCTCTCAGAGATGATTGCATTTCCCAATAATGTGATGGGTATTGTTTTGAACTTAGAAGAAGACACAGTCGGTATTGTTCTGTTGGGTGATGACCGGCTGGTTAAAGAAGGCGACCAGGTAAAAACAACCGGCAAGATTTTATCAACTCCGGTTGGTGACGCCTTGCTCGGTCGGGTCGTAAATTCTTTAGGTGAGCCAATAGATGACCTTGGTCCAATTGAAACAAAGACGAGTCGGCCGATTGAAGCCCGTGCTCCGGATGTTATCTATCGCCAGCCAGTAAAAGAACCGGTCCAAACCGGCATCAAGGCGATTGATGCGATGATTCCGATTGGCCGCGGTCAGCGTGAGCTGATTCTCTCAGACCGCGGGATTGGCAAGACATCAATCATTTTAGATACGATTATTAACCAGCGCAACGGTGATTTAATCTGTATCTACTGTGCAATCGGTCAAAAAGCATCAACCGTTGCACGCTTTGTTGAGACGCTAAAAGAAAATGATGCGATGAAGCATACGATTGTTGTTTTGGCTACCGCATCGGATGCCGCCTCTTTACAATACATTGCACCCTTTGCCGCATGCGCAATGGGCGAGGAATTTCGGGATAAAGGCAGGCACGCAATTGTTTTCTATGACGATTTAACCAAACAGGCATGGGCTTATCGTCAGCTTGCGCTACTATTACGGCGTCCTCCCGGTCGCGAAGCATATCCGGGAGACATATTTTATCTGCACTCGCGGTTACTTGAGCGCGCGGCAAAGCTTTCTGATGAAAAAGGTGGTGGTTCTCTTACTGCAATACCAGTGGTTGAGACCCAGGCGGGTGATATCGCATCGTATATCCCGGCGAATGTTATATCGATTACTGACGGACAGATTTATCTCGAAGCATCTTTATTTAATGCCGGGGTCAGACCGGCAATCAATGTTGGATTTTCAGTGTCGCGAGTCGGCGGTAATGCACAGACAAAAGCCATGAAAAAAGTCGCAGGACGACTGCGTATTGATCTGGCACAATATCGCGAATTGGAAAGTTTTATTCAATTTGGCGCGGAACTAGATAAAGCTTCCCAGATGCAAATCACGCGGGGTCGTCGGTTAGTTGAAATTCTGAAACAGAACCGTTTTCTGCCAATGCCCCTGGCAGATATGGTAATTATCATTAATGCCGGCATCGAAGGGATTTTAGATAACCTGCTAATCGACAAAATCGGACTCTTTGAAAATGACCTGTTAACATATATGCGCGAATCCCGTCCTGAAATCGGCAAACGGATTAATACTACAAAAGAACTTGGCGACAATGCAAAAAAAGAATTGACCGAGGCGGCAATACAATTCAAAGAAGACTGGATAAAGCGGCAGATTGCTTTAGGAAACGCATGTACTGTATCAACTCAGACAGGCGGAGTTAAATAATGATGACAGTGCGCAATATCCGACGCCGAATCCGGACCGTCGAAAATATAAGCAAAATCACGCAGGCAATGAAAACGGTCGCGGCAATCCGCCTGATGAAAGTTCAAAACCAGGTGTTAAAACAGAAACCATATGCCCTAAAAATCCGTGAAATCGTCAGCGACCTAGTCGCACGAACACCGTCTTTGACGCACCCGATGCTTGGCCAGGGAAACAAAATAGGACAAGAAGATGTGCAATTTGGTAAAGACAAAAAAGAAAGCAGACGTATTATAACCGCCTTAGTGCTCGGTTCTGACCGCGGGTTGGCCGGACCATTCAATTACAATTTAATTTCCGAAACACAAAAATTTATTGAATTAAACAGAGAAAATGAAGTTCGATTAGTTGTTGTTGGTAAGAAATTACGCGATTCACTCCGTGCCCGGAAATGCCCGATTTCTTCCGAGTTAATCGGTTTTTACTCACAAATGACTTTTGACAAAGTGCAGAAACTTGCCCACGGGTTTCTAAATGAATATATGAACGGTACAATTGATGAGCTGGTTGCAATCTATACCGAGTTTCGTACGACTGCCCGTCAAAAAGTTACCGCCGAACAGATTTTACCGATTGGCTTGACTGCAATCTCAAAAAAAGAACTGTTTCCGTCTTATATTTATGAGCCCGATTCATTTGCCGTGCTTGACCAAATTCTACCGATGTATTATGATCGTGAAGTCTGGCGGATTTTTCTTGAGTCCACTGCATCCGAACACATGGCGCGGATGATTGCAATGGATATGGCGACGATTAACGGTATAAATATGATTCGGCGCCTGACATTTATTTATAACAAAGCACGGCAGGAATCGATTACCCGAGAACTGTCCGAGATTTCAACTGCTGCCGAGGCATTTAGAGTCAGGTGATAAGATAAGGAGTTTAAATGGCAGAAGAGAAAAAAAATATTGGTAAGATAGTCCAGATTATTGGTCCAGTTGTTGATGTTGAATTCCCCGAAGGAATGCTGCCGGCAATTCAGAACGCAATTATCGTGAAGCGTGAATTGGTTTTAGCAGACCAATCTCCAGAGCTTGTAATGGAAGTATCGCAGCAAATCGGCGACCGCAAAGTCCGTTGCATTGCGCTTGCTTCGACCGATGGTTTAAAACGGGACATGAAAGCAATTGACACTGGTTATCCGATTACGGTGCCGGTTGGTCGTTCAACGCTTGGAAGATTAATGAATGTCGTGGGTCAACCGATTGATGAGCTCGGTCAAATCAAATCGGATAAACATTACCCGATTATCCGACCGGCCCCGCCTTTTGAAGATCAAGCAACTAAAGCCGAATTACTCGAGACCGGTATCAAAGTAATTGATTTACTTCAACCCTATCCCAAAGGCGGTAAGGTTGGACTGTTTGGAGGTGCAGGCGTTGGGAAAACACTGTTGGTGCTTGAAATGATTCGCAATATCGCAATTGAGCACGGCGGTGTATCAGTCTTTGCCGGAGTTGGCGAGCGGACCCGCGAAGGCAATGACCTTTGGCTTGAATTGAACCGAATGAAAGTTAAGGATAAAACCGCATTAGTTTTTGGCCAGATGAATGAACCACCTGGTGCTCGATTTCGCGTTGGTTTCACTGGAGTAACTTTAGCCGAATATTTCCGTGACGAAGAAGGTTTAGATGTACTGCTCTTTATCGACAATATCTTCCGGTTTGTCCAGGCCGGCTCAGAAGTTTCGACATTACTTGGCCGGATGCCATCCGCGGTTGGTTATCAACCGACATTAGCGTCAGACATGGGCGACCTACAGGAAAGAATTACATCGACCAAGAAGGGTTCAATCACTTCGGTCCAGGCAATCTTTGTTCCGGCAGATGATTATACTGACCCTGCGCCAGTTGCGACCTTTGCCCATCTTGACGCATCGACTACGCTGTCGCGTCAGATTGTTGAATTAGGTTTGTATCCGGCGGTTGACCCATTAACATCAACCTCTAAAATTCTTGACCCGATAATTGTTGGTGAAGAACACTATCAGACTGCACGTGGTGTTCAGCAAGTATTGCAACGCTATCAGGACCTGAAAGATATTATTGCAATTCTTGGTATTGAAGAGTTAAGCGAAGAAGACAAATTGAGTGTAGCGAGAGCACGCAAGATTCAACGCTTTTTATCTCAGCCGATGTTTGTTGCCGAAGAATTTACCGGACGACCGGGCAAGTATGTTCCGCTCAAAGAGACGGTCCGGGGTTTTAAAAGTATTCTTGATGGTTGTCATGATGAAATACCCGAGCAAGCGTTCTTTATGCAGGGAACAATTGACGATGTGATAAAAGAAGCGGAACGGATTGCGGCGATAACCTAATGGAACACAGCTTTCATTTTGAGTTGCTGACACCGGAAGAAGTGTTATTCAGAGAGTCGGTTCAGGAAATTATTGCACCGGGACGCGAAGGCTATTTTGGCATTGAGGCAGGACACCTCTATTTTTCTACGACCCTAAAAAAAGGTGTTCTTACTATAAAACAAAAGTCTCAGACTAAACAGTACTTATTAAGCAAGGGGATTATTCAGGTAACACCGCAAAAAGTTGTAGTGTGTGCAGAAAGTGCTGTTCTGCAAGAATAAAACAATCGATACAAAAGAACTTTTTAATGTAATCTTTGTAATATCTTAAGCTATCTTAATACCACATATAAAAAAGTAACGGAAGGAACAGTGCGACGACCTAATTTCAGTATATTGAAGTGGTCGTATAGTTCCGACCGTAGCCTTCCGTTCTTTGTATATTAGACTATAAGTATTCTTAAAGGGTGCAAAAATATAAATACGGCTGAATATCACGGACAAGTCAATAAAAAAGGGGGCAATTTGCCCCCTTTTCATATTTATATAAATTATTTATTGGTTAGTTGGAATGTGATTGTTTGTCCAATCCAAACTCTAACTGGTTTGTGGTGTTGTTCAGCAGGAGAGAATTTAGCTCTTTCCATATAATCAACCGCTGCCGAATCAAGGATTGGGAATCCGGAACTCTTTACAATAGCAATTCTCATGATCGCACCGTCAAGGTCTAATAATGCTTTAATGAATACGGTTCCTTCATAAGAGAAACTTCTTGCTGCTTCTGGATAGACGAGCGGTGGTTTGTATAAGAATTTAGGTTCCACTTCATGTGGAACATAAGCATTGATTGCCGGGATTGTTGTATCAACTACGACATTGCCATCGCCGGTGCCGGGACCGATGGTTGTAATCCCGGAAATCGACGCCTGGTCAGGCGATGTCTCTTGTTGTGCCAAAGCATCTGGTACAGGCTTGGGAACACCAACACTTGGTGCGGATGCCCTGGCAGCGCTTGTAGTCGGAGTTACCGCATCAGCACCCTGTATCGAAGGGGGTGGCCCCAATTGTGCGTAGGAAACGACTACTACCTTTTTGCCAAAATTTTGTCCTAACAATTTTAGCTTACGCTGGTACTGCCATTGACTGTATTTTACATAGCCAAATGTTGCAAATATGATGAAGAAGATAAATGCATTAGTTATATAGAAAGCCGTGCGCGTGTATCGAATATTGAAATTAAGTAGCGGACTTCGCTTGCCGATTGACGGGAAACATACTTGACTTTGTGTATTCTGCATATTTATCATCCTCCTCCCGGTTTGGTCATAGCGGATTTTTCTTCATGCGGTATAATACTGAATCTGACTATGCCCGAGGCCTGGACCTCATCAATCACTTTCACCATATGCTGATATAAAGATTTTTGGTTGACATCGACCAGCACAACCAATTTCGAAACCTTTCGTTTAAGAAATTTTTCGAACTTATCAAGACTGTCTAATGACTTGCGAGCCCGCAGTTGTTCAAATTGAGCCAGAAATTCAGGTCCGCCCGGTTGCTTTTCAATATTTTTTCTTTCTTCAACTCTGAGATACGATTCAATTGAGTCAATCGAAATCGGACTCGGTTTCTCGTCGGATAATTGCTTGGTTGTTAGACCCAAAGAATCAATAAAGATTGTGATGACATTTGATTGTGCAGTTAATACCGTGCCCTTGGGAGGCAGGGATACTTCAATCGCCTGCGGCTCACGGAACACGGTTGTGGTCATAAAGAAGATAACGAGCAGGAAGGCAATATCAACCATTGGCGTCAGGTCATTCCCCAATCGGACTCTGCGCTTTTTACCTTTTTCTCTTGGCGCACCAACATCTCCGCCTGCCATATTATCCTCCCTTCCTGACAAAAATTGAAGTGCCGACATTCTCGAACATTGTCATCATGCTAAATCGTAACATGTTTACCGCGGGGTCCTGAAGCATCGCCATTAACCGAAGAATCGTGCCGGATTCAACTTCTTTGTCCGCTTTGATGATCATTCGTAAGCGAGGATTTCGGGTTCGTTCCTGAATTATTACATATGATAAATTATCAAAACTAATCGGTTGTGATGCATCACGGCCTAAATTCCACCAGAACATCAGGCTGTCCGCGCGAGCACGAAGCTGTTCTGGTTTCATACTTGCTGCTTCGCTTAATGCTTGTTGAACCCGGTCGGGCTGTTTCATCTCGCTGGCTGCCCGGTCAATCGCAAGGTTACGCTTTAAGCCCATTCTGCCTTGTTCGGTCGACATTTGATACCGGGCGATGTTAGAAAGAAAAACTGCCGGATTGATACTGTCAGCAAGACCAGCCACACGCTCTGGTGGGATGATTGATAAAATCATCACGTCTGATTCTGGTACTTTGAATGGCGAGCGTGACATTGGTAAATTTACCTGCACTGTTTCCGGCGGTCGAGCGTGATATGTGCTCATAAAGAAAATAACCAGAAGAAACCCGATATCAACCATCGGAGTCATATCGATTCCAATCCGAGACCGTAGTCTTTTACGTACCGCCATAATTTCTCCTTTACTCTATTTAGTTATTAACACCTTTCTAAAACGTCGAGTGTATCATAAACCGCTTCGTTGATTTCATAGCTGAAACGGTCAACGCGGTTGACAAAGAAGTTATAGCCAACAATACCAAGAATCGCATTAGATAGGCCACCGGCCGTATTAAACAGTGCTTCGGAAATACCTCGGGCAAGCTGAATTGCATCGGGAGCGCCAGTATGCGCCATTGCTTGGAACGCGCGAATCATACCAATCGTGGTTCCCAATAGACCAATCATGGTCGCGATTGATGCGATTGTCGTTAATGCTATCAGATTACGCTCTAAAAGCGGTGTTTCGCGGGATGTTGCTTCTTCAAAAGTCCTGCGAATATCAGAGGGACTACGGGTGATTTTGACACTGGGACCGGAACCGGTTACAACCTGTTCCAAACCGCCCTTTAAGACGGTTGCCATTGTACCACCCTGTGCGTCACAATCAGCCACCGCTTTATCAAAATTCTTATCGCTCAAGTCTTTCATATATGTCCGCATGAATTCATTCACTGGTGCTTTACCCTGTGCGCGATTAAGAGTTAAATATCGCTCAATCAAATAAGTGACCAGCAATATGAATATAAAGATTAATACGGCGACCAAGGGACCGCTGGCACGGACAAAATCGGGCAGGGTTTGGAAGATGATAAATGTTATGATTAGACCACAGACATACAGAAGAATCGATAATACTCCCATCTTCTTGGCCTTAGTCATTGCGATTCCCAAACCGATTGCAAATGCGGCGGGAATTACTAGCGATATGATTAATTTTACCGCTGTTCCTGCATTGTGTAATGCATTAAAAAATCCGGACATTTTTGTCCTCCTTTCGGACTTGGATCATCCCGTTAGTTATTTTCGATTTAATTGTTTTGCCCATTTTTACAATCCTTTTATCTAACGGCATCAACATTTCAAAGAACTTTTCCTCAGGGGTTAAATTGTTCATCCTGCTGTTCTTCTTCCTGATAATTAAACTGAGGCACTACCTGTGCAGGCGTCGCGGTAAGTTTTGCCAAACCGTCTTTCGCCTCTTTGTTCTTTGGATCCAGTTTTAGCACTGTGTTGAATTCAGTTCTTGCTTGTTTTGTTTTATTTTGAAAGGCATAAAGTTGGGCTAACGTTAAATGCCATTGGGTATAATCCGGCTTCATCATTATGCCTTTTTCCAAATCTTTAATGGCTTCATCATACTTTTTGATTTGTATGTATGCAAAAGCTCGGTTTACATAAGCTCCAGCCGCCATTGTATCAAGCCGGATTTTAATCGAATACATTTCTGCGGCCGAATCATATTTTGCCGCCTTATAATAAGCGGTACCAAAATCAAATGCGTAGTTTTCAATTGAGAACGAATCAAGTGCTCGGGCGTGATTAAACGCACCTACCGCATACTGTGCGGAATCGTCCGATTGTAAATACGCTTTACCCAGATCAATCCAGCCGTTAACATCGTCGGGCGAGCGGGCAACCGCTTGCTTCAATGCCTCTTTTGCCAGCGCCGGTTTTCGTGCTCTTAGGTATAAATACCCTAAGAATCGCATCGAACCAGGACTGGTATCACCAGCCGTAATTGCTTTGTTGGTATAAACAATCGCACTGTCAAAACCTTTAAACTGCGTATAAATTTCCGATACCGCCTTGTACCCTTCCGGGTCTTTGGGCATTAACTCGGTATATTTTGTAAGCTCGGCAAGGCTTTTCTTGAATTGTCCCATCTCACTGTAAAGCCGACCTAAGAATAAGTAAGTCGGGGCATAATCAGGAGCAATCTTCTTTGCTTTCTCAAATAACTTTTCCGCATCCTGTGATTTTCCTTTATGCCGGGCAAGGTTGCCATGCCCGACAATACTTGGGGCAAACATCGAATCATATTTTAAGGCAGTTGTGTATTCTTGTTCAGCCAAATCAAAGGTGCGATTCTGTAAATATATATCGCCAAGTTTTGAGTGCAGCACCGGACTTTTCGGCGACAGTTTTATTGCCTGATAAAACTCTAAGAGCGCATTCTGCTTGTCGTCCGTTGCCTGATAAACATCGCCCATTGCGACGTGGGTTTTAACAGGGTCAAAGTTGAACTTTAAAGCATTTTTAAGATACTTGGTTGCTTTTTCAAAGTCGCCTTTTTTATAGTAAGCAATACCAAGATAATAATTGGCTCCCGGATTTTTTGACTTTAATTTTATTGCCTGCTCAAATATTGCAATTGATTGGTCAATGCTGCCTGCATCCATCAATGTAATACCGTTTCTGATAAGTGAGTCAATTGGTATTGGTGGTGCCGCCAAGATAATATTGCTGACCGCAAGAAATAAAATAATAAAAACTATCGATTTGAAATTTTTCACGTTGTCTCCTTCTTATATTTAACCGGAATTGTAATGGGAACAAGACCATTGCCGACAATCAGCTTCTGACCAGCGGTCGAAGTGATGAAAGATATGAACCCGGAATCAAGACCTTTTGGGTCATTTGGTGTATACATATAGATATATCGGATAAACGGATAGGTTCCTTCGTGAACAGTTGATTCGTCGGGATACACAAAATTACTTTTTACAGTTAACCCGATTGGTAATGCTTTGATTCTAGTTTCTTCAACTAAAGGACTCCAGTTCTGATATAAACGCGACATCGATATCATCCCAATTGCGGACTTTTCCTGGTTGATATGCTTAATAATATCTTCAGTGGTTGCAAACCGCCAAGCCCGCTTTAAATATTCTTTGCCTTTTAAGATGCTGTCCTTAAAATACTCAAAAGTTCCAGAATTATCATCCCAGATACAGACCCGAATCGGAGAGCCATCTGCCCAATTTTTTAGTTTACCAGTAAATATATCAATTACTTGTTCAACGCTAAGTTTTTTTATTGGGTTTTTCGGATTAACGACAATGGCGATGCCATCTTTGCAAATCTTGTATTCGTTTACCTTAAAACCCGCTTGTTTTGACCGCTCGAGTTCGGCAGTGCTTATCGGTCGGGTTGTGAACGCTACCTGCGCTGAATCAGTAAATATTGCAGCCAGAGCGCGGTCCGAACCGCCATCAAGTACCAAAACTTTGGCTTTGGCATAAAGGTCCATAAAAGCATATGCCTGTTCCATCATCATTGGCAACACCTCTTCCGAACCTTTTACTGTGATATAGCCAGCGGTCGGCGTTTGCGGTTCTTTTTTTGGCCCGCCACAACCAATAAAAATAATTGTTATGATAATAATTGGATAGAAAAAATTTCTAAACGAAAAGCCGTTTTTCATTTTGTTTTACAATTATAACTTTTCATTATATGACAATAAACTACTTTGTCAACATAATATTGTAAATTAATAAACTGATTTGTCAACCCCGCACCATAACGAGAATGTCGAATTGAGAATATAGAATATTGAATAACAAAACAATTCTTTGTTCTACATAGGCGCAAGACTGGCCTTATCAGACAAAAAATTATACTATTGACAAAGGGCATTTTAACGGGTTGAATAAAATCAGTGAAAACCAAAAAGACGAAGCTAATATTAATGCTCATGGTAATTTTTCTGGCAGTATCATTACATGCACAAAGCGATGATACGCTGCGAGTTTTATTTGTTGGCAACAGTCACACTTATTTCAATAATATGCCAATATTATTTGACAGTTTATCCCATTCCGCCGGAAGACCAGTTATCATCGGCATGAGCGCGCCCGGCGGTTACACATTAGAGCAACACACAACCCTTGCCATAACCATTGATTTAATTAATCAAGGCACATGGGATTATATTGTTTTACAAGAACAGAGCCAGATTCCGACAATAAACAATCTGCGATTTGGCAGTATGTATCCAGCAGCAAGACGACTTGATTCAATGATAACTCAGCATAACGAATCGACCGCATTCTTTATGACCTGGGGCTGGAAATACGGCGGGCAGATGATAATTAACGGCGATTCAAGTCCCTATTTTGTCAATTACTTTCATATGCAGGAATCGGTCAGAGTCGCTTATGAGTCAATCGCCACTGAGCTTTCCGCGAAATTATGTCCGGTTGGGATGGCATGGAAAAGGGCAAGGACGATTGACACACTGGTTGATTTATGGGTAGAAGACAACTATCACCCATCTTTAAAAGGTTCTTATCTTGCTGCTTGTGTCTTCTATTCAGTCTTTTTCAATTCAAGCCCTGTCGGACTTAGCTACATAGCGGGGCTAAGTACAGACGATGCATTATTCTTTCAGAATATCGCTTGGCAGACGGTTTCTGGAATCGCTGATGAACCAAGGCACGTTTTCTCGCAAACATCCGAGTTTCAGATTTATCCTAATCCAGCCAAGACATTCTTTATTATTCGCTCGATGCTCAATGCGCCTTGCTTTACGCTAAAAATGTTTGATGTATCAGGAGAATTAGTTAAAAAGCTGAAGAGTTCGAGAGCCAAAGAGATGAGAGTTGCTTTAAAAGGTATGAAGGCAGGTATTTATTTTGTGCAATTAAACAACCAGACATCAACTAAGAAAGTGATTATTACAAAATAAATATTATTCGGATGGGTTAAGCAGTAATCAGAGCAGTTATCTTTCAATCAAAGAAAATTATAACCATAACCCCATTATTTCCTCTGGGTAATCCGTTAAGCAATCGTTTGGTTAAACCAGGCGTAAGTCTATTGGATAATAGAGGTTGCAACACAATCGGCAATATAGATGGCCTTGCCCTGGGGCTAGCCCCTGGGTTGCCCGGCGGGTAGGCTAACCTGTAATCTTCCAGTTTATCAAGTAAGGAACTGTCTATACTTCTAGGTAGGTGAGTTGCTATACCAATCACGCCGGCGACCTTGAATTAATTGTATTGTGTGACCCGTTAAACTTTTATAAACTGTGGTTAATTTGGGATGATTTTACTTGTATTCTATTTTTAACCGGTGGCGATTGAATACGGCGATTTCATAGTCTGTATTCATTATATATGTGTCAGTTGGGCAAGATTCAACACACTGCGCACAATGAATACATCTATCATTGTGGAGTAACATCTTAAACTTCTTTTTCGGTTTATCCGGTGCGTCCGGATTAATCACATCTTCGACCCTTATGATATCAATCGCCTCAGCCGGACAATCTCTGACACAAATCATACAACCGATACATTTTGCCGAATCAAAAACTGGTGTGCCGCGAAAGTCTTTTGGTACCTGTAGTTTTTCAAACGGATACCTTACAGTTGCCGGTCGTTTAAATAAATGGCGTATTATTTCAGGTAAAAATGCAGCAAATTTAGTTTTCACTTTAGAATTCCTTTCAGAATAATCACGATTAGCAACTGTAAAACTGCCAAAGGTGCAAGCCAGCGCCAGGAGAAATTGACCATCTGGTCAATGCGGATTCTTGAAGTGACCGCCCGCATAACCGAAAGCAAAAAGATAATTATTAAAGTCTTGATGATAAAATTGATAAGTCCCCAGATAAGCCCACCGGGAAATCCTGCCATAAATACGGTTGCGATTAAGCCACTACCCACGACCATTTCAATATCAGCCATCAGTCTGAAAAATGCAAGTTTCTTACCTGAATATTCGGTAAATGTGCCGCCAACGATTTCGGTCTCGGCATGCGGAATATCAAACGGCACCCTTTCCAATTTTGCCTGCAGACAAATCAAGGCAACAAAAAAGCCAATGATATTAACTAAAAGTAATAATGGTCGGGCTTGATAAAAATTGGCAATTTCAGCCAATCTCCAGGAATCAGCCAGAATTGCTGGGCTCAGAACTGCCAAAAGTAACGGCACTTCATAACCAAATAACATTGTCAAAACACGAGCACCGCCAAGCGTTGAAAATAGATTGCTCGAGTGCCAGCCGGCAAGAAAGAATATTAAAGTCGGCAAGGTTAATAGATAAGCAACAACAATCAAATCGCCAGGGAATGAATTGAATGAAACCGTGCCAACCGAATAATGCCATAATGGAAGATACATTGCAACGAGCGTAACGATCGTCAAGCCAAAGACTGGTAAGGCAGAAAACATACCTTTATCTGCTTTTTCCGGTACGATATCTTCTTTAGATAAAAGCTTTATAAAATCTGCAATTGGCTGCAGAATACCCGCTCGGCCAGTATGCAATGGCCCATAGCGGTTCTGTAAACGAGCATAAACTTTACGGTCAACCCACTCACAGAATGTAGAATAGACAAACAGAAAGAGAATACCAGGATAGACAAAAAGATAAAGCAGTGTCTTTAGAACGGCCATGTTACACCCGTTAATTTTGGCTTTTTCGTATAATATTCGATTGACCATTTTCTTAATTGACTAAAGAACATTCTTTTTTCTTCACCGGTTTTAGAATCTATCAAAGTAACGCTGCGCTCAGCACAGCAGATACACGGGTCGATCGCGGCAAATATCAGAGGAATGTCGGCAACAAATCCATGCTTAAGCATCTCAATTGTTGCAGCATAATTTGCTAAAGTTGGTGCACGAACTTTCAGCCGTTCTGGTTTATCCGTGCCATTGGATTTGATGTAATGCATATTTTCGCCACGCGGTGCTTCATATCGGCTTATTACTTCATTTTCTTTAACTCTTCTTGGTGCTTTTACTTTAATTTCACCGACTGGTAAATTTTTTACCAGATATTCGCACATCTTGTAAGATTCGATCAATTCCTTAATACGCACGACTGCCCTGCCCAAAACATCGCAAGAATCTGCAGTGCAGACTTCAAATGGCAGTTCAGCATAAACTGCATACGGGTCGTCTTTACGAACATCTCGGGGAACTCCGGATGCCCGCAATGTCGGACCGACTGCGCAGAGCGAAACTGCCTGTTCTTTGGTCAATTTCCCAACGCCGGATAAACGGGCAATAAAAGTCGGCTCGGTCACGCCGATATTCAAATAATAGTTAGTTCGGTTTCTTAAGACTTCCATGCCATCAAGAATCTTCTGCTTCTGTAAATCGTCGATATCTCTGCGGGCGCCGCCAAAAGTATTGATTGAATAATGAACGCGGTTACCCGAAATAATCTCTAATAGGTCCATCACCACTTCGCGGTCGCGCCATGTATACATAAAGAATGTATCAAAACCCGCTTCATGTCCGGCAATTCCCAGCCAGAGCAGATGGCTGTGGATGCGTTCGAGTTCGGCAACCAAAGTCCGGATAAACAGACCGCGACGGGCAGGTTCAAGCTCCATCAGTTTTTCAACGCCCTGGCAATAACACATCGCATGCGAATTCGAACAGATACCGCAGATTCGTTCAGTCAGATATAAGTTCTGGATATAATTGCGCTCTTCAGCTAACTTTTCAATTCCACGATGATTATAACCGAGCTTTAAATCCGCATCTTTAATTACTTCGCCATCCAGAGTCATGCGCAAGCTGATCGGTTCTTTTAATGCTGGATGCTGCGGTCCGATTGGTACTTGAAATTCTGCCATTATTCTTCTCCCGGTATAATTTCTGGCGGTCTTTCATATTTCCAATCCTTGCGTAAAGGGTACGCTCCTTGCGGCCAGCCATCCGGCAATAATAAAGTCCGCGAATCCGGTATATTTTCAACGATAATACCAAACATATCTGGTAACTCACGCTCATAAAGAATTGCTCCGGGAATTATTTCGCAAATCGAGGGAATCTTGGGTTCTGCTCTTGGTGTTAATATTCGGATTGTAACCACCGAGAATTCATTGGCAAAATGATAAAGAACTTCAAAGTTCTCTCCTTTATCAACGCCAGTGATAGTTGAAAGATGAGTAAAACTAAATTGTTCTTTTAAGAACTTTACTGTTTCCAATAAGTTTTCCCGATTTACTTTTACGAAGATGCGTCGCGGAGCAGGATTGGTAATCTCAATAACTTTCGATTGCAAAGTATCTTTAATCTTATTAATTATATTTTCGTCAGTCATTTCTTTTCCAAAGATTTTAAGAGTGTGTACACTCCATTAATAACTGTGTCTGGTCTGACCGGGCAACCTGGAATATAAGCATCGACTGGAATAACCTGATCAATGCCGCCTAAAATATTATAAGCACCACGATAAACATCACCCGAGAGAGCGCACGAACCAACCGCAACCACAAATTTTGGTTCAGGCACCTGCTCATAAATTCTGATTAACCGATCTTTCATCTGGCGTGTTGCCGGACCAGTTGCAATGATAATATCGGCATGGCGTGGAGTTGCCTTGAGTAATACGCCGAACCTTTCTAAATCAAAACGCGGGGTCAATGCCGCAACAATTTCGATATCGCAGGCATTACAGGCGCCGGAGTTAAGATGCAGAATCCATGGTGATTTTAGCCGCGACCAGCGAATTAAACGCTCAAACATCTTGACTCCTTGTGATTAATGCCAGAATTGAAAGAAAAATCATACCGAGATAAAAAATACCAAAATAGACCAGCGGTCCTTTGGGAACAGTTGCGACGACCAATGCTGCAACATGCATCATGGTAAAGAACAGGGCAACGAAAAAGAATAGTCGGTAGCCAAACTGAATCTTGTACCCGGGAATATCTTCGCCGCAAGCATAGGTTGTTAATTTACCGGCAGTCGCTTTCCCTTTTGGTGCTAAACCGGCTGAAATGCGATAAAAGACGAAGTAGATTAAAAGAAAGATTACAAAACTGATTAAAGGCGAAAGCAAAATATCAATCGGTTTCATATTATCCTTTTAGTCGGGTTAATTTTCTTATATCAAGGCTCTTGGTGTGGCGGTAGATATTAATAATAATTGCCAGAGCGGTTGCGACCACGCTCACTTCAACCACAATAAATGTTATAGTCAAACTTTGTGCTATATAAATATTATTGCGTTCAAAGCCTGACGCAATCAACGCTAAAGATACACCTTTGGCAATGACTTCGACACCAATAAATAGCTTGATTAAATTTCTCATCGTTAATAAGCAATAAATACCGATAAAGATTAATGCCGCGACAAATCCCATATTTAAGAGCCAGTAATTACTCATCTTTTTTATCCCTTTTTCTGAATAAGGCGATTACTGCAAAAACACCGGCAAAGATTACACCAATCTGCCCTACCAAGTCGAGTGTGCGCTGTCCCCATAGAACTTGTCCAAAATTACCGGTTGGAGCAGGATAGCGAACAACCATTAATCGGTTGAGTAAAGTCTTCATAACAAAGATATCAATGATTATAAATAAAACAAAGAAAATTGGAAAGAGGATGCTCACAACTTTGCTTTCCCGGACATCGCCATCGCTTTTAGTCAATGCGATGGTTGAGACAAAGAGAACGGTAATCAGTCCGGCAACTACTGAAATCTCAAAAACACCAGCATAGGTAGCATTCATTCTAAAAAAGATAATTGCCAGGAAAATACTGGCAATTGCCAAACTTATTGCAGCCTTCAATAAATCCCTTAAGAGTACTGCCAGTATTGAAAAAATAACCAGAGCAGTTAAGAGTAAGGTTTGTATCATATTTTTCTAAAATCTAAATAGATTAATTGTATAATAAACGCCTGCAGATAAGACATTAGTTGCCGGTACAAGCCATGATTTTATTATTATTGGGAAAAGAATACCAATCGCAATGCAAATTAAAGCGAGGATAATCATTGAAGCCGACATCCAGAACGGCGCTTCTTTTACATTATTCCAGGTCTCGTTCAATTTACCAAAGAAAGCTTGGCGCTGAATTATCAGATAATACCAGAGCGTAATACCACTTGCTAAAACTGCAACAATGGCAAAGCCGTATGCTTTTGCCTGAACCAGTGCAATGATAATGATTAGTTTTGACCAGAATCCGTTTAATGGCGGTACGCCAGCGATTGACAATGAACCGACTACGCTGGTCGCGGCAGTTATCGGCATCCGTTTTGCCAGACCGCCCATTTTATCTAAAGCGCGGGTTCCAGTCGCTTGTTCTACTGCACCTGAATTCAGAAAGAGTAATGATTTGAAAATTCCATGATTAAATAAATGGAAAAGACCGCCGAGTATTCCCAAGGGCGTTCCAAGACCGATGCCAAGAATAATATATCCGATTTGACTGATTGACGAATAAGCGAGCATTCTTTTAATATCGTTCTGGCTGAATGCGATGATTGCACCAACCAGTATCGAAATTACGCCGAGATACATTAATACTGTTGAAATTGCCGGATTTAAACCAAAAACATTTAAGAAAATTCGGGTTATCGCATAGATGCCGGATATCTTAATCAAGACGCCAGAAAGCATTGCCGAAATCGGCGCAGGCGCTGAAGGATGGGCGTCGGGTAACCAGGCGTGGAACGGGACAATCGCGGCTTTTAGACCAAAACCAAAAATAAACAGAGTCACGCAGAGACCAACTAAGTATTTAGCATTTAAGAGCTGGAAGGCCAATGCAACATCGTGCAAACGCAGGCTGTCGGTAAATCCGAATATCAATGCGATACTGACAAGAATAAATGCGGTCGCAACCGCAGAAAGCATAAGGTATTTAAATGATGCTTCAAGTTCGTCATAACCAAGACCGAATGCCACCAAGGCATATGATGCAACTGCCGCCACTTCTAAAAATACGTAGATACTGAATAAATCGGTGGCTAAAACCAGACCGTTCATACCAGCAATCATTAATAAAAAGAGCGCATAGAAAACCGCTTTCGAGCCGTAATGCTCCATATAATTAATGCAATACAGGCCAACGGCAAAACTTACCAGAGAAATTAAAAAGAGCATCAAGAGACTAAAACCATCAAGCGCAAGTGTAATATTTAACTGCTGACCAAGCCAGACCAATTGCCTAATTCCAGTTCCCGAGCTAATAATCTGCCGACCAATTGTTATTGAATAAATAAGTAAAAAAAGCAAGGTGATATTGGTCAAAATATCTGGCAAGAATTTTTTCGATATCTTACCAATCAACGGCATCAGACTTGCCATTACTAACGGAACCAGAATAAATGTAAATACCATACTATCTTAAAAGCTTTCCAATAAATAAAATTATTATCACCAGACCGGCAATGCACCAGGCAAGGTAATTGGCATAATTGCCCGAATGCGCCCAGCTTAATGCCCGCGAGAAAGTTCTGCCGATAAACGTCACAAACTTTTCATATATCCAGTCGATGGTGCGGTCAACACCGACAAACAGAATATATGATAAACCTTTTAAGACTTTTACGCCCTGTTCATACAGGTCAAAAAATCTCGCTTCTGATTTATTATAGAGCATTTTGAGAACTGGTAAATTATGAATCGGTTCAGAAGCTAAATAAGCTCTCTTTTCGCCACGGTTCCAGCCATAAAAGTGAATCGCCAAGGCGATAAATAGACACAGGATTGATATCATCGCAATCGGATTTGCCACTGCCAGTCCGTGGTTAGAGAAATCTAAGTGCTCGCCGACCGGAACATGTCCTTCTAAAATCGGCTGGATGAATAATGTTAATGGTAATTTATTATAAACACCGAATAATATACAAAGCCCGGCAAGTATTATCATCGGCAATAGAATCAGGCTTTCGCTTTCTTTAACTCTGGGAATATCTTTTGTCCTTGGACCCAAGAAAGTTGAATGGCCAGCTTTTAAGAATGAGGCAAATGTAAAGATTGCGCCAACCCACGCCGCAATTGTAAAGATTAAATAACCGGTCTCTTTTGAACCATGAAAAATCATTTCTTTGGATACAAAACCATTCAAGGGCCAGACACCGGAAATCGCCGCCGCGCAAACCGCAAAACAGAGTGCGGTAACCGGCATCTCTCGATAAAGACCGCCCAGCTTTTTCAGTTCGGTTGTGCCAGTCCTGTGTTCGACCGAGCCGGCGCTTAAGAAAAGTCCACATTTATACATTGCGTGATTTATCATGTGAAATACACCGCCAGCAATGCCAATCGGGATCCCTGTTCCAATTCCAAGTATCATGTAGCCAACCTGACTTATGGCGTGGAATGATAACAATTTCTTAAAATCTTTTTGGATAAGCGCCATAAATACGGCAAGCACAATTGTCGCAGAACCGATAATCATCAACGTGATACAAAAAGCGCTATTAACCTGAAGTTTAAAGAAATCAAGTGAGATACGGGTAAGCAGGTAAATGCCTAAAAGTTTTTCAACCGACGCGGGCAAAAATGCCATCACACTGACCGGTGCATCAATTGCGGCATCGGGAATCCAGGTATGAAATGGCATCCCACCAGCCTTACCAATCGCACCAATCATCATCAAAAAGAAACTGACCGCTGTTAAACCATGCGGCTGGACTGAAATATCTGACATCCTGAGCGTGCCGGTTGCATACCAGAGGATACCAATACCCAGTATCATACAGAAATCACAAAACCCGCTGATAATAAAACTTTTTACGGCAGTCCGATACGATTCTTTGCCACCAATTGTGATAAGGCCGTACAGGGTTAACAAAAGTCCTTCCCAGAAGAAAACCAATAAAACAAAGTTATTTGCTAAAACAGCGCCATTGGCTAAAGCAGCGGTTAAAAATACATATCCGTAATATTCCCGAATCCGATTGTGTCCACGCATCTTGATTGATGAATAGAGCACGATTAAAAAGAGAAATCCAGACAGTCCAAGTAAAATAAAGCCGCTAAAATGATAAAGTCTTAAATCAAAATCAATCCCAGTACCAGCCCACGGGACAATATAATTTAAATTTTTAATTCGGAATAGCACCACGGCAACATAGAAAATAACGCCAGCACCAATTATTGAAATTATTTCTCGGATAAGTTTAGTTTTTGAAGGAATAAGAAACGATATTATCCCAAGGCCAACGGGTAAAAGAATAGGGATTAATAAATTTGCTGGTGTCATCTTAAAACTCCCATGCGAAAAATCTCAGATACCGCTACACCGACCAATTTTGTCGGAAAAGCGATGAAAATTCCGCCGAGCAAAGATAAAACAGCTAAAACAATTACGACAAAGAGCATGCCCGGTGTTTTTTCGGGAATCGCCAATTTTGTTTCACCTAAAAATACCATATTGAACAACCGGAACAGATAGACCATTGTCAATACCGCAACAAATAATGCGAGAGCCGCAACCCAGATTTTTCCTGCCTGAATCGTACCCATTATTACCATAAACTTGGAAAAGAAACCACCGAACGGCGGAATACCAATAACCGAGAATGCACAAAATAAAAATGTTACAGCGGTAATCGGCATGGTCTTGATTAAACCGCCGAGCTCTCGTATATCGCGTTTGTGAGTATTGTGTTCAACAATCCCAGCACATAAAAAGAGACCCGCTTTAGCCAAACCGTGCATTAGAAGAAATAATAAAGCGCCGGTTACGCCGACCGGATTTAATACTGATAAACCTAAAAAGATATAGCCAATTTGACTGACGGTTGAGTAGGCAAGAATACGCTTTAAATCATTTTCAACGGTCGCGGCACCGGCTGCAACCAGACTGGATATGACAACAATAATTGGTAATGCCTGCTGCCAGCCAGAAGGTAAGATAAATGTCCAGTTAAATAAGCGTGCAAACGCATAGACGCCGATTTTAACCAAGACCGCAGCGTGCAGTAATGCGGTAACCGTTGAAGGCGCAACACCGGCATCGGGTAACCAGGTGTGTAAAGGAACGGTTGCAGACTTGGAAAACATACCGAATAATATTAAAAGCACAGCTATGCCTGGCACCGCAACACCGCGCATCTGGGTCAAATCAAAAGTATGGGTCTGGCTATAGATAAGAATAAAGCCTAAAAGCATTACAACCGCACCAAAGAACGTTACCAAAAATGCCTTGTCGGCTTTGATAATAAATTCTTTTTTACGATAAAATCCGATTAACCGCCAACAGGCGATAGCCGCGATTTCCCAGAACAGGTACATAAAAATGAGATTGGCAGAATAGACCAACCCCATCATTGCACCAATAAATAGCAGAACGATTAAGTAATATTCGTTCTGGTTTTCGTCATGTGAAACATAACCGATTGAGTAAATTACAATTAATGCGCCGATTGACGAAGAGACAATTGACATAAAGACTGAAAGCGCATCGACAATCAAGGTAAAGTCAAACCCCAGAATCATAATTTTACGGATTACAAGCTCGCCGCCATATAGGGCAAACGGAATTAACATCGAAGCAAAGAAAGCAGTTGCCAGACCGATTAATATTGCCCAGACCGACCTGGCTTTTTTAGAAATCAGCCCGGCAAGGGGAATGGTCAATGACCCGATAATCGGGACAAAAATTGTTAATAGTACTATGGTTTGAACAGACATTGACACGGAAGTATATTATAAAAGAAATAAAAGTCAAGAAGGTGTCTGCTCTCGGATTTATTAGGAAAGCTCGGATAAATTATCTTGACTAAATTTATTTATAATCTATACTTTAGTCAAGTGCATAGAGTAAATCTTATAAAATCAAACAAGGAGACAGCATGAGTAAAAAATGTATAATAATATTCACTTGTTTAATCGCATTTTCATTGTATGCTCAGGTGCCAACTTTCGCTAACTATTTTAATATTACAGCAAATGGGAGTCCAATTACGGTTCCGCTTGGTTGTGCTTCGCCTTATATCTATGACTGGGACGGAGATGGAGTAAAAGATTTGCTGTTCGGGCAATATACATCTGGTAAAGTTCAATTCTGGAAAAACTACGGTACCAATAGCAATCCAAGTTTTACATCCGGCTCGTATATTCAATCTGACGGTGTTGATATTTCAGTCAGTTCGGGCTGATGTCAGGGCGCGGCAATCGCAGTTTGCGATTGGAACAATGATGGAAGAAGAGATTTAATCGTCGGCGAGCGAGATGGTTATATCACATTTTTCCGTGCCACAGCACCGAATAACGCATTAACCAATTCCGGACACATACAATCTAACGGGACAGACATTCATGTTGATTACAATTCTACGCCATTCATCAATGACTGGAATGAAGATGGTAAAAAAGACCTTTTAACTGGTCAGACCGGTGAATATGGGGGCACTGACAATGTTCGTGTTTATATTAATACCGGAACCGATGCGGCGCCACTTTTCGGAAGCTATACCGCAATCACCTGCGCAGGAGTCCCGATCAATTTACAACGGACTTGTCCAGTCGTTTATGATTTAGACCGGGACGGATTAAAAGATTTGCTGACCAGCGAAATCAATGGTTATGTCTGGTTTTATCATAATTCCGGAACCAATGCGGCACCGGTATTCAATTCCAGCCAGCAGCTTTCAACTCAAAGCGGACATATCGTTGATGGTCTTGCCGAAGGGCACATTACGTTCAATGACTGGGACCAGGATGGCGACCTTGATTTGATATTCGGCGAATACGGTTCGTATAATGGCAATATAAGAATCTATCTGAATTTAACCAATCCGGGAGTCGCCGAAGAGTATATTCAATCGGTTGCACAAGACCAAATATCAGTTAGTCCCAATCCGATAACCAATTATGCAATGATAAAATATACTCTGAATAAGAGTTCTATGATTAAAATTGATATCCTGTCTGCGGATGGTCGTCTGGTTGCATCGCCAGTAAATCAATATCAGGAACAGGGTATTCATCAGTTTACCTGGAGAGGTCAGGACAATTTATCTAATGGCGTATATTTTGTGCGGTTAATAACCGACAATAACAAACAGGTAAAAAGAGTTACATTATTGAGATAATTAATATAAACGATAAATAAAGAACTAAAAGCTAAAAACTTACCAAGGACATGATAAGATATTTTATAGCGGCGGCGTTTTTATTACTTATTGCTACAACTACTTATGCTAATAATCAAGCGCAAGAACACGAAATGCTTATTCGGGTTGCAGCATCGCGGTATGCGATACAATCTTTACAAGATGCAGGGTTATATATATATGATATAGAAAACGGTTATATTCACGGCGCGATTTTGCCAGGCAATATCCAGAGAATAAAACAAATGGGTTATGAATACGAAGTGCTTATTCCTGATATGGTCAAGTATTCAGAACTAATTGCACCTGGTTCTGATTTAGGACGTTACCATTCGTACCAGGAGATTATGGATACATTTAATCTGATAGCCAATACTTACCCAAACATCTGCCATCTTGATACAGTTGGGCAATCGCCAACTGGTAAATATTTACTGGCGCTCAAGATTTCTCAGAATGCGCAAACAGAAATGCACCGACCAAGAATGCTTTGGGATGGCACGACTCATGGTAACGAAAATATCGGCACTGAAGTTTGCTGGTATTTGATGCAACAGATTGTTAATAACTACGGGCTTGACCCGATTATAACCAATATTGTAAACACCCGCGAGATTTGGATTATTCCTTGCATCAACCCTGAGGGATTAATAAATCGCACTCGCGGAACCACGGTCTGTCAAGATCTTAATCGTGATTATGGATATGCATGGCGAACCGGTTCAGGTTCAGGAATGAGCACGCCATGGAGCCAGCCCGAAACGCGTGGTTTCCGTAACTTTTTACAACAGCATCCGTTTGTCCTCCACATGACCTATCACAGCGGTTCGACATCAGTAATGTGGCCCTGGAGTTATTCGACCATGGCAACATTAGACAGTATATCTCATTCGGAACTTTGTAACCGTTACCACAATATAACCGGTTTATCCGCTTATCAGATTTCACGGGGATTGTATGTTTGTTATGGCACAGCTACTGATTATTCATACGGTGAAGAAGGCGCGCTTGGTCTTGCCGCCGAGATCTCATTGGGTCAGCCACCTGCCGCCAGTCAAATTGATACAATTTGTCATATCAACTGGACAGCAAGTCTGGATTTAATAACCCGTTGCGCTTATGGGATACGCGGTTTGATAACCGATTCAATAACCGGCTTGCCCGTACAAAAAGCGATAATAGTAGCAGATCCGCCAAACTGGATGACCTATACTGATACCTGCGGATGGTATTTTAAATACATACAACCGGGTATTCATAACCTTAAGATAATTGCCGATGGTTATCGGGCAAAAATAATTTCAGGAATAACAGTCCCAATTGATAGCTATGTAGTTGTTGACGCGGTGCTCCAGCCGGATACGGTTTTACAGGTTACTGGATACAAAATTGTCACATGGATTTGTCAAAGCACGACTTTGGCAGGCGGTACAATGGCATCATGGACTTTGGGTCCCCGCGACAGCCGAGTGCTCAAACTTTCATCGCGAAGTTCAGTGGCAATAGAGCTGAGCAAGCCGATATTAGATAGTACCGACAATGATTTTACGGTCTATTCAACCACCACCAAACCTTGTTCAGTTTTTGTATCAGATGACGCATGGACTGGTCCATGGCATTTCTGTACTTATGGCACAGGCAATGTTGGCTGTAATATAACCAATGCCGGGGTCTCGAGCGCCCGTTATGTAAAAGTAGCTGATGCTGGTCAAAACTATGAGCTGGATGCGATTGAGTCGGGCTCGGTAGTTTCAGGCATTTCTGACCTTCCGATATACGAATTACAAAATCCAAAATTGGTTATCAAGCCAAATCCATTCGGGCATATTGCACAAATCAAATGGCAGGTTGTAGGGAATAGACAAGCTGATTTAAAAATCTACAATGTTACCGGTGTGTTAGTTAAATCGTATAATCTACCGTCTTCAATATCTTCTATATTGTGGGATGGTACAAGTAATACGGGCAATAAATTACCTAAAGGTGTTTATTTTGTAAAAATCGAAAGCAATAATTTTAGACAAGTAGAAAAATTAGTACTTACCGAATAAAAACCCATTCCAGTCTATTTTCAATAATGAAAAATCTAAGAAAATATGGCAAAGCACCATTTAGCATTGCAGTAATTCACGGTGGTCCCGGCGCGCGTGGCGAAATGAAACCGGTTGCTTTAGAGTTATCCAAAACACGCGGTATTTTAGAACCTTTGCAAACTGCAACATCGATTAATGGACAAATTAAAGAGCTGAAAAACATTCTCAATAAACATGCAAAACTTCCGGTAATTTTGATTGGTCATTCGTGGGGTGCATGGTTTAGCTTTATTTTTACTGCCAGATATCCAAAACTTGTCAAGAAATTGATACTGATTTCGAGCGGAACATTTGAAGAAAAGTATGTTTCACAGATAATGAAAACACGATTAAGTCGACTTGGGCATAAAGAAAGGAACGAATTAAATACCTATATTAAGTTAATGAATAAACAAAAGGTCAGTGAACTAACCTTAAAGCGGTTAACCAAAAAAATTGGCGATAATTTGGTATTTGTCAAATTCGGTGAGTTAATGTCAAAAACAGATTCCTTCAAACCAATAATTCTCAAAAATAAAGTAGATTTTCAGCTTGATATTATGCAAGGCGTGTGGAAACAGGCAGAAAGTCTGAGAAAAAGCGGTAAATTGCTTGGATTAGCTAAACAAATTCAATGCCCGGTTATTGCAATTCACGGCGACTATGACCCGCATCCGTCAGAAGGGGTGAGAAAACCATTGTCCCGCAGTATAAAAAACTTTCGGTTTATAATACTCGAAAATTGCGGACATACACCATGGATTGAACGTCAAGCAAGAGATAAGTTTTTTAGAATATTGAAATCAGAAATTTGATATAAAAAATTTCCGTGTGCATTACTTTGCCCACCATTTAATACTCTGCTCAATATTGTATTCGATACTTTATAATGAGCTCTAATTAAATTCCGCTTTTATTTTGTGCTATATTTATTATTAGATACTGTGTTAGTAATCCAATTTTACGCCTAAAAATAAACCGATTAGACATCAGGAATATAATTAATATTTAAAATCTTTTTCTATGGCAATCACACTCGTGCTTACCATTATATTATTTACGTTGAACAGTATAGGGGGAATTCTACCCTCTCTTGCAGAAATTTAAATTAAGAATTTGGGGTATAAAAAGTTAGATTAAAAATCCACTAAATATTTAGTTATATTCTTAATATAACTTTTAAACTGCGACCATTAAGCATAAATAACAAAACTTTCTTTCTCACACGCTAAATTGAGATTGTATTATCGACCATTCTTGTGTCAGTTAAACCTTTTTCTATTTTTTACGTCTAATTATATGTATGAGACAGAAAGCGAGGACAATATGACTAACATAAAAAGAAAGGTATTGTCGGTTGCTATCATATTATTAGGTATTCTTATTATATCTCCAACACTCTACGCACAAAGTCCAAATAATAACCGGGGAAGACAACAAAGACAAAGAACTATCCAGCAAAACACACACAGAAGGCAACGACCAGTTATCCGAGCCCGTCAGACAGCGCGACAAAATTGGTGGTTACGCCTGATAAATATAATACAGCGAAGAAATGCCTGGAAATTTCGTACCCAGCTTCACCAAAATCGCATCGAGCAGCGTCGAGAATACAGCAGACATTTTACACGAAATCACCACAATCGTAATAATAACTACAACAATAATCATTGGGGAAGAAGATAAATTGTTTTTTAAGGGGGTAACTTTATGAGTTACTCCCTTTTTATAAAGTCAATTAATCCATAAGGAAAATAAATGAAAAAAAATATTTTTCTGATATCTTTTTTTATCTGGTTTATTTCATTCGCCATCGGTTATGCTGGTGACGTTGTGATGCCGAGTCGATGGCCGGACAACTCGATTATTATTGATGGCAGTCCAAAAGATTGGGGTGGGCATCCAATGGCTTTTTTCAAACAAGCGAATGTTTCGATGGGCGTTGCGAACGATTCTAATTATATTTATTTCTTGCTTAATTTTAAAGACCTGCCACAAACTAAATTTTTTCAAAGACACATAGCAATCTGGTTAGATAAGACTAATAAAAATAAAAAGAACTTCGGAATTCGATATGCGGGCAATATACATCAGCAGGTAAATTTGCCTGAACAGAGCGGTAATTTTCATACGATGCCCGAAGAATTTAGGAACCGACTGTTGGTAATAAACAATAAGGATACATTAACTCTTAAAACTGCTGACGATAAGTACGGATATAAAGTTGCGACCAACTATGAGCAGGGATTTTATTGCCACGAAATTAGAATTCCTATTCGACAAGGCGATAGCATTCCATATATCTCCAATGCAACATTGGGTAAAATGATTAGCATTGGGATAGAATTAGGAATGAATCCTGACGAATTCAAGGGGATGAAACCGATGGGCGGGGAAAGACCAGATATGCCCGAAGGTGTAGGGCAGGGTGGTGAAATGCACGGCGAAGGAATGAACCGAGGTTCTGGAATGGGTTGGGGAAATAATTCTAACCATGCACCTGGCGGAATGGAAATGCCAAAAAAACAGGAGTTCTGGTTAACAGTTACCCTTGTTCAGAGTCCACGCCCGCAACCGGAAAAAGCCAAGGAGAATAAATGAACCCGGCTCTTCCTTTAGAACCTGAAAAAAGATTAAGAATTCCCAAAGGCTCAGGAAGGGCGTGGGTGAACCCCGCACCTCTTATCGCAAACATATTGTCTAATATTAGCAATGATGTTATAATGAAAAGAATGAAACGAACAGGAGCAAGATGAAATTAAAATACTATACCTTAGTCGTTTTTCTTGTCGCAATTATGTTCCATATTTCAATTGCGCAACCACTGACTTTAGATGATTGTGTTTCACTCGCCAAGCAAAATAATCTAACGCTGCAACAAGCCAAAATGGATATTGATGCAGCTCGTGCCAGTTTAACCGATGCAAATTCTTCATACTATCCGAGCCTTGGACTTTCAACTAATTACCGATATGGCGGAAGCGCTTCAGTTGACGCATCGGGCAGTTTTTCAACCGGCATAAGTGCTCAATATACACTATATAAAGGTGGTTCGATTCGTGCCGGTTCGAAAATAGCCAAGACCAGAATTAAAATCGCAGAAGAAACATACCGCCAAAAAGAAAACGAAGTTGTCCTGTCGGTAAAGCAAACGTTCTATAAAATTTTACAGACACAAGAGCAGATTACGCTTGTTAACAGTATTTTAAAAAGGCGTAACGATAATCTTACGCTTTTAAAATTAAATTATAATGTCGGGCGAGAGAATGAACCTAATGTCAAGCAAGCCGAAGTTAGCCTAAACCAGACTGAATATGATTATATGCAGGCTGAACAAAGTCTTGCTTTAGCTAAACTCTCGTTAAGCCAGCTCTTAAATTTGCCAAGCCAAGAAATGTCTATTCAGTATCAGGACAAAACAATTGAGTTTCCCCCGCTTGACAGCTTGACTAAGCTGGCTGAGAATGAAAGGCCGGAAATTATCAGTCAAAAAGCCAACCACGATGTGCTCGCTGCGCAGAAAACTCAGGCAGTAAGCAATTACCTGCCAACTTTATCTGTGTCGTCTTCGTATGGTCTGTCCGGAGATAATTTTTTAGAGCAAAATGATAATTGGAGTGCCGGCATTGGTCTTTCATTGCCTTTATTTAATGGTTTTTCAACCAAGGTAAAAGTCAAGCAGACAACTATTTCAATAAAACAAAGTGATTTGAAATTACAAGATTTAACTAACAGCATTGAATCAGAAGTCAAACAGGCATATTCCGGTTTGACTCTGGCGAAGAAAAATCTTGAGGTGAGCAATAAAACCCTTGAAGCCGCGCAAGACGCTTACCAGCTGACCAAACTCCAGTATGAGCAGGGAAGCACATCATATTTCTTTCTGCAGCAGAAAGAGAGTGAGTTAACTCAGGCAGAAAACAGTAATGTTAATGCTTTGTACAATCTGCGCACCTCAGTTGCGGCATTAGAAAAGTCAATCGGAAGGAGTAATTAATGAAGAAAGTACTAATCGGAATTATAATTTTAGTAATCGTCGTCGCGGGATTTTTTATAATACGGAAAAAGTTAGCCGGAAAATCAAAACAAGAGCAAATTGTAACCGCAGATGTGACACGAGGAAATATTGAGGTAAAAGTGACTTCGACCGGAACGGTTCAACCGTATACCAGAGTTGAAGTCAACTCGCCGGTCAGCGGCAGAATCGACCGGGTATTAGTAAATGAAGGTAATGTTGTCAAGCCGGGTGACATTCTTGCCTGGATTTCGAGTGAAGATCGAATCGCTCTTTTAGATGCAGCACGTTCGAATTTAGATGCGGCACAGAGAAAAGCAGACTCGACCGCGATCAAAGATGCGCTTGCGTCTCAGGTAATTGCAGATAACGCATATAAACCGGTCCCGCTTACCAATTCAATTTCCGGACAGGTGATAGCCCGCTCTTGCGAGCCCGGACAAAATGTTACTACCCAAACGGTCTTGTTTGTAATTTCCGACCGATTGGTTGCGAGTGTACAGGTTGATGAAGCCGATATCGGCAAGATATTTTTAGGGCAAGAAGCAGAGATTACCCTTGATGCTTTCCCGAACGAAAATATCCAGGGAAAAGTTACTAAAATTGCCCATGAAGGCTCTTTGGTTTCAGATGTGGTCGTCTATAATATTATGGTTGAACCTTTGCACGTTCCATCTTATTGGTCTTCAGGAATGACCGCCAACGTTTCATTTGTAATTGTAAATCAGCAAAATGTTCTTACTGTGCCGAGCACTGCAATAAAAGAACGTAATGGCAATAAATTTGTACTGGTGATGGTAAATAACCATTCTGAACCAAGGCATATTACCACCGGCGCAACCGATGGCAAGACCATTGAAATTACTGACGGGTTAGCTGAAGGCGATAAAGTAGTTGTAAGTAATACGCAAAGTCAGCAAAATCATAACAGTAGTTCGACAAGCACACCACGCATGAGGCTTGGTGGTCCGATGATGGGAGGACGGAGATGATTGAGCTCAAGAATTGCAATAAAATCTACCGACTGGGCGAAATAGATGTTGCGGCTTTAAAGAACGCCTCGCTTAAAATTGAAGACGGTGAATTTGTTGCAATAATGGGACCATCGGGTTCAGGCAAGTCAACTTTGTTAAATGTTCTGGGTTGTCTGGACGTATTGACCAGCGGACAATATTTGATTGACGGGACTGATATCAGTCAATTCACTGATTCCCAGCTTGCCCAGCTGCGCAATGAGAAACTCGGGTTTGTATTCCAAAGTTATAATCTTTTACCACGCTTAAATGCTTTGTCGAACGTCGAGCTTGCGCTTATTTATTCGGGCGACCATAACGACCGTCGAGTCAAGGCATTTAATTCGCTGAAATTGGTAAATCTTGAAGCAAGGGCAAAACACCGACCTAAAGAATTATCCGGTGGTGAACAGCAGCGCGTTGCCATTGCCCGTGCATTAGCCAATGAACCGTCGATAATCCTTGCCGACGAGCCGACCGGCAATCTTGATTCCAAGTCGGGTAAAGAGATAATGTCAATTCTGACCGAACTTCACAAAAAGGGCATTACCATAATTATGGTGACGCACGATAACTCAGTTGCATCTTATGCGCACCGAATAATCCGTCTAAAAGACGGTGAAATTGTCGAAGACCAGAAAACCTCAGAACATATCGATACTGAAAACATTTCAGTGCGGGCAAATAATGATAAGAAAAAGCGAAAGTTCACGGTGGCGGAAATGAAAGAAAGCGTGGTCATGGCGGTATCTTCGATTCTTTCTAACAAACTGCGCAGCTTTCTCACGATGCTCGGCATCATTGTCGGGGTTGGGGCAGTAATTACCATGATTGCGATTGGACAAGGGGCAAGTGCACAAATAACCACAAGGATAAGCCAGATGGGTGCAAACCTTTTACAAATACGACCGGGATCTTTCCAGCAGGGAGGTGTGCGGTCGGCGGCGGGTAGTCGCACGAGTCTTAAATATGAAGACGCCTTGGCAATTGCCAGCCAAACTCAATATGTAAATAAAGTTGATGCGGATTTTTCGAGAAACGGGCAGGTTGTTTACGGAGCTCAAAATACCAATACCCAGATTAATGGCGTCACACCAAATTTCCCGGAAATAAGAAATTTTCCGGTTGGAACCGGCGTTTTTATCACGGATGATGACAACCGGTTTATGCGGCGTGTAGCAGTGCTTGGGCAAACAGTGGTCACTAATCTTTTCGGCGATGCCAACCCAATCGGAGAATACATAAAAATTAACCGTAACATATTCCAGGTAATTGGGGTAATGAGCCAAAAAGGAAGCGGCGGGTTCCGAGATGAAAATGATGTTATTTTTGTCCCGTTGGCAACTGCACAAAAAAGATTATTTGGCGTTGATTATGTTTCAACTATTAATGTTGAGGCAAAATCGCAAGCAGTAATGGATAAAGCATCGACTGAAATCACAAACCTATTGCGGGAACGGCATAAAATTAGAAATCCAGAGGATGACGATTTTAATATTATGTCTCAATCCGATATTCTCGCCACGGTCAAAGAGACCAGCAAGACATTTACTGTCTTACTTGCCGGTATCGCAATCGTCAGTCTGCTTGTCGGTGGTATTGGTATTATGAATATTATGTTTGTATCAGTTACTGAGCGGACCAGAGAAATCGGTATCCGCAAGGCAATCGGCGCGCAAAAATGGGATATTCTGGGTCAATTCCTGATTGAATCGGTTATTGTCGCATTGAGCGGCGGTCTTATTGGAATCATTTTTGGATTATTAGCAAGCAAACTGACCAGTCAATTCGCGCACTGGTCAACTGTTATTACACCTGGTTCAGTGTTATTGTCTTTCTTTTTTGCATTTGCGGTTGGTTTATTCTTTGGATTTTATCCGGCACGCAAAGCCGCAATGCTTAACCCGATAGATGCGTTAAGATACGAGTAAATTTATATAATATAATTTACTCGGCAATAACAATTTCTTATTTTACTCCGTTGTATTACCATTGACAAAATATTTATATTAAACTATGATGTGGAAAGAATTTTACGGAGACTAAATGAAAATATATTTAGCGGTAATGATTATCATAGCATTAATTGTAATCGGATTAATGATTATATTCACGGTGACGAAGAGAAAAAGGACACAGACGACAAATTACCGTGCCCTTTTTATTGTTGGTCTGTCTTTTATTCCGGTTAGCATTGCTACGAAAAATACCAGGATATTGATATTGGGACTGATTTTTTTACTTATCAGCTTACTAAACAGAAAAGAATGGAAGAACGAGAAGAGATGGTTGGGTTTGACACAAACCGAAAAGGCAACAAGGCTTTTGCTAATGGCGGTCGGAATTATACTGCTTATTGCCGGCGTCACTTTATATTACTTAAAAACATAACATCTGTTGGAATCAAAGATGATTTTAAACTATATAGAAAATTATTCTGCAACAGCGATATTATTAAATTGTCCGGTAAATCCTGTCAGAATAAAGGAGGATTAAATGTGTGAATTTTGTCAGGAACACGGCGAAGGCAAGAAGTGGTACCTTCAGATGAAGAACTATTCAAGGGCACTACTTTTAGAAGAGCTATCTGAGGAAAAACAGAAAATTGTCGGCACCAAAACAAGAGGTGAATGGGTTCGCAATTTCTTTAATTCATTTACATTCCAAAAGCAAGACGAAAAATCAAATCCTCAAACACAATCAACCGAACCCCCTCAACCCCCACCAACTGAAGAACAAATTACCAAACATTCACAGGTAGTTCATTTTGGTCAGGTGCTGCCGATTGAAGATGTGGAAGCGGTAATCGATATGGTAAATAATATAACAAGATTGCCCTGCGGCTGCCGATATATCACTACCGGCAAAGCCGATGAACGATATTGTTTTGGTGTTTCAATCGGACCGCTCGGCACAAAGGGCACTGCTCCGGATTCGTCATTTGAAATTCTTACCAAGCAAGATGCCAAGAAATTATTTCATAAATTTGACAAAGAAGGGTTGATGCATTCAATCTGGACCGGCGTCTCACCATATATTATCGGTCTGTGTAACTGCGACCATGACTGCGGAGCATACCGGTATTATATTGAAAAGAATGGCGCGCCGATTTTCTTCCGGGCTGAATATATCTGCCAGACTGACTGGAATTTATGCACGGGTTGTAAATCATGTATGAAACAGTGTCAATTCGCGGCGATGTATTATTCGTCAACCAATACTAAAGTTTATATCGAACCGACTAAATGTTTTGGCTGCGGCGTGTGTAGAACCGCATGCAAAAAAAATGCAATTACACTTATGCCAAGAGAAAAAAATAAAGAGGCAGCAAATATCTGGCTAAAAAAGTAATCCCCAACTCATTAAATATTAAATAAGACAAGTATGAATTCAGTAATTATATATCTTGCGACATTCTTTACTATCCTTATTGCCTTAGCAATATTAAGCGGTCGATACATGGCTCGTGTATTCAATGGACAACCGACATTTTTGACCCCAATTTTACGTCCGCTTGAAACTCTGATTTATCGGATTTGCGGAATTCATGAAGAACAAGAAATGTCATTGAAAGATTATAGCGTATCAGTTGTAGTCTTCACCTGTATTAGTCTCATTGTTCTGTTTCTATTACAACTACTTCAAAAGCTTCTGCCATTCAACCCCGAGCATTTCGGTCCGGTCCGCTGGGACACGGCAATCAATGCTGCAATCTCATTTGTGACCAATACCAACTGGCAGTCTTATAGCGGCGAGACAACGATGAGTTATTTGACACAGATGTTTGGTTTGGCGGTCCAGAACTTTGTTTCTGCCGGAGTCGGAATCGCAGTAGCAATAGCGATGATGCGGGGTTTTATCCGAAAGGAAGTAAAAACAATCGGTAATTTCTGGGTTGATTTGGTACGGTCTGTGGTCTATGTATTACTGCCGCTCTCAATCATTTTAACTATAGTACTGGCATCTCAAGGTGTGGTTCAAACTTTACGACCTTATGTTAAGGCACAGACCCTGGAAGGTAAACAGCAAACGATTGCAGTTGGTCCAGCCGCCTCACAGGTTGCAATCAAACAGCTGGGGTCGAACGGTGGAGGGTTCTTCAATGTAAATTCTGCCCACCCATTTGAAAATCCTAACTGGCTGACTAATTTTTGTGAATTGCTTGCAATTCTTCTAATTCCAGTTGCACTAGTTTTCACATTTGGCAGTATGATTCGGAACCGAAAGCAGGGGTTTGCGCTCTTCTATGTAATGCTAATTCTATTTTTGCTTGGGTTTGGCATAGCGCTTTGGGCTGAGCTTTCAGGTAATCCAATGCTGGGGAAAATCGGAGTCGCTGGTAACGCAAATATGCAAGGCAAAGAAACCCGGTTCGGCGTTGTTAGCTCAGTACTCTGGGGACAATCGACTACATGCACTTCTAATGGTTCGGTGAATGCGATGCACGATTCAAAAATGCCGTTGACTGGCTTAGTCTATATGTTCAATATGGGTATTGGAGAAGTAATTTTTGGCGGAGTCGGGGTTGGATTAATTGGCATGCTATTCTATGTAATATTAACTATGTTTATTGCTGGTCTGATGATTGGTCGAACCCCTGAGTTTCTCGGTAAAAAACTTGGTCCTTATGAAATGATAATGGCGGTGATTGGTGTTTTACTTCCACCAGTAGCCCTGCTGATTGGCTCAGCGATCGCGATTATCTCACCAGTGGCTCGTACAAGTATTGCTAATCCGTCGGCACATGGTCTGTCCGAAATTCTGTATGCTTATCTTTCAGCCGCCGGCAATAACGGTTCGGCGTTCGCAGGTTTAAATGCTAACACCGTATTTTATAACCTGACGCTTGGGTTGGCAATGTTAGTAGGAAGATTTGCAACCATCTTGCCAGGCCTGGCAATTGCCGGTTCGCTCGCAAATAAAAAAACTGTGCCGACAAGTATCGCAACATTTCCGACTACCAGTATTTTATTTGTCGGTATGGTAGTAACAGTTATAATAATCGTTGGGGCACTAACTTATTTCCCGATATTCACGCTCGGACCATTTCTTGAGCACCTGCAGCTATTTGGAGGGAAATTATTCTAAAGGAAAATTATGACGACTCGTAACAAGACTGTCTTTGAACCAAAATTAGCATTACGGGCTTTGGGTCGGTCATTTTACAAGCTGAACCCTTTTTCGCTTTGGCGCAATCCGGTAATGCTCATCGTTGAAATTGGTTCTCTGGTTACCACTGTTTTCGTAATTGTTTGGGCAATTCAAGGCGTTAATATAGCATTTGTTCTACAGGTATCAATCTGGCTCTGGTTTACGGTTATCTTTGCCAATTTTGCCGAAGCTTTAGCTGAAGCTCAGGGCACGGCACGGGCTCAATCATTACGCAAATCGCGACAGGATTTATTTGCTCGGCGAATATTACCCAATAGCGAAATCGAGAAAATTTCAGCACAATCATTGCGCAAAGATGATATTATTTTGGTTGAAGACGGTGAAGTTATTGCAAGTGACGGAGAAATTATCGAAGGGACATCGTTAGTTGACGAGTCAGCAATCACTGGCGAATCAGCACCAGTGATTCGTGAAGCGGGTGGCGACCGAAGTGGTGTTACGGGCGGTTCACGGGTATTGTCGGGTAAAATCAAGATACGAATTACGGCTAATCCGGGCGAAACCTTTTTGGATAGTATGATTAAAATGGTCGAGAGTGCTCGTCGTCATAAAACTCCAAATGAAATCGCACTCGAAATTTTGCTTATCGGTTTGACCATTCTTTTTCTTGTGGTCGTAATAACTTTACCAGCATTAGCTGGTTATATGGGTGTTAGAACAACCGTACCGATTCTAATTGCTTTGCTGGTTTGCTTAATGCCAACAACAATTGGTGGACTTTTGCCTGCGATTGGCATTGCCGGTATGGACCGCCTGCTCCAGCATAATATTATTGCTTTAAGTGGTCGAGCAATTGAGGCGGCTGGTGATGTTGATATCGTGCTGCTCGATAAGACCGGCACAATTACTTTAGGTAATCGGATGGCAACTGAATTTATCCCTGCGCCAGATGTTTCGCGTGAAGAAATTATCGAAGCTGCGCTTTTGGCATCGCTTGCGGATGAAACACCAGAAGGTAGAAGTATCGTTGTGCTGTGCAAAAATGAACTGGGAATCAAGGGACGGGACATCCGAGCGCCGGAAGGAAGTATTTTTATACCATTCTCAGTTCAGACCCGGATGAGCGGAATTAATGTTAGCGACCGCCGTATTCGAAAAGGGTCGGTCGATGCAGTGCGCGAGTTTATTGAGTCGGCGGGCGGTTCATTTTCAGAATTAATTTCAAGACAGGTTGATGAAGTTGCCAGCCATGGCGACACGCCACTTGTAATTGCGGATAACGGTCGTGTAATCGGAATTATCCGACTTAAGGATGTTTTAAAACAAGGAATCAAAAGCCGTTTAGCACAACTTCGGCAGATGGGAATTCGCTCGGTTATGATTACCGGCGATAACCCATTGACTGCCGCATCAATTGCCGCTGAGGCCGGGCTTGATGATTTTGTTGCCCAAGCACGACCAGAAATCAAGCTCGAAGCGATTCGTCGTTATCAAACAGAAGGGCACTTGCTTGCGATGATTGGTGATGGTACCAATGATGCGCCGGCTCTAGCACAAGCCGATGTGGCGGTAGCGATGAATGCCGGTACTCAAGCCGCGCGGGAAGCCGCAAATATGATTGACCTTGATTCGAACCCGACAAAATTATTGGATATCGTTGAAGTTGGGAAACAAATATTAATCACCCGCGGTGCATTGACCACTTTCAGTATTGCCAATGATGTATCCAAATATTTTGCGATTATTCCGGCGATCTTTGCTGCGGCATATCCCCAGCTCGGTATTCTTAATGTTATGCATCTTTCCAGCCCATTAAGTGCCGTTCTGTCCGCGGTCATATTCAATGCAGTAGTTATACCAATGCTAATTCCGATCGCCTTGCGCGGTGTACGATTTCGGACCCGCTCGGTATCGACTTTGCTTAAACTTAATCTTTTAATCTATGGTATCGGTGGACTTATTTTACCTTTTATCGGTATTAAGATTTTTGATCTGATAATTAACTTATTAAAATTAGTATGAAAGTTTTGAAGCAATTACGAACAGCATTTCTAATATTAGTAGTTTTTTCAATTCTATTAGGCGTGGTCTATCCTTTGGTGATGACCGGTATTGCTCAGTTGTTCTTTTCGCATCGGGCTGATGGCAGCATGATTGTGTCCAATGGCAGAATAATTGGTTCAAAGCTAATCGGGCAGCAATTTTTATTACCGACTTATTTTCACAGCCGTCCATCCGACTGTGACTACAATGCGGCAAGTTCTTCAAGTTCTAACCTTGGTCCATCAAACCCAGAATTATTTAAGCAGGTTCGTGAACAGATTAATCAGGTGCGTACAGAAAATGAAATTGCTGATACAGTTTTAGTTCCAGCGGATTTAGTATTAGCTTCTGGAAGTGGACTTGACCCAGAAATCAGTCCACAATCAGCATTTTTGCAGGTATCGCGCATTGCTAAATCCCGTAACCTACCGATAGAATTAGTCAGGCAATTGGTTATAAACAAAACCCAGCAGCCTTTTATTGGTGTGTTTGGTCAGCCACGGGTAAATGTATTGACTTTGAACCTCGCACTTGATAGTATTTCGGGTCAAAACCGACATTGATTCAAAGGAGTATAATGAAGCATAATTCTGATTCTGAAATGAGACCTAATCCAGACGCAATCTTGAAAGAGATACAACGAGATGAAGGTAAGTTGGGCAAATTAAAAATCTTTCTTGGTTATTCGCCCGGCGTCGGTAAAACTTATTCGATGCTTGTTGAAGCCCATACATTAAAAGAGCGTGGATTGGATATTGTTGTTGGAATTGTCGAAACCCATAAGCGTTCTGAAACTGCCGAGTTACTTAATGGTCTGGAAATTATATCACGCAAAAGCGGTCAGTATAAAGAGATTGCAATTGACGAGATGGATCTGGATGCAATTCTTAAACGCAAGCCTGCGATTGTGTTGGTTGACGAACTTGCACATACAAATGCTCCATGGGCTCGTCATCCTAAACGTTATCTCGATGTTGAAGAATTACTCAAAAATGGCATTGATGTTTACACGACGGTTAATATTCAGCACTTCGAGAGTCAGAACGACATCATAGCTAAGATTACTGGTGTCCGGCTTTCAGAAACAGTGCCGGATTATATCTTGGACCGTGCGGACGAGGTGCAAGTGATAGATATTCCGCTTGAAGAACTTTTTGAGCGTCTGCATGAAGGTAAGGTCTATATTCCCGAACAAGCCAAGCAAGCGATGACAAATTTTTTCCAGCGCGGAAATTTAGTCGCTTTACGCGAAATAACGCTGAGCATTGTTGCCCGTAAAATGGGCAGCGAGTTACTGAATTATATGAAGGCAAAGGCAATTCGTACTAACTGGCCAGCTGCACCAAAACTGATGGTTTGTATTGCACCGACACCTTACGCAACCCAACTGGTTCGCAAGGCATATCAACTTGCCGGCATTATCAATGCCGAATGGTATGTTGTTTATATTTCGTCACCGACCCTGCGGGAACTTTCAGTTCAGGAGCGGGCTTTTCTATCTGAAGCATTTAACTTAGCCGAAGAGTTTGGTGCTAAAACTACAACTTTAACCGGACTCGATATTGTACCAGGCCTGGTAAATTTTGCCCGCGAGAATAATGTTAGCCAAATTATCATCGGCAAGCCAAGACATTCTATGCTGCGCAGCGCACTTAAAAACTCACCAGTTTACCAGTTAATTAACCGCCAGAGTGATTTTGATATTTATCTTGCAGCACCAACGGTCGAGGAAAAGAAGCCTATAACATCCCGCCCTGCTAAAAAAACACCATTTGATATTCGGGGATATTTAGTGACAATTCCAATACTCGCGTTAATTACGGTCTTAAATATTTTTCTACAGCGTTATGTGCATCCAATATCGCTCTATGCATTTTTTCTTGTTGGTACGATGATAATTGCTTTGCTGTTTGGAACTGGTCCGTCAATCTGGGCAGCGATTATTAGTCTTTTGACCTACGATTTCTTTTTTACTGCTCCACGGATGACTCTTTTAATAATGCACCCGGCCGATATAGTCAGCGCGCTCGTATTTTTCCTCGCGTCAATCGGCATTGGCCAATTGCTCAAAGCGACTCGGCGTCAGTACCTGAATCTGCAAGCACGAACCGAACATCTGACTGTATTGGAAAACATGAGCAAGGAGCTTTTAACTTTGCCGCCGTTGGAACAAATCATTGGCGGTTTTGGCCAACAGACAACTGATTGGAAGGATACGCTCAGTGTTTTACGCACAACAATCTTGGATGATATTGGACAAACTATTGTTCGTTACCTTGCGAAAGTTACACCAGACAATGCATTTGTTTTCTTTAAAGGAACAGGTAATACACTTCAGCTTTGGGCTCGAACTAAAGTCAATGACCGCTTGACTCTGGAAGAACAAGCAGTTGCTGAATGGGTGGTTTTGCATGGCGAACCAGCCGGTTCGGGCACTGAAACCTTAGCTAACATTTCTATATTTTTTATCCCAATGAAATCACAGGATAAAAATATCGGTGTAATTGGTATTAAAGGCGACTTTGACAAATTACTTCCGGAACAGCGCCAGTTGCTGAGTGCTATATCTAATTTGGCGTCACTTTCGGCTGCGCGTTGGGTGGAGGTGTAATTATGAGTAATATAAAAATCAGACCGTTTGTTGAAGGTCAAGATGAGTCGATTTATATTGACATAATGAATCGGGCGATGAAGGAGTTACCTGATTTCACGCCAATGACACTTGCCGATGCTGAAATGGAAAAGAACGCGCCCAATAGCGATAAACGAGGACGATTTTTTGCCGAGTGGAATGAAAATCCAGTTGGCTTTATTTATGCATATTTAGATACACAAAGACAAGACAAGCTTGGTTATATGGATGGTCCTTATATTGTGCCTGAGCTTCGCAGAAAACATATTGGAACTACCCTTGCCGAAACCGCCATTCAGAATTTTAAAGACCGTGGTATTAATAAATTTGAAAGTACTGCAAGAAATACCAATGTCCCAGCCCAAAAGTTCTTAGAAAAATTCGGCTTTCGTATGTATCGAGTGTTCAGTCGAATGAAGCGGTCTCTTTCTGATTTGCCCGAAAATGTTGGCGAGAATAAAGATATTAAAATTGTTGATATTGGCACTGGTGACGAAGCGCTTAAAATAGAAAATGCTTTGATAAATGAGGCGATGAAAGATCATTTCAATTTCCGACCAACGACACTTGAGGAGACTAAATACTACACCAGAGAGCAAGAAAAACAAGGTGTTAAATACAATGATTTTTTAGCGTTTATTAATATTGTCCCGGTCGGCATTATGATTACGGTAATCGACCCGCGCGAAATTGAACACCAGAAAAAGAATATTGCCTGGCTTGCAGTATTGGGAGTGTTAAAACCGCATCGTTCCAAAGGTATTGGCAAAGCATTAATGATACACGCAATGAAATTCCTGGAAGAACAGGGAATGGATGAAGTGATGTTAGGGGTAGATGATACCAATATTACAAATGCAATGAAGATTTACGAAAGTCTCGGTTTTGAGGTGACACTAAAATATTTTAGATATATAAAAGAGCTATAACGGATAGAATCCTTAGAAAAATTGAATCTAAATCATCCATGAAGATAAGACCATTTATCGAAGGCAAAGATGAGCGAATTTTTATCGATATTATAAATCAGGCGTGCAAGGAATTTCCCGATATTGCACCAACGACGCTTGAAGATGCATTATTTGGTTCAAAGTTCCCAAACTTCAATCCCCTTGGTCGATTTATTGTCGAATGGAATAGCATTCCCGCAGGATATATTTATGCATGCCTAGATAATAAACGCGACTGTTCTGTTTCAGCACATATTAGACAAATTGGTTAAAATTTAACTTGCACTTTTAGGCTTGTTTGTAGCTTGGGACTGAACGGGCATCCATGTAGCCCCAAACCTATAGCAGACCCTAAGAGATACTCACTTTTCATCAGTTTTTAGTCTCTACACACATATTTTACCCGCTAATACTCGTAATTTATGATTAATATCAAGTCCTTGTATAAAACTTAAAACCACTGGTCATTTTCACTGCCAAAAACATGGTATAAATATAGTGAAGGATAATTCTTCTTTATAGCTATTACCGGTAATAGCAATTTTAACATATCAGGAGGTGTTTTTATGTACAAACAACCAAACCAAAAGTATCCTATAAACAAACTCTTTAACCCCCATTATCTCTTCGATTTTGTGGATATCGTCTTAGAAGGCATCAAAGCCGGTCTCTACTATCTCTGGATTGTCTATACCAGGAAAATCGAGAAAGAGCTTTTTCGTAGGAAAGGTAAAAGATAGAAAGGAGCTAAATCATGCAGAAGATAACCATTGACGAGTTAAATCATAAATTAGCCGGTTTTACCGGCGCAATCAACTGGTATCGCCACTGGACCAATTTACTGGCCTATACCGATGGTGTTAATGCAATGGCTGAGACAGCCGGAGCCTTCTGGCTGATTGACGCAATCGCATCCTGGCAATTCAAACCCAAAGTAGCCCAATGTGGCTTCCAGGTCTGGACCTTAACCGTCAAAGATGATCATACGGCAGTATTAGAGAT
>CAIPLT010000072.1 GCA_903865935.1 Caldifarciminota bacterium
AGAAGCTTGTGGAAAACGGCGGTATTTTTCGAATGGAAGCGTCGGTACGTTCATTAAGGATGGTTAACTGCTCGGCTATTGTATTCGGTATAATTTTACTTTTTGTCGTGCTTTTTTTACGCCAGATTTATACGCTCGGAATATTTATTTTCGCGGGTTGTGTTATTGTAATTTATATGATTGTTGACTATATAATCTGGCAAAAGAATGGTATCCGCTTGATTGAAGTTGACGCTCACGGTATTAATCTATATCGGGGAAAGGCAAAAAGACTGGAAAGAATCGAAGCCTCGCAAATTACAGATATTAATGTGTTCAAAAAAGTAAATCGCCGAATCATAACGATTTTAACCGGCGGTCAAACTTTTCGTGCACCTGGTGTGACACTGTTTTCCGGTCCGCGAATAAGGATTGCCGACGATTCTTTCAATAATGAACAATTCACAATTTTTATCGAGAAAATCAAGCAGTTAGAGAAATAACTGCGGTGAAATTACCTAATATTTACTAATTGGAAAAGTAAGTTTCATAAACAACGACTAAAACACATAAAAATTTAATTTTTATCCCTGGCGTTGCTTGTGAGTCGGGTCCCGTTTACAAATGACACGGGTTACACCCTTACGTCTAATTATCTTACAATATGCACAACGTTTTTTGATTGATGGTTTGACTTTCATTACTGCATTTCCTTTCTGTTATTTGAATCTATATATTATTCTTCCCTTGGTCAGGTCATAGGGTGAAAATTCCATTGTGACCCGGTCACCCGGTAATATTCTTATATGATACATTCTCATCTTGCCTGAAATATGAGCTAGTACTTTATGACCGTCGTCCATTTCAACCCGAAACATTGCATTAGGCAATGATTCGGTAATCGTGCCTTCTAACTGGATTAAATCTTTTTTAGCCACTTGCAGTCCTTGTTAAAATTTCTGGTTTGCCGTCAGTTACTAAAATTGTATGTTCAAAATGGGCGGATGGCTGTCCATCTTTGGTTACAACTGTCCAATTATTTTTCTCGGTTAGTATTTCAAAACTACCCATATTGACCATGGGTTCGATTGCCAATGTCATGCCATTTTTTAACATTACTCCTTTTGACGCTACGCCGTAATTGGGAATCATCGGTTCTTCGTGTAATTCTATTCCCACGCCATGACCGGATAATTCACGAACAACGGAAAAACCGTTGTTTTCGACATACTTCTGAATAGTCACCGAAATATCGCCAACGTGATTTCCTGGTCGTGCTTTATCAATTCCTAAATATAATGATTGTTCGGTTGTTTCAATCAATTTTTTTATATTGCCGTTTACTTCACCAACCGGAAAAGTTCTTGCACCATCGGCAAAAAAATTATCTTTATATACCCCAACATCAACTTTTACAATATCAGATGGTTTTATTTTACGGCCATTAGGGATACCATGTACAACTTCATTATTAACACTAATGCATACTGAAGCTGGAAATCCGTGATAACCCTTAAATGCTGGTATAGCATTGTGACTTATTATAAAATCCGCACAATATTGTTCAATTTCCAATAAACTGACTTCAGGTATGACTTTGTTCTGGATGTAATCCAAAGTTTTAGCAACGATTTTTGCTGCAGACCGAATACCTTCAATTTCTTTTGGGGATTTTATATAGATGCTCATTTTTTTATGAGTTTGACAATTTCCTGAAAAACCTGGTCCTTACCTAATGTGCCATCGATTTCATAGATGTGGTGAGTTTTTTTGTAATAATCTTTAAGGGCTCTGGTTTGACCTTCATATACCATAAATCGCTGTTTTATCACTGGCTCGGTATCATCGGAACGTTGATACAATTTACCCCCGCAAACATCGCAGATACCCGGTTTTCTCGGGGGTTTAAAATCCAAATTGTAAATTGCATGACAGGTCAAACAAGTTCGACGTGCGGTTAACCGTTTGATTATTTCGGTCTCGGGTAATTCGATAAAAATTACAAAGTCAATCTTATTTTGCCATTCGTTCAATACTTTATCTAGCCCCTGCGCCTGTCCGATTGTCCGTGGAAATCCGTCAAAAATGATGCCTGGTTTCTGGTTATGGGCAAGAAAATCTTTGGCAACATCCAAAACAACGTCATCCGGAACAAGTTTTCCCTGATTAATATATTTTTGTGCCTGTTCACCAATCGGAGTTTTTCGAGTAATATGGTCTCGAAACACATTGCCGGTTGAAAAATGTGCGTAATTAAGCTGTGATGTCAATAGCTCAGCTTGTGTTCCTTTACCGCTACCCGGAGGTCCGGATAAAATAATATTCATAAAATCTATTCTACTTGATAATTACTAAATGTCAACCCCGTACCATATTTTCGATATCACTAGGATTAGGGATAATACTATAAAGCCTCGTATTGCATAAAGATTATGAAATGGCATAGGAATAAGTGTTATCCAGTATGTTAGACTTGACTTTTGATTGGAAAATGGATAAACTAAAAAACTATGATACAAGGCGTTGAAACTAAGAAATTAAGGGTCATTCCTGATGAACGTGGTATGCTCATGGAAATCTTGCGTTCGGACGATACTTTTTTTAAGAAATTTGGGCAGGTTTATCTATCGATAGTTAATCCCGGTGTTATCAAGGCGTGGCATTATCATAAGTTCCAGACCGACCATTTTGCGGTTATAAAAGGTATGGCTAAAGTCGTTTTATATGACCAACGAAAAAAATCGAAAACCTATAAAGAGATTAACGAATTTTTTATCGGAGAACAAAATCCAATGTTGATTGTTATTCCCCCATATGTTGTTCACGGTATGAAAGGAATCAGTGTCGAACCGACATATCTCATCAATTGCCCGACCGAGTTATATCGATACAATAAACCGGATGAATTTAGAATCAAACCATTTGACAAAAAAATACCGTATAATTGGGAACTTAAACACGGTTAATCGAACGAAAACACTATGAAAAAAGTATTAGTAACCGGTGGGGCAGGTTTTATTGGCTCGCATTTTACGAAAGAATTACTTAAAGACCCATCATATAAAGTCGTTGTATTTGATAAGCTTACTTATGCAGGTAATCTTGATAATTTTCCTTCAGAGGTATTGAAACATCCGCGTTTTAAATTTGTTAAAGGTGATATTGCAGTAAAAAAAGACGTTGAGAAAGTAATGAATCGCATTGACATAGTTATCAATTTTGCTGCGGAAACCCACATTGACCGTTCAATTGCAAATATCGACCCATTTGTCAGCACCGATTTTATCGGAACCTATGTTTTGTTAGAAGAATTCAGAAGAAGACCGGGAGATCGGTTTATTCAAATTGCAACCAGTGAGGTTTATGGTAGCGCACAGACCGTACCAATGACTGAAGAACACCCAATTGCCCCGCAAAGTCCATATGCTGCTACTAAAGCCGCAGCTGACCGTTTAGTTTATTCGTATTATAAAACATATAATCTGCCAGCTGTTATCGTTCGACCATTTAACAATTATGGTCCAAACCAGTTTCCAGAAAAGCTGATACCGTTTTTTATTGCGAATGCTCTGGAAGATAGACCTCTTTTTGTATATGGTAGCGGGAAAAATACACGGGATTGGTTATATGTTAAGGACTGTGTGCAGGCTCTGAAGAAAATATGTGAAGTAGATATCAATAAAGTTAAAGGAGAAGTTTTCAATCTCGGCTCAGGTCAAGAGTATGATGTTATGGAAATTGCAGATGTTATATTAGATTATTTTAACAAACCAAAATCCCTAATCAAAAAAGTTACCGACCGCCCAGGACATGTTGAAAGATTAATATCAAGTACAACCAAAGTTAAAAAGGCCTTAAACTGGCAAGCAAAAACTGATTTTACTAAAGGACTTATCGAAACCATTAAATGGTATGAAAGCAATCAGTGGTGGTGGAAAAAGATTATGAAACGCAGAGAATATCAAAGGTTTTATAAAGAATGGTATGAAAAAAGAAAATAATTTATTTATCGGTATTCCTGAAGCGTTAAGATTAATAAAAAAAGGTAAGATGCTCATTGTGGTTGACGATAAAGACCGCGAAAACGAAGGTGATTTTGTTTGTGCCGCCAACTATATTACACCACAAAAAGTTAATTTTATGGCACAATATGGACGGGGTTTACTATGTTTTACCGGTACGCCAGAATTGATGAATCGATTAGATTTACCACAGATGGTGAGCGAAAATACGGCAAAAATGGGAACGCCATTTGCAATTCCGGTTGATGCCATGAAAGGGACAACAACCGGCAGTTCAGCATATGACCGTGCTTTAACAATTAAGACATTAATCAATTCGAAAACGAAACCGAATGATTTAGCCCGTCCCGGTCATATTTTTACATTACGGGCTGTGTCAGGAGGAGTTTTGCAACGTGCCGGCCATACCGAAGCAGCAGTTGATATGGTAAAGCTTGCAGGATTATTCCCGGCAGGAGTAATTTGTGAAATTATGGACGCAAACGGACGAATGGCAAAAATGCCCGCGTTGATAAATCTTGCCAAAAAGTTTGGTATGAAGATAATCACAATTGCCGACTTGATCGAATACCGCCGAAATAATGAAAAATTAATTTCCAAAGTAGTCGAAACCAAATTACCAACTGCATTTGGTGAATTTAAACTCCACGTTTATGAAGATAAAACTGAAGGTTATTTACATTTAGCATTGGTCAAAGGGGATGTTCGAAATAAAGATAATGTCTTAGTCCGTGTCCATTCACAATGCCTGACCGGAGACGTATTTCACTCAATGCGCTGTGACTGCGGTGCCCAGCTTAAAGTTGCTTTACAGAGAATCAATCAAGAGGGCACTGGTGTTTTAGTTTATATGAGGCAAGAGGGTAGGGGTATCGGACTATTAGGAAAACTCCAGTCATATGCACTGCAGGATAAAGGAATGGATACAGTTGACTCAGCGGTTATATTAGGGTACAAACCTGATTTACGGGATTATGGTATTGGTGCTCAAATTTTGTGTGATTTAGGTCTTTCTAGTATTCGGTTGTTGACTAATAACCCAAAGAAGATTATTGGACTAAAAGGTTTTGGTTTAGAAGTTACCGAACAGGTCCCGATTATTGTCAAACCAAATAAACAAAATATCAAATACTTAATAACAAAGCGGGACCGATTAGGTCATTTACTAGGAAATATTGATAAGGAGGAGAAAAATGGATAAAAAAGAATTCAAAGGTTTTCTTGATGCATCTGGTAAAAAGTTTGCGATTATCATATCTCGGTTTAATGAATTCTTAAGCAAAGAGTTGTTAAGTGGAGCACTCGATTGTTTAGAACGTCATAACGCTGTGAAAACCGATATTTACTGGACTCCGGGTTGTTTTGAAATTCCCGGTATCGCACGGATGATTGCTGAATCAAAAAAATATTCGGCGATTATCGCACTCGGTGTTATAATTCGGGGTGATACTCCGCATGCCGAATACATTGCGGCAGAAGTTTCAAAAGGAATTGCCAAGATCAATTACGAAACTACAATACCAGCAGTTTTTGGGATAATAACCGCAGATACAATTGAACAGGCAATAGAACGGTCAGGAACAAAGTCGGGAAATAAAGGCTACAATGCAGCATTATCCGCGATCGAGATGGTTGATTTGGTTTCGAAACTTAAAGGTTAGAAACTAAAAACTTATTAGAAAAGAGACCCAATTTAATGACTCAACGACGGTGCGTCCGCGAAAGTGCACTTGAAGTTCTTTATCGGTATGATATCGGCAATGAAAATATAGAAAAGACGATTGAAGAAATTGAAGAAAAAATAAAATTTACTCCCAAGGGACAGAAATTTTTCCAGCGCTTAGTCAGCGAAACACTAAACAATCTTGATATAATTGATAAAACCATTATACAATTTTTAGAACATTGGTCGTTTGCTCGCTTAGCCGGGGTTGACCGTGCAATTTTAAGAGTAGCTTGTTGCGAACTTCTCTATTTTCCAGATATCCCACCAAAAGTAATAATCAATGAAGCCTTGGAAATTGCTAAAAAATACGGAGCTGCGGAATCGGCTAGTTTTGTTAATGGTATTTTAGACGCAATTTATAAACATAAGGATATTAAGAGTAAATAATTTGCGTATCGGTATTTTTTCAGATGTACACTCCAACTTAGAAGCGTTACAATCAACTCTTTCATTTTTATCAGAAAAAAAGGTTCGACAGTATCTTATTATCGGAGATTTGGTTGGATATAGTGCAAATCCCAATGAATGTATTAATCTGATAAAAAAACTTGATTGTATTTGTGTTGCCGGAAATCATGATTATGCAGTACTTGATAAGATAGATATTAGGAATTTCAACGATGCAGCCAAAGCTGCAATTATGTGGACAAAAACTAAGTTAACCAAAGAATCAAAAGAATTTTTGGAAACCTTACCTTTGCAGATATCTGTTAATCAGAAATTATTGGTTCATGCAACGCCGCAAAATCCTTCAGATTGGGAATATATTTTTACATTAAAGCAAGGACAAAGCGAGTTTAAATTTTTTAAAGAACAAGTTTGTTTTATCGGTCATTCGCACAGTCCATTTATAATTGAAAAAGACCAACAAAAAAATGAATATAAAGTTATTAATGAACAGAAGTTTAGAATAAAAGAGAAATCCCGATATATAATAAATGTTGGCAGTGTCGGTCAACCGCGAGATGGCGACGCACGCGCATGTTTAGTGTTATTTGATACATTGACCAAATATATAGAATTTAAACGTATTGAATATGATGTAAAATCTGCGCAACATAAAATTGTTCAAGCAGGATTACCCACGATATTAGCAAAACGATTAGCTGAAGGCAAGTAAAAAGATAGCGAGTAGCATTTACTGATTAATGTGAAGTCATGCTACTCGCTAAAATGTTTATCTTGAAATTATTACTTTTTGGGTGATGTTATTATTTGAACTTTTTATTTCGCAGAAATAAACACCATTTTTAAGTTTTCTTCCATTGTTGTCAGTTCCATTCCAGATTATTGATGAATTAGATGTTGATATGCTCTTAACTAATGTACCTGTTATATTGTATATATTTATTTGCACTGGCAGTTGTGATGGTAATGAGAAGCGGATGCATGTGTTATTCGTAAATGGATTAGGAGATATGTGCATTATTGCTTGCATATAATTATTTTCAAACTGAGGTTGTTTTTGTTCGATGCCTGGCAAGCGTTCATCAAAATATAGTAAAATTCTGCGCATGACATCCCATTTTTGGATATACCTACTTGTCGCATGATCGATTGCTTCAAATGGCATGCCGAAATACACAACTTTATAGCTACCAGAATAACGAACTGCACCAACGACAGTTGTATCTGAGTAATTTCTGTATCGGAAACATCCGAAAGCGCCATTCACTGGCCGAATGCCATCGATTGATGTACCATTAGCAGCACCGCCAGAACCACCTAAAACAACTGTGTCACCATTAACACCGCCGATAGGGTCACCAGGTATACCGAGTGCATATAGTGCTGATGTGTTAGTTGTTACATAAGAAGCGTGAAGATAATTGGAATAAAAAGTGGTTGTACCTATATTCTGTCCGATATTTTGACCACAAAGGAAAAGGCATTTACCCGAATTGAGATAACTGGTCAAGTTGGCCTGATCATTTGTCGATAAAGTATTCAAACTGTCAAGTCCAGTAAACCATACAACAACCGGATAATGCATGAGCGTATCCAGTATTGGTTCACCGGCGGTTGCGACAGTCCATAGCCGATATAGTGTTTTTAAAGAATCGATTGATTCTTTGTACCATCTTTCATAATCAGCCCCAGCATCGTCATCAACTAGTATAATACGTGGGAAAACAATATTTATATAAATCGTATCTGTTGTATGTAAGGAAGGTGGAGTTGCAGAAATATTAATAATAAATCGAGCGCGGTGGGGGATTGCATTATTAGCAACATGAAAAACAAAGGAATCAGCCGAACAGCTTTGCTGGTCACCGGCAGGAATCGGAGGGAATGTTGCAGTGTTTTTTGTAATAGTAATGTCCGAGTCGGAACAAGAAATAGTTGCTGAAATATTAGATGCATTTTGATAAATTGGGTCATTAGTCATCGTTGTAATTACAGAAACATTTTCATTTGGTTCTGGGTAGTTATTATTGCCATCATTCAGTCGAACACTGATAGTACGAAGATTACTGCGAATTGCAGTAGCAATTGCTTTTGTAACATTGATGCGACCATGACCCATCAAACCAGCGAGATATTGTGGGTCAGTGGACATAGAATCACATGATTGAAAGATACGAGTCGTACACTGTGCATTTGTTATTGATGGCATTGCAGACTTTATGAGCATTGCCTCACCGACTACACATGGACACGAAAATGAAGTACCATCCCATGCACCATAACCGTTGTTTGGATCACATGTTAACACCGAAGAACCAGGAGCAGCAACATCTATCCAAGTACCATAGTTTGATTCCTGCCCGCCACCCCAATTTGAGCGGTGGTCTTGGGCATCAGTTGCGGCACAAGAAATTACATGATTGTATCCGGCGGGATATCGAAAAGCACCGCTAGAATAGTTATTTCCAGCGGATGCGATTGGGACACAACCTGCAGCCCATGTATATTGAATAGCATTGTCTTCAGTTGAATTATAATATGAACCGCCATATGACATACTTATCGCCCAAACTTGCCGAATCACTGCATAATAAAGTGCTGATATCGCATAAGACGAATATATACTACCGCCAGTGCCAGCTTTTGCGCTTACATAACGACAACCCCAAGATATTCCAGCAACACCGATACCATTATTAGTCGTAGCACTAAAAACACCCGCACATTCAGTTGCGTGATCATCACCTGAAATCGGATAAGGATTGGCATTACCGCCAAGAAAGTTATAACCAAGAACATCGTCAGCATAACCATTGCCGTCCTGGTCAATACCGTCTAAATCACCACCGGATGATGAAGGAGTTGGGTCAAATCTATGGTTGTGATTTATGTCTTCAGCATTATTTACTGCATATTCATGTGTCAGGTCGTTATGCAAGTAATCAACGCCGCAATCAATAACAATCGCGGTGACTAAGCTGTCACCATGGACAATATCCCATGCGGTCGGACATTGTATTTTAGGCAGATGCCACTGACCGCTGTACAACGGGTCATTTGGTATAACATCGGCTTTACGAATCATATCCGGGTCAACAAACTTAAAAACGCCGGTACTCGAATACTCATTTAGTACTGTAGTCACATCATTATTTTCGGGATACGATAAACAATATATTAAATCCATACCGTATTCTTTTGCCAATTCACTCGGATTCGGGTCACGGACTAATTTTTCTATTTTATATACCTGCCATTTATGGTTCAGTTGGTCAACTGCGGGAATATTAAAAATCGCGATACCATCGATTATTTCAGATCTAATCTGACTGCGGTATGTATTTTGGAACTGGACGAGTAATCGACCGGGAACGATTTCATTATTTATTGCCAGACTGAACGAGACGATTAGCAGAGGTACGATAAAAATATATCTATATTTCATACTACTCCTCCTGATTATTATAATTATTAATTTAAGTCACCATTTATTAACGTTAATTATACATTGGCAATAATAGAAATGTCAAGATTAAAATTAACCAGCAAATATTGACATTTTAGTGTTTTTTATTATATTTAATTGAAAGGAGAAAACATGTATAAACTATTAGCAGTACTTGCAATTGTATTATTTATTTGTACTTGCGGCGGCCCGAAAAAAGAAACTCCGAATAAACCAGTGACGACTGCTGCTCCTGTTTTTGCTGCGACAATTAAAACGGTCGATTCAATGACCGTAATATCAATCGCAAAAAATGGATCATATAGCGATGTGGGAAAAACTATTGGTGAACTGATGACCTGGGTAATTGCTAAAAAGATAAGAATGACAGGGAATCCATTCGGTATATACTACGATAACCCAGCAAAAGTTACACCGGAATCAACCCGATACGAAATATGCTTGCCGGTTTCCAAAGATACTAAAAGTGATAATGTCATAAAAGTGAAACAATTACCTAAAATGGAAGTTGCCTCCACGATATATATGGGTTCTTATGATAAAATTGGCACCGCCTACGAAAAGTTAACAAACTGGATAACGGAACAAGGTTATATTATTACCGGTCCATCACGCGAACTATATTTTAGTAACCCGGCCTCGGCTTCACCAGAGTCGCTTAAAACTGAAGTTCAATTGCCAATCAGTAAAAAAACACAGTAACTATTAGCGGAGCAGGTTATAAGTGTAACTTGCTCCGTTTTTTATTTTATCCGCAAGCTTCTAACTAATTCATAGATATGAAAATTGTACGAATGAAGAAAGATGATTTAGACAAGATAATGGCAATTGAAAAAATATCCTTTTTAATTCCCTGGGAAAGGAGTTTTTTTGAATATGATCTTCGGCGTAAACAAGGGTATTGTTATGTGGCTAAAGAGAATGAAGAGGTATTAGGATATACTGACGCCTGGCATGTTGCCGATGAGGTTCATCTCGCCAATATCGCAGTGGCACCGAGTTATCGGCATACTGGTATTGGCAGTAAGATGCTCGCTAAGATTATAGAAGACGCCAAGAAAATCAGTTGTCACAAGATATATTTGGAAGTAAGATTATCCAATTCAATCGCCCAAAAGTTTTACGAAAAATTCGGATTCAGGGCAATTTATACAAGAGTAAAATATTATCCGGATGGGGAAGATGCAATCGTTTACGAAAAACGATTGTAAAATTTTAAATAGTATTAATTAAAAAGTATCAATTGAAGTTATTTCGGATAGATTTTTTCTTGGTCTTGCGATTGGCTCCTGAGCAGGATAGCCGACCGGGGTCAAGGCAATAACTTTGACATCTTCAGGGATTTTTAGTATTCGTTTTACTTCTGCTTCATTATAGGCACCAATCCAACAAGTACCCAATCCTTCATTGGTTGCCGCGAGAATTATATGGTCTAAGGCAATCGTGATGTCTACCGGATAAGAACTCCAATAACCACCCATATTACCCCAAGCAATCTTTTCGAGTGCAACCGCACAAATTACAACCGGCGCCTGTCCAATAAACGTTTGGTTGCGACACGCCGTCACCAATTCATTTTTTATTTTTTGGTCTTTGATAACAATAAATTTCCAGGGTTGGATATTTTTAGCTGATGGTGCGATGCGTCCTGCTTCTAAAATTCTTTCTAATGCATCGTCTGCAACCTGGTCCGGTTTGTAGGCACGAATGCTTTTTCTGGTTTTAATGACTTGATAAAAATCCATATGATGACAGCGCCCGAAGTGATTTGAACACTCGGCCTGCGGATCCGGAATCCGCTGCTCTATCCAACTGAGCTACGGGCGCATTACGAGACTAACCACACATCAAAGTGGTTAGTCTTAACGTAACTTCTTCTTATGTCGGTTGGCTTTGCGACGTTTCTTGAACTTGTGCCGCTTAATTTTCCTTAGTTTTCGTTTTCTTCCACAAGGCATATTATTTACTTTTTAGCTATTTTTGCTTTTAAGTTTTTACCGGGTTTGAAAAGAACAACTAACCGCGGTGGTATATGTACGGGCACGTTAGTTTTGGGATTACGCCCGATTTTTGGTTTGCGTAGTTTTGTCTTAAAAACACCAAAATCTCGGAATTCAACACGATTACCGTTTAACATCGCACCTGATACTTCATCAAGAAATGCTTGAACAATCTTCAAGATATCAGTGCGGGAGATGCGCGGCTTAAATTCCTTAGATATTTTTTCAACAATACTATATTTCGTTAGAGTCATAAATCCTCCTCATCCTATGCACACGTACTACAATTCTTTGTCGAGCAGCTACTACAGGAATTAGCACTGACTTTTTTCTCAGTACCAGCTACTCCAAACATTGATATCAGTATATTAACTTTTTTGCCGCCACATTTTGGACAGCAAATATTTTGCTTGTCTTTTTTTGTGTAAATCAATTCTTCAAATGACTTACTGCAGTTTTCACATTCGAATTCGTATAATGGCATATGTTGTATATAACTTATATAGTATAACTAAAGATAGTATTTGTCAAGTATCTCATTCATATCTAAGAGCATCAATCGGATTGAGCTGGGCAGCACGGTTTGCCGGGTAGATACCGAAGAAGATGCCGACCGCAGCCGAAAATCCGATTCCCAATATAATTGTCCAGATTGGCGCAGCGGCATGCAGCGGAGAAACCTTGGATACAAGCTTTGCGATACCCAATCCTAATCCGGTTCCAATAATACCACCAATTATTGAAAGGGCGATTGCTTCAAACAGAAACTGATACAAGATATTCCGATTGCTCGCACCAATCGCTTTACGCAGTCCAATCTCTTTGGTGCGTTCACTGACCGATACGAGCATAATATTCATAATGCCGATGCCGCCGACCAAGAGTGAAATTGCCGCGACACCAATCATAACGATAAATGCGACATTGGTAATATTTTTGTAAATCTGTCTTAAACTTTCCTGGGTGTTAATACCAAAGTCATCGGGCTTATCATAACTCAGACCATGGCGACGGCGCATCAATTCGCGAATCTGGTCGACGGTTTTGTCGAGATATTTACCGCTCTTGGGCAGGACCTGAATGCTCAAGCCGCGAAAGACCGCCTGCATGCCAGTCGGTTTGGGAAATATTTTCTCAAAGGATGTCAACGGCATAATTATTATAGCATCCTGGCTCTGTCCGAAGAAACTGCCTTTGCGACCCAAAACGCCGATGACCAATGTGCGGCGGCCATGGATTGTAAGATATTTTCCAACCGGGTCTTCGGTCGGAAACAAATTATCAACAACGTAACCGCCGATGACTGCGACCATCTGTTTATGGTTATTATCGTCCTGATTGATAAATCTTCCGCTCTCGATGGTATAGTTGGTTGTATACTGCAGGTCGGGTGTAGAACCGGTCACATCAACTTGCTTGGCAGTTTTTCCCTGATAATTTAGCGAAGCGATTTCATAATCTTTCTGCGGGGCAATTTTATCGACCGAAGGTAATCTGGCGATTGCCCAGGCATCGTCAAGCACGATTTCTTTTCTTTTTGCGATTTCCTGAAAATCCATACGGCCGGCACTCCAGCTGAACCGCTGGACAAAAATTGTGTTTGAACCGAGTGACTGAATCTGTTCTTCAACCGATGCGTTTAAACCCTGAACCAATGCGAGTATTGCGATAATCGTCATCACTCCAATCACAATACCGAGTATCGTTAAAAATGAACGCATGCGGTTAGTTCTTAAAATATTCAATGATGATACTACTAAATCTCGGATATGCATTATTTCCTCAATTACTTTTCATTTTATTAACTGGTTTTCACTAATACTTCTTCAGTGATTTTGCCATCAAGCATTTTCAATTGGCGTTTTGCATAATTAGCAACCGTTGCGTCGTGCGTGACCAAAATTATTGTATTTCCTTCTCGGGCAAGATCGTTGAATAAAGACATAATTTCCTTACCGGTTTTGGAATCTAAATTACCGGTCGGTTCGTCGGCAAAAACTACTTCCGGGTCATTAATCAATGCGCGGGCAACCGCAACGCGCTGCATTTCACCGCCCGACAATTCATTTGGCCGGTGAGTTTTTCGATGACCGAGACCGACGCGCTCTAAAATCGATTCGATCTTTTTTTGCCGTTCTTTAGCAGTGATACCGGCATAGAGTAAGGGCAGTTCAACGTTTTTGGTAACGGTTATTCGGGGCAGCAAATTGAAGGTTTGAAAAACAAATCCAATCTTTTTATTTCTTAACTGGGAGAGTTCAAGGTCAGTGAGACTGGTTACATCAGTTCCGGAAAGGAAGTATTTACCCGATGTCGGAGTATCTAAACAACCCAGAAGGTGCATCAGAGTTGATTTGCCGGAGCCCGATGGTCCGGTAATCGCAACATACTCGCCCTTGTCAATATCAATCGTGACACCACCCAGCGCTTCAACCACATAACTGCCGATTTTATAGATTTTAGTTATATCTTCAGTATGGATTAACATTTCTCTCTAGTTGTCCTAGTTTTTATTTTTTCTTATTTGCATTTGAGTCTGACTTGGTTGAATTCTGCTTGTTTTCTAGAAATGACGGTTCTGGTTTTACGTGGTCGCCATCCTTAAGTTTAGCGAGCATCTTATATGGTCCGGTCACAACAACATTACCCGGTTTTATGCCGTCAAGTATTTCAATTTCGGTCTCACTGGAAAGACCGGTTTTAATCGATGTCAGCTTGGCGATACCTTTTTCTACCAGAAACACGGTCTGAGTTTCTTCGCCTTTGACTTTTCTTCTACCGGCGGCCTGAATCGGTATAACAAGCACGCTGTCTTTTTCACCGGTAATGATTTCCGCATTGATTGATAGACCGGGTCTTAAATCTGGTGATGTCTGGTCAAGTGCGATTTCGATTTCAAAATCAGTGGTCTGGTCAGTCAGGGCACTGGAAGCAGTTGTTTTCGGCATATAACCGACTTTGGTCACATTGCCGGTAAAAGTGGTATCCGGGAAAGCATCCATTGTGATATTTGCCTTGGCACCGATTTTTACAGAAGGGACATCGGTTTCGTCAAGGTTAATTATACCCATCATCTTGTTTAGATCAGCGATTACCATCAGAATTGTTCCGGTATAGTTCATGGTACCAATCATCACGGCTTCGCCTTCTTCAATATTGAGCTGGGTGACGGTGCCGGAAATCGGGGCGGTAATTTTGGTCTTTTCATAACTGTCCTGTGCCTGCTGTAACCGGGCTTTGGCGGTCTTGTATGATGCCCGCGCGCTTTCATAATCCTGCGGGGCGATCAAACTCTGGGCATACAAACTTTCACTGCGGGCAAACGCCTGAGACGCCTGGTCAAACTGGGCTTGCGCCAGATCAAGACTGGCACGGGTGCTGGTTGAATCTAATAAGCAGAGCAGTTGTCCTTTTACCACATGGTTGCCCTCTTTGACAAACAGTTTTTCGACCGTGCCCATGGTCTGGGACTGGATATTAACCTGATTGTCCGCTTTGAGCTCGCCGTCACCAGAAACCTTGGAGACAATTTTTCCATAATCAGCCGGTTTAGTTTCAACCACCAAACCCTGTTCCTTGAATTTCAGATTAAGTATAATGATGAGCGCTAAAAGAATTACAACTCCAATGATAACAAATAATCTAGTTTTCTTTTTCATGATATCTCCATCTATATTTTAAATTGTCGATAATTTTTACTTGTCATTAACAATCCCTAAAAGATACTGAATCTGGGTATAATTAATGTAGGTATCGTACAGCGCGCTGATATAGGTATTCTGCGCGGTATCGAAATTCAGTTCCGTGTTAAATAAATCAAGCTGGGTAATTGCACCAAGCCGATATTGCTGCTGAGCTAACTGAAGCAGCTGGCGGTTCAGTTCCAGATTTTGCGAGGCATACTGATAATTTTCTTTGGCTTCGCGATAAGAGAAGAGCGCATTGAGCGCACTTTTTCTTAACAGGATTTCCGCCTTGCGCAGTGAGACATCTGCCCGTTTCAGTTCATTGCGGGTGCTGAAAATATTTAATAAAAATGATTTAATTTCAAAAATCGGAAAGTTCAAGCCTGCGCCATAAGTGATGACATCATTGTTTTTCCAGTCCGCAGTTTTCTTGGGCAACAGCGATTCAGCATAATTGCTCTCCCAGAACAGATTGACCGATGGTATGAGATTGGCATATGCTGAAATATGATTGGTAGTGGCGATTGATTTGGACTTGCGGGCGGATAAAAGATTCGGGTTTTTACTAAAAATATCCGCAATAAAATTATCAATATCAAAATCCAAATTAGGTGCATCTGGAGTTGTGGTCGGTTTAAGAATTGTATTATCATCAAGTCCGAGCTGTCCTTTTAAATCTTCTGCGCTTATTTTCAGATTTTTTTCCGCAGTTATCCGATTAATTTTTGCCTGGCTCTCAAAAGTCTGGCTGCGCAGTAAATCAAACTGGGTAATCTGACCAAGACGAAACTTTTCTTTAACCAGATTATAATTATCCGTGGCACGCGCCAAAGACGCAGTTGCCGCATCAAAAAAGTTATATGCTTTTGCCAGGGTATAGTAACTCGTCTTGACTGAATAAATCAAATTAGCAGTCTTATCTTTTGCCTGCAGGCGGTAATAGTCATTGGTCAGCTTGCCTTTAACAACATTGCTGAAAGCATTGGCATCAAAAAGCACCTGTGACAATCCGACTGAGCCGGTGTAAGTTTTGGTTACAACATCAGGGGTAAGAGGGGTGGTCGGTATTTTACTTTTAGTGTAGGTTGCGGAAGTTATCGGTGTCGGTAAAATTCCAAGAATACCCGAGGCGAGACTCAAAGTGCCCGACCGCTTGTCAACCGATGCTTCCTGTTTAGCCGGGCTCTTTTTCCATGCCAGATTGAGCGCATCGTCCAAGGATAAATACAGGGTGTCATTCTGCGCAAAAATCGGTGTGACTGTTGCAACAAATAATACAATTAGTAAAAAATAAAAAATTCTATATCTCATATACTTATTATACGAATAATTTTACCTTAAGTTTCAATATTTATTAGACTCATCAAATATATTTAAGATGTGGTTTTCTTATCACTGTCCCATCTGCCGTCCCGGGAAAATCGAAGTGATGATGATATAAAGCAACCAGACACCAAAAACCAGATAATAACTCCGCTTGTCTTTAATCGCATAGATTGTTTTTAAGCCCAGACCGATTAGAATCACTTCCCAGATTGTAAAGAAATCGAGTTTTGACGCCAATCGGAAAAAGTAACTGCTTTTCGAAAGCATCGGGAAAAACAAAGCAAAACTCGTATGAACAAAAGGTGTCTTTTTAATCAGAATCAGTATCGCTTTGATAATTATTGCCGGTATGCGGACCAGCGCCGCGCCGACCACCGTGCAGAAGGTAACCAGGAAAACGCCATTCGAGCCAATCAACGGCAGTAAAAAGTTAAAAACCAGACCAGCGATTAACAGCGCCAAAGGAACGATAATAAGCGCACTGACAACGCCGGAAATCATTACAAATGGACCGCTCATAAAACGCTGGGCACGTTCCATTTGTTCGGGAGTCAAATTACGTTCTCTTAATTGAGCAAGCTTCTGCTCAGGACTGAATGTAGTCAAGACAACAAGCGTGAGAAGTATTGATGCAACGACAATGATTATTAAGGGAATCAGCCACTTGGGTTTTTCTTTGGTTCTATTAAAATACTTGGTCGGCGAAAAATAAATATCAAAAATATTCATCATGCCTCCTTGATAACAGTGTATTTCAACATAATTAAATCAGATTATAGAATAGTTTTGATTTAAGTCAAGTATTATTGATAGGGTAGAGGAGACTAAATTTTTAATCTTGTAATCGTTTTCAGGGCTTGCCTGGGGCTTGCTTTGGTTAATACTGGGATACGATGTTTTCAGGTGATGTCGTCTCGACTAAACTTGCTGGTTACAAGGAAAAAATGCGTGAGTAACTCGCTAGTATCTTTCCTATGCAAGAGACGGTTGAGAACGAAGTCAAGTTAATCCTGGCTGAAGCCGGCACTTCGACGATTCAGAACCCGTTTTATATCAACTTCGGACGCGAAGTTTATAAACTTAAGAACAAATTTACGGGCGCACAGCTTCTGAATACGGTTGATATCACAATCAACAAATGGGTCGGCAAAGGACTTGACCGAGACACCCTGGAGAAAATCCGCAACACCGTTTTCGCAATCGCGGCACCTGCACCGTAAAGTTAACTCCTAACTTCTTACTGGCACAACAAAAGGAGACGGATAAACTGTCTTTTCGTCTCCTGTATATTTACGCATATAGTTCATACTCGTCGGTCATTAAACACATTTTCTCCTTTGACTTTTGAGTTTATTTTAGTTATATTTTGGTATGGAAAGAATTTTAGCAAAAGATGTTAAGAATCATGTTGGTGAAGAGATAAAATTACAGGGCTGGGTTTTTCAAATCCGTCCGGTTGGCAAGATTAAGTTTTTGATTCTAAGAGACCGGACTGGCGTTGTCCAGACCATTATCTTGAATAAAGAGATTGATATTTCTAATGTCGAACGGGAAAGTGTTGTGACAATTTATGGCAAACCTAAATTGGAAAAACAGGCGCCAGGCGGAGTTGAAGTCGAAGTTTTAAAGGTTGAGTTAATGGAAAAAGCTGCAACACCTTTACCATTTGAAGTTAATCGCGCATCCGATTTGCTAAACATTAAAATTGATACTTTGCTTGACCACCGACCATTCAGCTTGAGAAATCCTGAGATATCAAGTATTTTTCGGGTGCAGGCAGAGATTGTACGCGCATATGCGGAGTTTTTGCGTAATGACGGATTTTTACAAGTCCATACATCGAAAATAATATCAGCGGGCACTGAAGGCGGAACCAATCTTTTTCCAATTCAGTATTTTGAACAGACCGCATATCTGGCTCAGAGCCCGCAATTCTATAAACAGATGCTGGTCGGCGCAGGATATGAACGGATATTTGAAATCGGTTTTGTGTATCGGGCAGAAGACCACGCCACTTCAAGACATATTAACGAATACCTGAGTCTTGATTTTGAGATGGGATTTATTGAATCAGAACAGGATGTTATCAATGAGGAAATCAGACTACTCAAATATGTTTTTACCTGCTTAAAAGAGAATTGCTCAGAAGAACTGAAACTGCACGGTGTGGAACTTCAAGATATTGATACGATACCGCAGCTGAAATTAGGCGAAGCGATAAAGGTTCTCAAGGATAAATACAACAAGACAATGGAGACCGAGAATGATTTAGACCCGGAAGGCGAGCGATTGATTTGCGAATACTCGAAAAAAGAATTCAATTCCGACTTTGTTTATATCACTTATTATCCAGCGAGCGGCAGGCCATTTTACACAATGCCGGATGGCACTGGCCTGACCAGAGGATTTGATTTACTTTACAAAGGTCTGGAAGTGACGACCGGCAGTCAGAGAATTAATAATTATGATATGCTGGTAGATAATATGAGAAAATTCGGTCTGAAACCGGAAAATTTTGAGTTCTATCTGGAGATATTTAAATATGGTATGCCGCCTCATGGCGGATTGGCAATCGGCACCGAGCGGTTAACCCAGCAGATTTTAAGCCTGAAAAATGTCCGGGAAGCGAGTTTGTTTCCACGAGACCGTTTCCGGCTTACACCGTAATCAATTTTGCGAAGCAAAATGGCTAAGAAAAAAGTCAGCAACACTTTTTTAGTAATTCTTGCTGTCGCTGCGTTTATTCTGGGGATAGGGTTTGCGGCGATTATTCGGTTAAGCACTGACCTGCCGTCACCCGATGAGATAAAAAACTACCAGCCTTTGGCATCAACGAAAATACTGGATTGTAAAGAACGCTTAATCTGCGAATTTTTCCAGCAGCGCAGAACACCAGTGCCTTTATCCCAGATTCCTCCAATGCTCAAAGACGGTCTGATTCTGGTCGAGGATAAACGGTTTTATTCGCATTGGGGAGTTGACGTGATCCGTATTTTTGGCGCTGCTTTTTATAATCTAAAATCGATGCGCAAAGCACAAGGCGCAAGCACAATAACCCAGCAGCTGGCGCGCAATATGTTTCTGACCCAGAAAAAGACTTTTGCCAGAAAATTCAAAGAGATGCTGGTCGCATTTGAACTGGAACGGGCATATTCCAAAGATGAAATCCTGGAGTTGTATTTAAATCAGGTGTGGTTCGGACAGGGGGTATACGGCGTACAGGCGGCGTCGCAGGTTTATTTTAACAAATCGGTTCAGGACCTGTCTTTAACCCAGTGCGCTTTAATCGCAGCATTGCCCAAGGCACCGCAGTACTATTCGCCGTATGTCAATCCCAAAGCAGCATTGAATCGGAGGAACCTATTCCTGCGCATATTGTATAAAAACAATAAGATTACCAAACCGGAATTGGACAAAGCTTTGGCACAGCCGTTGGGCGTGGTGCCAAAGTCAACCCTGCATAACGAGGCGCCGTATTTTATTGAAGAAATAAGAAAATATCTTGCTGACAAGTATGGTGATGATTTTGTCTACAAGAGCGGGGCGACGATTTATAGCACGCTGGACTTAGATATGCAGCGCAGCGCAAATAGTGCCACCGAAAATAATCTTAAGCAAATCGAAAAAGATTACAATTTACCAAACCGAAAAGCGAGTTATGATACAGTCGCAGTTTTTGATTCGCTTGCCAAACCAGCATATCTGCAATGCGCATTGATCGCAATCGACCCCAAGACCGGTTATATCCGGGCGATGATTGGTGGTCGGGATTTTCGCCAGAGTCAGTTCAACCGTGCGCTCCAGGCAAAACGGCAAGCTGGTTCATCGTTTAAACCATTCGTTTATACGACCGCAATTGACCAGGGTTTTACCCCAGCCACTTTGGAGCTTGATGAACCGCTCACGATTAATATAGCGGGGGTCAAAGCACCATATACACCAACAGATTTTGACCATCAGTATATGGGTGAAATGACATTAAGGAGAGCTTTAGCTTTATCACGGAATATTGTTGCGGTTCGTTTGATAAGTAATGTAACTCCAGAAGCGGTGGTGCGTTATGCTCATTCAATGGGTATTACCAGCCCGCTGCAGCCGTATTATTCTTTAGCACTCGGTTCCTGTGATGTTTCATTGATTGATATGACAAAAAGTTTCTGTGTACTGGCAAATAACGGTTATCGAACCAAACCCACCTTTATCATAAAAATTGTCGATTCTGATGGCAGGGTTATCGAAGAGAATACAATCGAAAGTGAACAGGTAATCAGTCCGCAAGTCGCATATGTCGTTACTAATATGATGGAAAGTGTGATTAATGAGGGAACTGGTTATGCGGTCAGACAGCTCGGATTTAATTATCCGGCTGCGGGTAAAACAGGTACGACCGATGATTATACTGATGCTTGGTTTGTCGGGTATACACCAGACGTTGCTTGTGGTGTATGGGTCGGTTATGACCAGAAGAAAATGATTTTTCACAATGCGACCGGTGGTGGTATTGCGGCACCAATCTGGGGAGAATTTATGAACGGTATTACTTCGGTTGTTTCAGGCAGTGATTTTCAACAACCGGATAGTATCAGTTGGGTTAGAGTGTGCGATCTGACTGGTTATTTAGCGACTTCAAGATGTCCCAAGATTCGAGAGGAAGTTTTTATTACCGGTACTGAACCGAAGCAGGAATGCAAGTTTCATAAATTAGGTTTACCAAACCAGGAATTTCAAGCTCCAGATTACAGGTCAATTGAAGGTTTCTAAATCTTTTCCTGAACCGCGCATCTTTGAGATTTATCAAAAACTTTATAATCATTATGGAAGTCAACATTGGTGGCCCGGTGATACATCATTTGAGGTTATGGTTGGAGCGATCTTGACCCAAAATACTGCCTGGAATAATGTTGAAAAAGCGATTAGTATTCTCAAACAAAATAGACTTTTAAATCCAAAAAAACTTGCTAAACTACAGAAATCAGAATTGAGCGTTCTTATTAAACCTTCGGGTTTTTATAATATTAAAGCAAAGCGTTTAATGTCATTTACGAATTTTATTAATGATAAGTATTCGGGTAGAATTGAAAAGATGAAACTACAAAAACTATCTGTGCTTAGAGAACAATTGCTTACAGTTAATGGAATAGGGGAAGAGACTGCGGATTCAATTCTCTTATACGGACTAAATAAACCGATATTTGTTGTTGACGCATATACCAGAAGAATTTTTACGAGGCACGATTTTTTTAATGCGCGAGCGAGTTATTCATCGATGCAGAGATTTTTTATGCAGAACCTTCCAAAAACATTGAAAATCTATAACGAATATCATGCGCTACTGGTGAGACTGGCAAAGGATTTCTGCCGCACAAAACCACAATGTAGCACCTGCTTGATTAACGCATTATGAACATCTGGTTATATATCTTTATAATAATTACCGCCCAGACTGACACCACATCTAAGGTAATCAATTATTCGAGCAAAAATATTGTCTATTATCCGAGTCAAAATCGTGTTGTCCTGTTAGATTCGGCTCAGGTCACCTATAAAGATCTGGTAGTGGATGCAGACTCGATTGAGTATGATATTAAAGCCAAAACCTTAAGCGCATATAAGAATGTCCGCTTTCTCACCGAAACTGAGAAAGTTGACGGCATAGAGCTGTTTTATAATCTGGATTCAAAGCGTGGAGTCATGCGTCGGGCATCGACAACCGTAGAAAACGGTTTTGTTCATGGTCAGGAAATATGGTTGATTAAAGAGAAGACTTTGGAAATAGTCAACGGTTATTATACAACCTGTGACCATAATCCGCCCCATTATTATTTCGCCAGTAAGCAGACCAAAGTACTGTTGGATAATACGGCGATTGTTCAGAATCTGGTTTTAAAGATTCACGGAATTCCTTGTGCAGTCGCTCCGTTCTGGTTTTTCCCGATTAGCAAGCAGAGGAAATCCGGTTTGTTGCCGTTCAAATTTGGGCAGTCGAGTAGTGAGGGCAGATATGCTAAAGGGGTATCATATTATTGGGTTATTAATGATTATGCGGACATGACGTTTGCCCTGGATGTTATGGAAAAGAAAGGGTTTCAACCGAAACTTGAGTGTATTTATATTGTAAATCCTTTCGCCCGCGGACAAATCTTGGCATCTTATATTCGTGAAATTGATACCAAACGACATCGCTACAGTATAAACGCTCAGCATCACTCGCAGTTTCTGTTTAAATCCTATCTGGATGCCTATGTTGACTTTCAGAGTGACCAGAGCTATTTACCAGATTATGCAGATAACACTGCCCAATGGTTGAAAAAAGAGTTATACTCGCAGATTTCTTTGAGCCGTGATTTTGAGAAAATTGGTCGGGCATCTCTATTGGTTGAACGACGCCAGGACTTTGAGAAATTGACACAAAGTTTAAAACTGCCGAATTTTTCAATCAACTTCTATGGTGTACCAATATTTGCCGACTGGAGTTTTACACCAGGGTTTGGATTAGCAAATACCAAGATGACCTATGACTCAAGTGCAACAAACTCGCGAGAGCGAAAAGTGTCATCTCATTCGTATAGTACTAAATTCGGTTTTTCTAATCCCAAAACAATTTTTGGTGCATTTAATTTACCAATCAGTATGAACTATAAAATGGAAAATGTTGAATATAAAGACAGTGTTAATACCAGCGATAAAGAATTTAGCGCCAATACCGGTTTTTCGACATCGCAGACGATTTTTCAGGCTTTAAATGTATCGGAAGGTATCAGTTATAATCACAATATAAATTTTAGCAATAATACAATAGCGAATGTTATCTATGACTTAAACCTTGGTTCAAATTTAACATTGTATAGACTTTTTGGAATAGGGGTGGTCGGTATCGAAAATGTCCTGCATCGTCTAACACCGAGTATCGGTTTTAATCTGCGTCCGCAAACCGATCAAAGACAATTCTGGGCAATTCCGAAATTGGATACAACACCAGAAATTGCCAATATCGGATTTTCATTAAGCAACTTTTTTCAGGGCAAGTTTACGAAAATATCCGAGAAAAAGGATATCGCTAATATCGGTTTGCAATCAGGTTATGATTTTAAAACGCGTTTACTGTCAGATTTAAATTTAAACTCTGACCTGTATTTAATTAATGTTCAGGATATGCATCTCACATCAAATTTAAATCTGACTTATCCATGGCAAGAACGACCGATCAGTCAAGTCAGGGTTTCAAATATATCAATTAACTCTAATTTTAACTATTCATTTACGAAAAAGGATACAACGACCACGCAGGCACAAGAGATTATCATAACATTGAATCATTATTTAACTGCGAGTTCCGATGGGCTTACACCTTTGGTTGTTCAGTCCAATATGCTTAATGGCATATTCAGTTTAGCTCCCAAGGGCTGGCGGTTTGATTTTACCGCCGGTTATAATCTGAAACAAAACAGTCTGACTGATTACAGTATATCAATCTGGAAAGATTTGCACTGCTGGGAAGCAATGGTCAATATCAACAAACTGGGCTCGCAATGGGCTTATGATTTCAAGATTCGCATTAAAAAGATACCGGATGTGGCGCTTGGCAAAGGGATTTTAGGATTTGTTGTTCCGCTACAGTAATGTTTAAAGAGAATATTTGTCTTGCTTCAAAATCCCCCAGACGCCGGATGTTGTTTAAAAAACTGGGCATGCAATTTAAAACACTCAATCCTCAAATAAATGAGAAAATCAGCAAGAAGAATCCAAGACACTATGCGATGGAACTGGCTAAACGAAAAGTTGTGGCGGTAGAGAATAAAATTGACGAAGGGATTATTATTGGCGTCGATACAGTTGTTGTTATTAATAATACAATTCTTGGCAAACCACATAACAAAAATGAAGCACGTAATATGTTAAACCTTCTAAGTGAAAAAACACATAAAGTAATTTCCGGTATTTATGTTTTGATTAAACCACAACATAAATTTTGGTGTAAATCAGAAGTGACATATGTAAAATTTCGTAAATTAAGTAAAAATGAAATAGAACATTATATTTCAACTAGAGAGCCTTACGATAAAGCAGGCGGGTATGGAATCCAAGAAAATGGGTCAGCTTTTGTTGAAAAAGTAGAAGGTTGTTATTTCAATGTGGTCGGTTTACCGATAAAAAAGCTATTGCTTGGTTTAAAGAGTATCAAGGAGTTTTATTAAATTGTGAATCAAACGATAATTTTTTAATTGCCAACCGCGCTTCGTTTTTTACTTCTTCTGGTTCGTTACTAAATGGCCAGGGTCTTGTCATTTTTTTCAGTACGGGTAATGCTTTTATATATCCTAATTCAACGAGTGCTTTAATTGCAGCAATTTTTAAGCCGGTTGACTTGATGTATAAATACCGCTCAAAATGTTGTGCAACATTCGAGTCACCAATTTTGGCTAAAGCTTCTATTGATGCGATGATGACATTTTCCTCTTCATCTTCTTGAACGATTTTTAACAAAGGGTCCATTGCGATTGACATTTTTAAACTTCCCAATGATTTTACGGTAGCAATACGAACCAATGTTTCCTTATCTTTCAAACCATACTCAATTAATAAATTTGCAGCGATTGAGGTTTTTGTTTCCCCCAAGGCAAGACATGCAGCTCGACGAACCCATAATCGTTCATCTTTTAAATTTTGGGCAATTAATGGTACGATACTTGAGTCGCCGATTTTAGCGATTAGTCGCGAAACTAAAACTTGCTTGTTCATATCTGGATCAGCAAATAACACAGGTAGATAATTGATAATTTCCTTACCACGGTTAATCAAAGATTCAGTTGCGGTGTTCACAACTAATGGGTCGGGATTTTGGAGACAGGTAATTAGATATCGAAGGGTTGATTCGGTTCTAATTTTTCCAAGAGCAGTGATTGCAGCGAGCCGAACGCTTTGCTCTAAATCGTTGGTTAGTTCGATTAATCTTTGTGCAGCTGCCCGGTCACCAATGTTTCCTAATATTTCAACACAAATTTCCCGTACCGCAGGATTATGATGTTTGGTATAGTCCAATATTGGTAAGAGAACAGGTTTACCAATCATCGACAGGTCATGCAAAGCTTTTGCTCTTGATTCGACGTTGGTTGAGGCTAAGTTTTTTTCATATGACTTTGTCAGCATTTCACCAATTTTCTTTAATGCATACATCGCCGAGTTACGAACATTCGGACTTTCATCATTTAGACCAGTTTGCCATAACGCGTCACAAACTCTTACATCGTTAAATTTACTCAATGCTTCAGTCGCAGTCTTGCGTACATTTTCACTATTGTCAGATAGCAATGAGAGTACGAGATCGATAGATAACTTATCTTCTAAGTTACCTAAAGCACGAGCAGCAGCAGTGCGGACAGTTGGATCAGGGTCGGACAAAAATTCTCTGATATATTCTAAAGACCAGAAGTTTTTTATTCCACTCAGTACATCTATCGCAACTGCTCTTGCTTGCCCTCTTTCATCTTTTAATATGTTGAGTATTTCTGCGCTGATTGAAATATCACCAATTTCAGAAAGAATTTTTGCTGCATTGTTTTGGATTATTTTATTAGGATATTTCAATGCATCGATTAAATAAGGTATCGCAGGTTTACCAATTTCGAAAATTGTTGATATAATGCTTTGTCTGAGTCCCGGGTCCTCTTCTTCTAACATTGACACTAAGATTTCCGACGCATGTTCTAATCCTAATTTTCGTAAATTGACTATTGCTTGTATCCTAACAACAGGATTTTTATCGGTTAGCTCTCGGATTATTGTGTTATCAATCATTTTCGTCTAAATACCATAAAGTTAAAATACAAATACCTATATTACAATTTAATTTGTATCGAGTTCAACATTTTTTTGATTGATTTTTCTTAACCCAAATTAATATTACAGAATTTGTATAAACAAAGTGTATAAATATACACTATTTTCAGTATTTGTCAAGTGAAAAATGATTAAATTTATGTTTAATGACAGTAAATAGTACCATAGTTGAATACCTTGTTAAAATAATATTATAATTACTTTAGTGAGAAATCAAATACATCATACAATATCTTACTATCGGTCTCATCTAATACTTCAACTGTTCTTTAGTAAATAGTATTTTATTGTTTGGATAGGATTATTGTTGACATAAACGATAAAGATAGTAAAATAGAAAAGAAGCGCTATGTTATTTTATATTTCGTGTCTTCATGGTAAAATTTATCTTAGCCGAGGTGGCGGAATTGGCAGACGCGCTAGGCTCAGGACTTAGTGGTGCAAACCATAGGGGTTCAACTCCCCTCCTCGGCATTACGCTGTTACATTGTACTTAGTAAAATAGGGGAGTTGTATCCTTAAGATTTCAACTCCCTTCATCTAAATTTCTTTTCGCTCCATACCTCGGGAACATGGGTTAGCTATTCGAATAACAACTTCCCTCCCCGTACCATGTTAGAATCAAAATAAACACGAAGAAATTTATTGACATCTGCTGCAAATTTAGTATCTTATATTTAATATTATTGAAATATAGAGTTATTTTCTAAAATAAAATAGAGAATAATCTATCAATTCTCTATTTTTAGTATAATTTAGAGTTTGGAGGCATTTATGGCAAAACATTGTGAAATCTGCGGAAAAGTAAGCGTTGTTGGTTCGAATATCAGCCATGCCCATAACGTTACAAAACGACGATGGGAACCAAATTTGCAGCGAGTGAAAGCTAAAGTTAACGGTGAAGTAAAAAAAATCTGGGTCTGTACACGCTGTATCCGCTCGGGTAAAGTCGAAAAAGCATAATAGAAAAAGAGGAGATATGGTAAAAAGACTTTTCGTATTATTTTTGCTGGTTTTTGTATTGGGTTATGCACAAGATATCAATAACGGCCTTTTTGTTACTGGTGAAGGTACGGTTGAAAGCGAACCGGATTTAGCAATTGTCCGGCTCGGAACATCTTTACAGGACCGGACCGCAGACAAAGTCTATCAAACGACCAATACAACAATTGATGCGATTGTTAAGGCTTTAGTTAAAATCGGCATTAAATTGGAAGATATTAAAAGCGAAGGTGTCGGATTGTATCCTCAGTATGATTATGCTGATGGTAAGCAGAAGTTTATCGGTTTTCAGATGAATCATAATCTTTCGATAAAAGTGAAAAAGATTGATAAGATTGCTGACGTGCTTGATAATGCGACTTATGCCGGAGCAAATACGATTTCCGGTATCTCGTTCGGATTTCAGGACCCGGAAAAATTTATGAGCCAGGCAAGGTCGAAAGCGATTGATGCAGCGGAAAAGAAAGCAAAAGAAATTGCGCAGAACGCGAATATCAAGCTGGGGAAAATTATCCAAATCACCGAATCATCATATCCGGTTGACTTCAGCCGAACGCTCGAAACCGGTGCAAATGCCCAGGCAACGATTGTGCCGGGAACAAATTCAGTACGTGCATCGGTGACAATTCGCTATGAAATTGTAGAAATAAAATAATCAAAGAGGTATATATGAATATATTAATTACAGGAATTACCGGTTTTGCCGGAAGTCATCTGGCGGAATTTTTACTTAAAGAGAAAAAAGGCAAGGTTTTCGGAACATTTCGCTGGCGTTCACCAATGGAAAATATTCAGCAAATCCGAAATAAATTGACGCTGTATGAATGTGACTTGAGAGACGCATCGTCATGTTATGAGCTGATAAGAAGAGTTAAACCGTCAATGATTTTTCATCTGGCAGCCCAAAGTTATGTACCGATGTCATGGACCGCACCAGGCGAAACTCTAACGACCAATATTATCAGCGAGTTGAACATATTCGAAGCGGTTCGCAGTCTAAATCTGGGGGATTGCCGAATCCAGATTGCTGGTTCGAGCGAAGAGTATGGAATGGTTATTCCAAGCGAAACACCGATTAAAGAAACTAATCCTTTGAGACCATTGAGTCCGTATGGGGTTAGTAAGGTGGCACAGGATTTACTCGGTTATCAATATTATAAAAGTTACGGTATCAATATTATCCGTACACGCGGATTTAATCATACAGGTCCGCGCCGCGGTGAGGTGTTTGTTACATCTAATTTTGCCAAGCAGATTGTCGAGATTGAGAAGGATATGAGGGAACCGGTTATTTATGTTGGTAATCTTGAAGCAGTACGCGATTTTACCGATGTGCGTGATGTTGTACGCGGATACTACATGGTGCTAAAAAATGGCAAGAGCGGTGATGTATATAATATCTGCAGCGGTAAAGGTTATAAAATTAAAGAGATGCTCGATATTCTCCTGCAACTAGCTGACTGCGATATCAAAATCATCCAGGACCCGAGTCGTTTGCGACCATCTGATGTTGAACTGCTTATCGGCGACCCGGCCAAAGTACGTAAAGCAACTGGCTGGAAACCAGCAATACCGTTCAAAAAGACAATGAAAGATTTATTGGACTTTTGGCGCGAGAAGATTTAATCCGATAAAAACTTCTGTTCAAGTGAATAAAATCTTAATTACCGGTATTGAAGGTTTTGTCGGTTCTTATTTAGCTGAGTATCTTCAAAAAAAGAAATATAAAATATTTGGTATTCATTTCGTTGAACCGGTCAAGAAAATCGGTAAATTATACCGATGTGATATTAGAGATTATCCAAATACATTAAAAATTATTAAAGAGGTTAAACCAGATGCGGTATTTCATTTAGCCGCTCAAAGCTCGGTTGCGCAGGGCGAAAAAAATATATTGAATACATTTTCAATAAATGTTCAAGGCACACTAAATATTTTAGAATCAATAAGACAATCCAATATGAAATCGAGGGTTGTCTATATATCTTCCTGTGCGGTTTATGGTCAGAGCAATATCAAACTAACCGAAAATTCAAATACTAAACCGATAAGTTTTTATGCAACGAGCAAATTGTGCTCAGAAAAGATTTGTCAATATTATGCTAATAATTATGGTTTAAACATCGTAATGCTTAGACCATTCAGTCATACCGGAGCTGGACAGAGCGAACATTTCATCTTTCCTCGGATTGCCAAGCGAGTTGCGGAAATCGAAGTTGGGCTTGCCGAACCTTTACTGACCGTTGGTAATATTGACATTAGACATGATTATATGGACGTTTTAGACATAATGCGAGCTTACGAACTTGCTTTGACCAAATGTAAAAGTGGTGAGGTGTACAATATTACAAGCGGTAAACCCCGCCGGATCAGAAAAGAGATTGAATATATTATATCACTTACTAATAAAAATATACAAATTGAGAGTGATAATAGTTTAATACGTACCAATGACATTTCTTTATTGACTGGCAGTGCTCAGAAATTCCGTAAATTGACCGGCTGGAAACCACAGATAAATTTCCATAAAACTTTAGCCGGCCTTTTAAATTATTATCGGGGAAAAATCAACTAATTAAGCTATTCATTAATTCAGCCAGTTTTCGTGCTTGGTTCACACGATTGAATCGTTCCAAATCTTTAGGCGAATATGGAAATTTATTTTGCATCGCCATCAAAACTAAATCATGGATTTCATCTTTATTACACGATACTGTCATACCGACTGAGTGATGCTCGATTATCCTCATCGCTTCATTACATTCATCACATACGCCTAAAACCGGTCTTCCAGCTCCTAAATACTCGTAAAGTTTGATTCCAACAATCTGATGCGGTTTCGATAGATATAATAATAGCGAAGCGCTTTTCATTATTGCCATTGTTTCAGAATGGGGACGTGTGCCATAATAATCAACATTTCCATACTTGTTAATTTTATTTAAAATGTCTGCATCGCACTTACCGACTAAAACTATTTTTATATCCTTAATATCAGATACTGCTTCAGCAACGGTCTGTAATTCTTTTAGATTTTCCCAGACACTACCAGTATACACGATATTAAAACCGGACAGATCGATTTTGGGTTGTAAAAAATCATCCGGGTCAAAACCGTTTTCTATTATCTGAGCTTGGGGAAAATTAATCTGCTCAGCGGTTGTTTTATTAACTGCAATAACCAGATCAGCACTTTTTACAAGCTGGTTTCTCAGGTCTATTAGCCTTTTTCGTTGCGGGTTGGGAGGAATAACAAAACCAGTTGGCCAGGGGTCACGAAAGTCTAATACTAATGGTATTTGGAATCGTTCTTTTAATGCCCGAGCGACCAGTAATGTACTGAATGGCGTGGCGGTTGTCCATATGATATCTGGTTTTATGTTCTTTATAATTTTACAACCAAGACGATATGCAAACGGTGTCCACAGAACTTTGGCGTCGGGAAAGATAAGAAAATTAGTTAAAAGACTCAATTTCCCTGTACCCATACTAACTGCAGATTGAGGGATTTTTAATATGTATAAAATGCGTGCTATATCAAGATTTTCACTACGGAAAATCGGGATATTTATTAAATCGTTGAGTAATTCATAATCATAGTGATAGTAAGCGATTGGTTTCGTGGTTAAGATGTATGGCTGCCAGTTAAATTGCGGCAGATATTTAGCAAGTTTTGTCATACGCATTGCGCCCGCCATACCGACTGGTGGCGCATAATATGAAATAATCAAAACTTTACCCATAGTTATATTTTGAGAATCATATTAAGAATTGTATTAATCAGCAATAATTTTTATAAAAACTTTTCTACGTCGAGGACCGTCGAATTCGCAGAAAAAAATACCTTGCCAGGTTCCAAATAAAATTTCATCATTTTCAAAAAATACAGTGCGACTTGAACCAATCAGCGCAGCTTTGATGTGCGCATCGGCGTTACCTTCAGTATGGGCATAGTGGATATTATGCGGGATTAATCTTGACAGAACGGCATTTATATCCGAGGTAACACTTGGATCATAATTTTCAATAATCGTTACAGCAGCGGTTGTGTGTGGAATATAGATAATCGCAGTGCCGGACTTCAATTTGCTTGTTTTTATTATATGTAAAATCTGGTCAGTTATATCAACAAGTTCAAGACGATTATAAGTCGATAGTTCAAACGTATAATGCAAAATTATATCGTTATTTTTTATTTACGATCCAGTTACCTTTTTTTCGTAATAGGAAAATATATATAGTACTAATTACGACTATCAGAGAACCTGCAACATACAAGAGATGTTGTTTGGAAAAGAAATTGGTAAGTTCACCAACAACCAGACAGCTCACACCAAAGGAAAGGTTTAATAGCCATTCCCGAGTCGAAAAAATCCGACCGCGGATTGCTTCTGGTACAATCTCATGCAGAATAGTGTCCTGAGCAATATAAACCGGCGATAGGAATAATCCAGCGATAAACGCTAATGGTAATAATGCATAAAAACTATTAAAAACAGGAATTAGAGCTGCTATCACACCGAGCACAATAAAACTGACAAGAATCGTCATTCGTTTACTAATCCGATGACCGACGATACCATAACTCATTGAACTTATTACCAAACCAATAGCTCCAACCGCCGCGACAAATCCGACACCTTTAGTTCCAACCCCAAATCCCATTTTTGATACCGGAGACTGAATAATTGGTACCAATAAAACGAATACAGATGCGCCGATTATCACCATCAGAATAATACTGGCAAAAACAAAAAGCACCTGTGGTGTTTTTCGTATATATTGAAAAGCCAAACGGAGTTCTTCAATCATCTTTTTCTCCTGAGCCTGGGCTACAGAAAACACCGGAGAATGGCTTGAGGGTTGCGGTTGTTCGGGAATCTGCTCCAGATTAACTCTGAAGACTTTTGTTTTAGCTGCAATGATGACCAGTCCGAGGACTGATACACAATATGATAATGAATCAATATAAAATCCCGCGCTCCAGCTGTAATGAATACCGATTCTATGCCAGATTTGCCAGTCAACTATCAATCCACCAAAGAACATACCTAAGAAAGTTGAAATTCGACCGACAAAATTCATAAATGAATTCGCTGCCAGTAAACGACGTTTAGCGACTAAATTGGGAATTATTGATAGCCGCGCTGTATTAAAAAATAAGCCAAATAAAAATACTGCAAAAGAAATTGAATATACCAAATAGAGATTAGCGGTTTTAATAATAATAAATGGGATAAATGCTACTAATATGGTTCGACAGCTGTCACAAAATATCAGTACTTTTAAACGGTTCCACCGGTCAACTAATACACCGGCTAAAGGTCCGAATAGAATTGTTGGTAATGTGATAATAACCGAGAGATAAGAAATAGCACGAGCACTCTGCCACCCTAATTTATTGGCAAAGAACGCAATCATGGCCAATAGCGCCATGTAGTCAAGTTTATCACCAAACAGCGACACCGATTGGGAAAGACTGAAAATCATAAAATTACGGATTTTCAGTACGGCAAGAAACTGGCTTCCAACTTTGGGAATGACTGGTTTAATCGCTATCGGTTCAGTCATTTCGTTTTCGTCGTTAACAGGATGGTCTTTGTTTAATTCTTCGGGCATTTATTTTTTATTTAAGTTATATAACAATTTGTCAATTATAACTTCAAAAAAATAAATAATCAATGGACTGCTGTGTAACGACGTGATGAATCAGGATATTGTTTTATGAGTTCATTATAGTAATCTTCAACCTGTTTGGTAATTGCTCCCCAGGAATAGGTGAGTGCTTTTCTACGACCCGCTTCCCCCAATGTTTTAGCCAAGTTTTTATCAGTGAGTATCTTTATTATTGAATCTGCAATCGCTTTTGGTTCTCGTGGTGCGGCGAGTAAACCTTCGACGTGGTTATCAACTACAGTTCTAAACCCTGGAATGTCCGAAGCAACGACTGGTTTACCAGTGGACATCGCTTCCAGAAGAACAATGCCGAAACTTTCATGACCGATTGATGGGGCACAGAAAACATCGCAGCTTGCATAATAATGTGGGCGCTCTTCGCCGGTGATAAGTCCTGCGATATGAATATTATCTTTTATGTCTTTAGACATATATTCCTGATAAGCGTATCCAAAAAGACCAGCTCCACAAATTATCAGTAAAACATCTGGTATCTGCTCTTTGATAATTGGTAATGCCTGTATAAGATATTTCAAACCCTTACGGGGTTCAAATCGGCCCAAGAATAAAATCTTGGGTCGATTATTAATAAATTGCGGTAAAGGTTTATTAGCGGGATTAAACAATTCGATATTAATCGCATTCGGGATAATTCGACAATCACCTGAGAAATAATGCATATTGGAATCCTGGGCAGTAGTTGAAACGGCGATTCGACCGTGTAATTTATCCATATACGGTTCGAGTAAATGTGAAAATAGTAGGTATTTACCATCTTTAGGGTGACTGGCATGAAATGTTATAACATTAACCGCATTCGAGTGACGAATTGCAAGTACGGGCAACATTGGTGCTAATGAACCATGGACATGGATGATATCAAAGTTTTCCTGCTGGAAAAATTTCTCAACCTTATCTGACATGCGCCAACCAAAAGGAATAATCGCAAGTGATTTATTCGCACGAATAGTCAATCCATTACCAATGCGAAAATTAAACTCTTCGTCATGATTGGTCTCCAGTGTTTTTATCATTCTACCTTTGAAATTGGTAGTCAGGATTTTTACCGTGTGACCACGTCTCCGTAAAGTACGAGAGAGGTTCAAAATGTGCTCAGGGATACCTCCGATATAGGGATAATAGGTATCCGAGACCATGCAAATTTTCATTTAGATTGTTATATTTTTTTAATAATTTTAGCTATATTCGTTTTATTATATTTATTAAATGAATAAGTAACTAATATTATCAAGGTCAATAATAAATAGCTTTGTGGATGTTGTACCGGGTATGACATGTACTCTACGATTGAAAATATTAGCATATTTTAATAGTAACTGACAAAGTTTATAATTTATTATAGTTATACCATATTTTTTACTCTTTTGCAACCATTTATTTGTTTATAATGCCTGTAAATTAGAAATATAAACG
>CAIPLT010000073.1 GCA_903865935.1 Caldifarciminota bacterium
CCAAATCATTTTTCATTATCCGTATTCCATCATCGATTAAAAACCAAACGCTGAAAATGTTTGATATATCGGGAAAACTAGTAAAGGAGATTGATTTTCCTTCGGCTCACAATGACAAGGTTGCTGAAATGAGAGTTTCGCTTAAAGGAATAAAAGACGGAGTTTATTTCTTACAACTGAATAATGAGCCTATGACTAAAAAATTGGTTATAACTAAATAAGGAGTTATTACGAAAAAGTTTAAAATATTATTCTCACTTTTTCCTGCTCTCTGCTCACTTTTTCCTGCTCTCTTAAATGCTCAATGGCTGGAAACGACAATCTATGTCCCTGATTCGCTAAGCGGAATGAACTATCCCCAAGCCTTTACCTATAATGCGACGAACAATAAAATCTATGTTGGTGGTGAACTAGGTAATTGTGTAATTGTGATTGATGGCGCAACTAATCAGAAGATAGCAAGAGTTCCGACAGGAAGCAATATTAACGCACTTTGTTGGAATTCTCAAAACAACAAAATCTATTGCGCTAATGCGAATGGTAACAATGTGACAGTGATTGATGGTCAAACCAACTCAGTGATTACAACCATAACCGTGGGACTTTCCCCTCGCGCATTGGTCTGGAATTCTCAAAACAACAAGGTCTATTGTGCCGGGGGTAGTGACAATGTGACGGTGATTGATGGTCAAACCAACTCAGTGATTACAACGATAACCGTGGGACTTTCCCCTCGTGCATTGGTCTGGAATTCTCAAAACAACAAAGTATATTGCGCTAATTATGGTAGTAGCAATGTGACAGTGATTGATGGTCAAGCCAACTCAGTAATTACAACCATAACCGTGGGAAGTGAACCTTATGCATTGGTCTGGAATTCACAAAACAACAAAGTCTATTGCGCTAATTGGTATAGTGACAATGTGACGGTGATTGATGGCGCAACCAATACGGTGATTACAACAGTTACAGTTGGAAATAATCCTAGTGCCTTAGTTTATAATCCAACTAATAATAAAGTCTATTGTGCTATTCGGGATGGCGCTAATGTGACCGTGATTGATGGTGTGAGTAATGTTGTTATTACAATAATTACAGTTGGAAATGATCCTTCTGCCCTAGTTTATAATCCGACCAATAATAAGATATATTGCGCGAATATGACTGGTTGCAATGTGACAATTATTGATGGTGCAAGCAATGGCGTGATTACAACTGTGCTGATTGGATATTATCATTATCCCATTGCTCTTTGTTATAATCCGACAAATAATAAGATATATTGCGCGAACTCTGAAAGCGACAATGTGACAATTATTGACGGTGTATTTAATAGTGTGATTACAACTGTAACGGTTGGGGGTAGGCCTTGTGACCTATGTTTTAATTCAGCTAATAATAAAATATATTGTGCGAACTATAGTAGCGATAATGTGACAATTATTGACGGTGCAACGAATAGTGTGATTACAACCGTGACGGTTGAAGATGTTCCGTATACCCTATGTTATAATTCAACTAATAATAAAATATATTGTGCAAATGGATATAGCGACAATGTAGCGATTATTGATGGCGCAAGCAATTGCGTGATTACCACTGTAGCGGTTGGATATAATCCTAATGCTCTTTGTTATAATCCGACCAATAATAAGATATATTGCGCAAACTCTGAAAGTGACAATATAACAATTATTGATGGTGTAACTAATAGTGTGGTTACAACTGTAACGGTTGGGAGTTGGCCTTGTGCTCTATGTTATAACCCGACCAATAATAAAATATATTGTGCGAACTATAGTAGCAGCTCAATAACAATTATTGATGGTGCAACGAACAGTGTAATTACAACCGTGCTGGTTGGATATAATCCTACTGCTTTTTGTTATAACCAGACTAATAATAAAATATATTGCGCACATGCTTCTTCCAGTGGCATAGTAACGATTATTGATGGTGTAACTAATAGCGTGGTTGCAACTGTGACGGTTGGCAATAGTCCTAATGCCGTTTGTTATAATCCGACCAATAATAAGATATATTGCGCGAACAATACTTATAATGGCACTGTAACAATTATAGATGGCGCAACGAATAGTGTGATTGCAACCGTGCCAGGGGGGTGGGATCCTTGTGCTCTTTGTTATAATCCGACCAATAATAAGATATATTGTGCAAACAACTTTAGCAACACTGTGACAATTATTGATGGCACAAGCAATAGTGTGATTACAACAATTACAGTTGGCAATAATCCAGTTGCCTTTACTTATAATCCACAACAGAACCGAGTTTATGTCGCAAATTGGTATAGTTCCAGCATCTCGGTAATTCGAGATGTGATGCCGGGAGTGCAGGAAAATCGCTCACCGCATAATGCTACTGGCACTATGCTTGAATTATATCCCAATCCAGCAAAGTCATTCTTTATTGTCCGTATTCCGTCATCCATTAACAACCAAATGCTGAAAATGTTTGATGTGTCGGGAAAAATGGTTAAAGAGTTAAAGAGTTGTGGAACTCAAGAAATGAGAGTTTCGCTTAAAGGAATAAACCCCGGGGTTTATTTTTTTGAGGTCGGCATAACCACCAAAAAACTAATTGTAACAAAATAGGCTCGCAATATTTACTATTTGCAAGTGCGACCATGCTTGGTATTGTTCTGGTTTCGACCTTTGGTATATGCTTTTTGCCAATGAAACGCATTGAATGATACAATCACGCTTTAGCTGGCGCTGCAATATTTCTCTGTGGTTTGGCAATCCAGTTCGTCGGATTATAATTACCCTATGCCATAATTCGCTTGACACAAGTATTTTTGAGTTTATATTAGTGATAAGGAACAAATATGAAAACTCATAAGTTATGGTTCATAAGTGCCCTCAGCGCTTTATTTATCGGTATACCTTTCGTTCACGCGGATAATAGCTGGGTTGCAACTTATACTGATAATATCGGTTATTATAAAATTGATATGGCGACCGCAATGATCATTGATACTAAAGGCAATATTTATGTAACGGGCAACGGTTATGCGCAAGACACTTGTTCTGATTTTATGACTATCAAGTATGATAAATCCGGCAACCTGAAATGGATGAAGAAATATTCTGGATTATCAAATCTTAACGATTATGCTGCAGGTATCGCAATTGATAAATCCGGTGATATTTATGTTGTGGGCACAAGTTACCTCTCCGAAAATACTTGTGATATTGTTACAATCAAATACACTACGACCGGGAATGTCGCCTGGATGACAAACTATCACAAACCCGAATATGGTGATTACTTATGCGAACCAACTGCAATATTTGTTGACAGTCTAAAAAATATATATATTACCGGTAAAATTAGCAGTCTCGGAACCGCACATGATTATTTGACAATTAAATACAATGCCTTAGGTTTTCAAGAGTGGATTGCTACATATAATGGGACTGGTAATAGCGATGACCAAACCATTGGATTGGTAGTAGACAATGCTGGTAATACTTATGTCGGCGGATACAGTATGGGTGAAAATTCTAACTACGATATTACAACTATTAAGTATGATTCTAAAGGAAGCCAAAAATGGGTTTCGAGATATGATAGCAATGCTAATATATTAGACGCCGATGATATACCAACTGGTATTGGTATTGATGATGAAGCGAACATTTATATTGCGGGATATAGCAAGAAAGATCTTGCCCAAGATTGGACCACGATAAAAATCGACTCGAGTGGGAATATAAACTGGGCAAAAAACTATCAGGGTAATGGGGGCGGAGATAATATCGCGACCGCAATTGCGGTTGATAATACTGGCAACCCCTACGTCACTGGTTACGCTTATAATTTACCGTCAAATTATGACTATACTACTATCAAGTATAACACATCGGGTCAAATGCTGTGGGTTAACACCTATAATGGTATTGGCAATTACCAAGACTTTGCCAATGCTGTTGCTTTGGATTATCAGGGGGGCGTTTATATTACGGGTGCGAGTTATGGCGGCACAAAGATTTACGGTTCAGATTCTGTCTATAACATAGTCACATTTAAATACAGCATTGCGGGTGATTCTATTTGGGCGGTAAGATATAGCCCAGACGGAGCGGCAAGAGGTAAACAGATAAAAACCGATATGAAAAATAATGTCTATGTTTTAGGATATACTAATCCTGCCAATGCAATTAAAAGTTATATATTAATAAAGTATGCGCAACGTCGTTACTAACACAAGAAACCGTTGTATTTTATTTTTCTCCTTTGTGATAATTTTACTATCCGCTTACCACAGACCACTCATAGATAAATATATTCAATGTGTCAGGGAAGTTAGTTAAAAACGAAGAGCTAAAATGGGAGAGTAATCGAAGTTCGATTGATGGAATTAAGAATGGTGTGTATTTTGTTAAAGTCGGGGATGAGATAGTAAAAGAGAAACTGGTTGTAACAAGATAGAAAATCAATAATCAGAGCGAATGATTGCCCCGCATTCGCCAATTTCTTATATCTTTTTTATTACTCAAAAGAAGCAATATTGTCTAATTATCGCCTGGTTTTAACCCAAAGTGGCTTTAAATAACTTCAGTTTTACAGATGGAGGAAAATTATGGAACGATTACTTGATATAAAAGCACTATCACAGCTTCTGAGTGTTAAAGAAGGAACTATTTACGGTTGGATTCATCAGGGCTTAATCCCGTATTATAAATTGAATGGGTTAGTGCGATTTCGGGAAAGCGAGATTAATGAATGGCTAAAGAAAAAACAAAGGCATAGAAATAGACCTTATCATCTTTAAAATTGTTTCTTAAAATAGCACAAATTTGGCACACTAATTAATCATTTTCAAAAAGCAGATTTTACTTTATTGTTAAAAAGGGATTTCTACGATTTATTTTCCGTAAGATTCTTAATACGAATCGGATCGTTTAGATCTGAACTAATTTTTGCAGGAAGAGACAAGTAAATCAGCAACCATTCATCTTTTTTCATATTCAAATATAATTATTGATTAGTCGTTCCTTGGATATCCCATACCATATGACAATTTGCATGTGCCTTAGAAATGCCACAATCTATCTTTTGAAGTTTAACAAGATTATCTATCTTTTGCGCAAAAGTCAACTTTGCTTGACATTGATGAAAATATTCGTTATTTGCAAATAAATCACTTTTCGTAATTGTTTTATTATGATTTATTCTAATTGTTACTTTGCTATTATTCATAATAATTTTGATTTAATATTTAGATATTTTTTTGTTAAATTAAACGTATCTAAAATCTCTTGTAGTTTCTTTTTGTCAACTTTCACTTCATTTATAAGTCTTGACACTTTTGCTATATCTTTTGGTCTTCCAGCTTTTATTAGAATAGCTATTAGATATTCAACAGTCAATACCTTTGTTCTTACTCCTTTATAAACTACGCTTTTAGCTTCTCTAACCGCTTCTTCTTCAAGTTTATCGACAGGAATAAATTGAACGGGAATACCTTCGATAATGATATGTTCACCCTTCCATTTATAACCCAGATTTTTTAAATAATTATATAAAGGGATAAAATCAATTATCTTTTTATCTTTATTTGATATAATCGGAATTACAAAAATATCTAAGTCATATGTGAGGATAGCTTCGATATAAAATATTGTAGCAATTCCGCCACCGATCGCATAATCTTCAATTAATCCATTTGTCCTTAATCCGTTCAAAACCCTTAACGTTTCTTCCACAGAAATATAATAAAAATTATAGTTTGAAAGTCAAGTCCTTTATGTATTACAACAAACTAAAATATCATAATTAATAATTTAATAATCTTGAATATCTATTGTATAAGTTATCCTATACAAAGCACCTCCAATTAGAAAGCATCATGGCGAATTAGAAAAACAATTTCCAATGGTAGATGTTTAGAGATAAACACGCAACTGGTTTGTCGCTTGAATATCCTTATTACACATTTAATTATTTTCTTAATCTCTTCCGACTCAGTCCATATTCGGGATATTTTTTGTAGATATATTCAAGTTAATTATTTGGTCAACTCCAAGATATATTTACCGGTCTTATCAATATGGCCATATTTACATGGAAACAACCTCAAAATTAATATTATTTCATTACCCAAAAGAAGCAAGATTGTCTAATTATCGCCCGCTTTTATTCCCCTTTTTGTTCTTGCGGCACGAATTTGGCACACTGGAATTTTGTCAATTTAACGTCTCCCCTATGAATTTCAGGTGATATTATTTAATTATCGTTATCACGTTTAATCTATCTAAAATAAATCCTTTAAGTTATTTCAGCATCAACATCTTTTTTTGCATCTTGTAGTTATTGGTTTTCAAGACATAGAAATATACACCCTCACTAACCTTTTTGTCTTGGTCATCAATTCCGCTCCAATTAACCGTATAAACGCCTGAACTCTTAAACTCATCAATTAAGGTCTTAACTAATATACCCAACGCATCATAGATATTTAAAGTAATTTGTGATGGTTCAGCAATACTAAATGAGATATGTGCTGAACCTTTTGTCACAGGATTTGGGTGCGGTGCATAAAGCATATTGATATAGCGATTAATCGGGTTCATATCTTCTGTAATGGAAGCCGAAACAACCGGAATAGTTACTTGATAGCGAAAATAATTTTGTTTGAATACGGTAACAATCATATTACTGCCTTGGATTTGAGGAGAAATGGTGATTATCACGGGATTACCAGTTGCTTGTGCGACACCAATTATTTCACCATTAACAGTCAAAGCAATAATTGAACTGTCATTTGCTGTAACTGTAAAGCTTGTCACACCTGCAACAAGAATTGGGGAATGAGACACGACCAAACTTTCAGGTATTTCAGTATAAAGAGGATTAAAAACATCGCCGTGATGATGATAGATATTATAAGTATAAACATTATATTGCGGGAGAGGTGACCAACTCGATGCATTCAGGAAATATTTTGCATACACCATCGCAATACAAGGACAAAGATTACTTGGAGGTGTTTCATTAGCTGGATAATCGGGCATAAATTGCTGCCACAAACAATCTATGTTACCCCAGAGATAGACATCAGTAATATAAGAAAAACCGATTCCGCTTGATGCAGATACGCCTAATCCACCACTCAACGTATCGCCGACATGATAACGATGGAACTTTTCCGCAAAACACTCACCACTCCAGTTATATTCGCCTGTTAAATCATTAATTGAATAGACAAATATTAATTTATCATTCCTCAAATTGTTAATATGTGAATTGTTATAAGGTGGTTCACCCCAGCCCTGCTCATAACCATGGTCACGATGTAATATCATAAATGAGCCATTATTTATTGCATTGGTAATTCCTGTTGATGAACCGCTACTCCACCAACTTGCTGGATAGGGATTAGTTAAAGGAATCCAGCCAAGATTATGAAAATAGCTGACAATCGCCGCTGCCAAAGAACCACTTGCCCAAGCACATCCTGGTGTTGGATTCCCGTCAACAATTGCATATTGGCGAATCGGATTTTTATTAAGACCGTATTCAAAAAAACCAGCTATTACTTCACAACACAATTGAAACCAGTGGTTAGTCCCCCATGCCCCGGCAACGATCGGATGATTATAAAAAGAGGTATCTACATATGGGTTGCGTTCGTAACTTAAAAATTTATTAACCATCACTTTCAACTGCTCTTCATTCTGTGCGCATATTCGTCCGTGATACATATCCGGTAAACTGTCACCATTGACATCAGCGTAAATATTGTCGGAAACAAAACTACTATCCCAGGTCGGTGATGTAATACCGTAAATCTTTTCACCGGAATTAGGATAATCAGAAAGTAATAAGAATGCGACTGGTCTTGGATTCCATGTATTATATGCATTATCTAAGAAATTCTTTATCGCCGTTGCGCTGTTACCACCAACCTGTGTCAAAGTATAGACCTGTGTTGAAATACCCTGTAATTGCCGCCAGCGTTTAATCGTATCTCCCCAAGCCTGGAATACCGGATCATCCGGCACGATAATAATATATTCATATCCATCACGTGCCGTGATTCTTGAAGGCGCGAAGAAATCAATCTGTGGCAGAGAACTATAGTTCAGTAAATTGCCCTGTAAAATCGGTTCCCAATAAATACTTCTCAATGCATCATTGCCAAAATGACCGTTACCGCCATCAAAATCAACGCGCACGCGTATATCTTTGTAAACGATCAGGTCTTTTGTAATCGGATTATATTGGAAAGGTGTAATACCCAAAACCACACATTCAACACCACGCATCTGCATCGGTTCGGATACTTTGACAGGTGATTCGGGATAATATTCATTCCTACCGTAAATAGTCATGTCTTTGACATATCTTAAAGGAGAATCATCATTATCTTTGGGAATATTTGGAGCGGGAGCGATTTCGACATTGTGATAAACTTCAGTTCGGGAATCTATTATTGATGCTTTTGCAATAGCGCCTTGCGGAATTGCGATATAGCGACCGGTTCCGGCAAGATTCGGCGCACCTTCATTATTAGGTAAAAAGATGCCAGGAATACCATAAGTTTTCATTGGCACGCCTTCAATTTGCATTTCTTCCACAACCATCTTATGGATGCTGAAAACGATTTCCATACCAGCATCAGATTTTAATGCAATGTTGAACATAGGGTTTTTACCCCAGTTGTCAGTGAATGCTATTACTTCGCAGTATGTTAATGATATCGCGGTTAGTATAGTTAATATTGTAAATACTTTCCGCATAATTCCTCCGCTTTAAATATATGCGACATTATCTATCTTTGATTCCCAAATGTCAAGGGAAAATATTCTTTGAAAAGAATGAGGTTTATATTATTCAGGTCGGGAATGATATGGTTAAGGAAAAACTGGTTGTAACAAGATAGAAAATCAAAAGTCTGAGGGAACGATTACCCCGCAGTCACCAATTTCTTAAACCCTTTTATTACTCAAAATAAGCAAGATTGTCTAATTATCCCCTACCCGTAATTCCTGTTCAGTCCCAAACTACAAACAACTCTAAAAGTGCAAGTTAGATTTTAACCAGTTTGTCTAATATGTGCTGAAACAGAACAGCCGTCATGGCTCCATTTAGAATAGTTTGTTGAATCAGCTGATACCACTTAATAATTGCTGAACCAATTGATAAGCATCCCTACAATAAAAATTCCAGTCTGTTGAGTCTGCATTATCTGGCTCTAAAAAGTTAGCTAAATGCAATGAGCCAGTCGATGTCGTTCGACTATACAACTCGGACAAACTATCAAGTGCCTCTGTAATTAATTCGTTTTTAACTTTTAAAAATGGTTTTAATTCTTCAATTATACTAATTACACCATGCTTATAAAATTTTAATATTGAATAAATGTCATATGAATCCTTTATTCGACTCGGTTCCATCCTTAATGCAATTGCCTTCATTCCGATAAGTGCAACAGCTCCTGCAATTTTTATATCAGTTTTTACTTCTTTATTGTCCAATGTTATGCCAACTAATTCAAATTTTTCGTTATTTTGAAATGCTAAATCTATACCCCTGCATTTTGCAAATAAATCTTTCTCCTCGTTATCGACAGCTCGTTCTTTTGAGTCACTATTTTCAGAGACTAGGAAATCAATATGAATAAAAGTATTCTGCACTTTTCTTTCGAATCTGTGACGGATTAATTTGTTATTAGAATTTGTCTTAATCTTATATCCATTATTTATTAGTATCTCTTCAAGCTCTTTATAGAGTTTAGCTAAATCACTGATTTTGTGGTGATCTATTGCAAAATCTATATCAATTGAACCTATATGGGTAAACTCGACGTCATGCGGCATATATTTTTGTAATAAAAAATATGGACACCACCCTCCAACGAGAACAAAATTATCTTTATATTTATTAAGGAGTATTAGTATATCAAAAAACATTCGTTGCGATATCGATACTATATCTGTATCAAATTTTTTAATATCAACCATATTTAAAATCTAATAACTTTTTCTCTCAATATTTCTGCTTGTTCTTTACCGCGCGTAGGATAGTTGATTAAATCTAAATACAACTGAATATTACCCACTACTTTAAGACCATTTATATCATTTCCGGAATTAAAAACACCTTCATCATATGGTGTTATAATGCTCACATTACCACCAGATGTTACAGGTTTTAAATTAGCATTTTGCGCAAATTTATTTTTATCTCCCAAAAGGTAAAAATGAACAAAAGGTGTTCTAACATATGGTATAATTAATAATGCAGCTGCGAAAAGAGTAAATGCATAAGTATAATTTAAATTGACAGCAGTATGTGCTAATTTTTGTTCTAATAATGAATATGCGCGTTCGTCAGAATAAAATGAGTCAATGACATTAATCTCTGTAAATTTGTAGTATTTGGCCCAATCATCTAATAATTTTCCGGGTTGATTTATTTTTATTCCTTGTTCAGTTTTTGTAATATATTCTTCATCAGACAATTTATTTACAACATTATGAACATGTCCTAAGCTTACTTTTGAACTGTCTGCTAAATCTTGTAATTTCCAGTGTCTGGTTGAATTTTCCAAAAGGACTCTTATAATTCGGGTTGACTTTATTGCGAATAACGATTTAAGCTCACGAGTCTCACTTTTTATACTTTCTTTGCTTTCTTTGAGTATAAAACCATCTTTAAGAAAAATACCTACATTTCCGAAAGTATCTATGTAACTAATCCCTTCTTGACGACACAATTCTCTTCCTCCTGGTCCAATATAGGGGGTTACAATCAGAGGAATCCAATCATGAAATTGTCCCTTTAGCTCTTTAAAAAATGATAAGCTGCTTCTTAAGAAGCGTGGTTCAGTGCAACGACGGATCTCAGCAATAAAGATTTTTCCGGTTAGTTTAATTCCTATTATTGATTTCTTACTTACATTGCGTGCTAAGTTCCGTTTGTTTTTCAAATCTTTATCAATTTCAATCAGGAAAATCGCATTTGGAGCCTTCCCTCTTCCAAAAACCGGAGATGGTTTGATAGCAAAGACCAGAGTTTCTTGTGCGCCTAATACATTCTGCAAAATTTCCAGTGCCTTGTTTAAAGTATCCTTTTCGTTCATTTTCACTCTTTTCTCATTTTCAGCGTTACGCTGAAATTATACTAAATAATGAAAACTTGTCAATAATCTGTAAACTAGCATAAAGAGTTCTAAAGTATATTTCGG
>CAIPLT010000074.1 GCA_903865935.1 Caldifarciminota bacterium
ACTAATCGGTAGAAGTATATGCCATTAGGGCAAAGTTTTCCCTTACTATCTTTACCGTTCCATCTTACTGAATACCAGCCTTGATTTTGAACACTATTGGTAAGAGTTACTATCTCTTCACCGGTTGAACTAAACACAGCGATTTTTACTTTGGTTGTGAATGGAATTGCGTATCTGATTTCAGTCAAACGTGAAAATGGATTAGGCGAGTTCAGTGATAGCGAAAAGTTCGTTGGTATAGATAAATTATTGATTTCTTCTATCCCGGTTGTCCTAACGATAAAATTCCTGACGCTTGACCAGTTACTCTGATTATTTGCTCGATCGATTGCTTTTACCCGCCAATAATAAGTCGTATCATGCAAATTTCTCACGATTGTTGAGTCAGAAACCAAGGTGTCAATTGGACTAATAAAGTTAGAGTTATTTGCAATCTGGATTTGATAATTTCTTACCCCGCTGACGTTGTCAATAGAACGATTCCAAATAAACCGAACAAACGAATCTGTCAAAACTGCACTATTTGCAGGGCTTACAAGATTAGGGACACTTGGTGCAGAATTATCCACGCCAAAACTATCGCGTCCTGAGAATGCACCTTGATTACCGGCTAAATCATATGCTCTGACTCGCCAGAAGTAACGGGCTTGAGTTAATATTAATGTATCATATACTAAGTTTGTTGTATCAATTCTTGGAGTTATGAAGGTCGTTAATGTGTCGACCTGCAAGATGTATCTCACCGGAGATTTCGCATCAAAAGAAACTTGCGACCAATTAAATACCACTGATGTATTAATAAGCCAAATACCATTCAATGGGGATGCCAGAATCGGCACATTTGGTATTCTGGTATCAATTTCAAAACTCCAAACAGAACACCAATCACCTGAGTTTCCCACGCTATCCACTGCTTTAAGTCGCCAGTAATATGTTGTATCTGCAAGTCTTGATGGAACCTGATAAGTTGTATCTGAGACATTAACATTTATGCCATTAATAAAACTCGAATTCGTTGCATATTGTAATTGGTAATAACTAACGCCACTAAAGTTATCGATTGACTGATACCATCTGAATCTTGGTAACGTATCTTGGGAACAGGAATTATTCACAGGTGCAATTAATATTGGAGTAGAAGGTGGCGATGTATCAATACTAAATACGAATGTCTGAGTTGATCGTTGCCAGTTACCAGCCCTGTCAAATGCTCTGACAAACCAGGTTCGTAAACCTTCGGGAATTTGTAGAAGTTCTCCTGCTGATACAGAATACCAGACATCGTTTCTATCGCTACCACCATAACCTCCAATTACCCACATCTTATTATCAAAGACAACTGAAGTGTGTTCATTTCTTACATACCAATCTGCACTAGTAGTTGCTTGTGTCCAATTCACCCCATTTGTAGAATACCACACATCATGCAGGTAACTAGGTCCATAATTTGCTCCTCCAATTACCCACATCTTATTATCAAATACAACTGAGGTATGTCCAGATCTTCCTGGCCACGCGGCATTGGCCGTTGCTTGGAACCAGTTCACTCCATCTGTCGAATACCAAACCTCGCTTCCATTTAATCCACCAATCACCCACATCTTATTATCAAATACAACTGATGTATGTTTATATCTTCCTGACCATTGAGCAGATGAACAAGCGCGTGTCCAGTTTATACCATCTGTTGAATACCATACATCATTTCTATTACCACTGCCACTAGATCCACCCATCACCCACATCTTATTATCAAAGACAACTGAACTATGACCCCTTCTTGCTGTCCAACCAGCATTAGCTGTTGCTTGTATCCAATTTACTCCATTTGTTGAATACCATACATCATTTTTATTACTATAGTCATCCCATCCACCAATCACCCACATCTTATTATCAAAGACAACTGAAGTGTGCTCATTCCTTACTAACCATCCAGCATTAGCGGTTGCTTGTGCCCAATTTATTCCATTTGTTGAATACCATACATCATTTCTACTTCCACTTGCTCTCGTTCCACCGACTACCCATATCTTATTGTCAAAGATAACTGAAGTGTGTGAATACCTTGCCGGCCACCCCGCACTTGCCGTTGCTTGTATCCAATTAGCACAATATCCAGTTGACGTTCTGAAAATACTGTCTATTCTCAAAGTATCGTTCGGTATTGAGATTGATAATTGGTAATGTGATAAACCTAAATTATCACTCGCAGGACTCCAAGCAAAAGATAAATTTCCATTTGATAAAGTTCCGTTTGGCGGACTCAAAAGATTAAATCCACTTGGTGGGTCAGAATCAATTGTAAAATTCGTATCACTCGCCTTTTGATATATAATCGAACCGATTGCATCCAAAATCTGAATCATCACTCTACATGTATTTAAATTTGAATATGGAACTATCCAACTGTAAGTCGTTTCTGTTGCTGAAATATTATGAGCAATCGTATCTATATAAGTCGAACCACTATTCCTTGAAAGCAACAATCTGAATCGTGCAAAATCCGAACCGATTGTTCGCCATTTTATCAATTTTACAGTTCCACCCGCCCAACTTTCTCCACCATTCGGCTGGATTATTGTTGCTGTAGTTTGAATTGTAAAATTCGTATCACTTGCATCTTGAAGAATAACTGTATTAGTTGTATCCAGCATCTGTATTCTTAATCTTACTGTATTTATATTCAAGACTGGTAAATGCCACAAATGGCTTGTTTCATTTGGTGCAATATTATTAGCAATAGTATCTGGATAGGAAGAGCCTCCGTTACTAGAGAATAATAACCGATATTTAGCATAACCTAATCCAATCGAACGCCATCTTATTAGTTGATTACTTCCGCTAGGCAGAGATTCTACACCATTGGGGTATATTAATGTAATTCCCAATCCTCCGGTATTCCATACATCATTTATCATACTTGAACCAGTTCCATATCCGCCTATTACCCACATCTTGTTATTGAAAACAACCGAAGTGTGACGGCATCTTACTGACCATACTGCATTAGCAGTTGCCTGTGTCCAATTTACTCCTTCTGATGAATACCAAACATCGTTCATTCTATAGGGACTAACGGAATTACTTCCACCAATCACCCAAATCTTGTTGTCATTAATCACTGATGTATGTCCATCTCTTGCTGACCATCCAGCATTAGCTGTTGCTTGTGTCCAATTTATTCCATCTGCTGAATACCATACATCATTTCTATAACTACCACTATATCCACCCATCACCCACATCTTATTATCAAAAACGATTGAATTGTGTTCAGATCTTGCAAGCCAAGTCGCAGAATAGGTTGCACAAGTCCAGTTCACCCCATCTGTCGAATACCATACATCATTTCTATTACCACTGCCACTAGATCCACCCATCACCCACATCTTGTTATCAAAGACAACTGAACTGTGTCCATATCTTTCCACCCACATTGCTGTTTCTGTTGCTCTTGACCATGTAACTCCATCACTTGAATACCAGACATCATTTCTAAAAAATCCATTCGCATCATATCCACCAATTACCCATATCTTATTGTTAAAAACAACCGAAGTGTGACCACGTCTTGCCGACCACCCAGCATTGGCGGTTGCTTGTATCCAATTTATCCCATCGGTTGAATACCAGACATCATTATCATAACTGGAACTTGATGCCCATCCACCTATCACCCAAATTTTGTTATCAAAAACAACTGATGTGTGCCATGATCTTGCTGACCAATTAGCTGACGCAGTTGCTTGAGTCCAAGCCATACTTCCTTGCTGTGCAAATAAAATAGCGGGAGAAATAAAACTGATAATGACTAAGATAAACACTTTAAATTTTCTCATCCAAATCCTCCGAATTCGTTAATAAAAACATGTTTAAAATATTTTTTTATCTTTGAAATAAAGTCGGAAATTACATTAATTTTTAACATCATTCTACCCTCTTGATTAAGTATAACATATACTAACTATTTAATATGTCAAGAGTTAATTGAATTTATCACATAGATAGATGCATTGTGTCAATTCAAATAAATACATTGGTCAAAATAAGCAATAATGTCTAATTATCACCGGCTTCTACCCTCCTTTTTGGTCTTGTGGCACAAATTTGGCACACCGGATTTTGTCAATTTATGCGTCTCCCCTATGAATCAAGGAATATTGATTAAATTGTATTTATCGCGTTAAATCTGTCTAAAATATATTCTGTGAATTTATCTCAACATTAGCATTTTCTTTTGCATCTTTACGCCATCGATTTTCAGCGGGTAGAAATAAATTCCTTCTGCAACCTTTCGATTGTAATCATTTCGATAATTCCAAGTAATACTATAAATGTCCGTATAATCATTATGAATAAAACCCTTGACAAACAATGATTTTGGACTTAATTTTTAGTTGGGGGAATGTATGAAAAAGAGCAAAAGCGTCTTTTTCTCAATACACAATTATATTGTGTCCAATAGGAAAAACTTTGATTTTTTATTGTTAGCTCTGATAATAAAAAAATATAATATGTAAAAGAAGGTGCTATGAAAAAATTAATGTTTTTAGCTTTACTACTCACTGCTCTCTGCTTGCTCCATCCTATTCTTTTATATTCCCAATCCGTCGACACCGCCTGGATAAGAAGATACAACGGTCCAGGAAGGTTTGATGACCAGGCTCGTGATATTGCTGTTGATACTTATAATAATGTATATGTCACGGGTTATAGCGTATATGGCGGAAGCGAAGATATTGTAACCATTAAATATAATACAAATGGTGATATGCAATGGCTTGCAAACTACAATGGACCAGGGAATAGTGTTGATGAGGCTAATGCAATAACGTTAGATGGTTCAGGCAACGTTTATGTTACAGGTGCAAGCTATGGTTCTGGCACAGGTCGCGACATCGTTACGATAAAATATAATACATCTGGTAACGAACAATGGGTTGCCAGATATAATGGTCCCGGGAACGGTGAAGATGAGGCTAGCGCAATCATAACTGATGATTCAGGTAATGTCTATATTTCAGGTGGGAGTTTTAGTTCTGGAGGGAATTATGATTTTGTCACGATTAAATATAACACCTCTGGCGTTCAGCAATGGGTTTCACGATATATTAGACCACCTAATAATTATGTAACGCCGATGGCCATTGCTATTGATAATCAACGCGACGTGTGCGTGACAGGTTTTACTTTTTATCAAAGCACCAATGGTGATTATACGACGATTAAATATAATTCGTTAGGAGAAACATTATGGACCAGACGATATAATGACTCAATAAATAGCGTCGATGTTCCTAATGGAATTGCGGTTGATGCCCACGATAATATATATGTGACTGGTTACATGTTTGGTTCTCACGATTATGCGACCGTCAAATACAATCCTGATGGTGTTCAAGAATGGGTTGCAAGATATGGCACTTCGGGCAATCAAGCAGATTATGCTACGTCTATAACGGTTGACGGAGAGAATAATATAATCGTAACTGGCTCGAGTGCAGGTGATTATGCAACTATTAAGTATGACTCAACTGGATTCCCAATATGGGTTGCAAGATACAATGGACCGGGAATTTACGATAATGCAACTTCGCTTTTGGCCGATGCACAAAATAATATCTATGTGACAGGCTACAGTGAAATTAGTGATTCAACCGCAGTATGTTTGACTATAAAATACAATCCTTCAGGTATACAACAATGGGCAATAACCAATGGTTCAGGTAACGAATGGAACGAGGTATCAGCACTGGTTCTTGATAATACTGGAAATATCTATGTGACCGGGCTGAGTGAGAATAATAGAGTAAACACTGACTATCTAACCGTAAAATATAATTCGAACGGCAGTGAACAATGGACGACTACTTATAATAGTCCAGGTGATGATAACGACCAATCTAAAGCTATCGTAGTTGATAACCAAGGTAACGTGTATGTTACAGGGGAAAGTAATGGTATTAATTCAGATGAAGATTATTTGACCATTAAATACAATAGTAATGGTGATACTATATGGTCCGCAAGATATAATGGACCAAACAATTGGGTTGATGACGCTACCGCAATTGCAATTGATGGAAAAAATAATGTTTACGTGACAGGCACAAGCGAATGTGATTATCTTACGATTAAGTATAATTCGGTCGGAGTTCAGCAATGGATTGCAAGATATAACGGTCCAGCAAATGACAATGATATTCCAAACGCTATTGCGGTTGATAATCAAGGAAACGTCTATGTTACGGGGTCCAGTAATAGTGTCGGTAGCGGACTAAACTATGATTATGCTACGGTTAAATATGACTCGAATGGAATTCAACAGTGGGTGCAAAGATATAACGGACCAGCAAATGGAAATGACGGAGCAATTGCAATTGCAATTGACGGCGAAGGTAATGTGTATGTATCGGGTTCGAGTAATAGTGCTGACGTTGGCATAATTAGAGATTACGCAACGATTAAATATAATTCAAATGGCGTTCAGCAATGGGTGCAAAGATACGACGGGCCAGGAAATGGTGATGACGGCGCGTCTTCGATGACCATCGACGGGCTTGGCAATGTTTATGTGACCGGTTGTAGTGAAGGAGATTATCTAACAATCAAGTATAATACATATGGAATTGAACAGTGGGTTACAAGATATAATAATCCTAGTAGTGCATATGATGGCGCTTATTCGATTGCAATTGATAATACCGGTTATATTTATGTGACAGGGGTCAGTCAAAATGATTATGCAACAATCAAATATGACCTGCAAGGGAACCAAATATGGCTCGCAACGTATAATGGGCCGGGAAATAGCGATGATATTGCAACTTCGATAAAATTAGATAGCCAAGGAAATGTCTATGTAACAGGCATAAGTGAAAATGGTTATACAACAGTTAAATATAACCATAATGGAATTCAACAATGGGTTGAATACTATGATAGTCAGGATGACGAAATCGGTGGACTTGCAGTTGATAATGCTGGCAACGCCTACGTAACTGGACCAGTTTCTAATGATACTTCAGGAGAAGATTACTTAACAATTAAATATATTCAGTCGACAGGAATTAATGAATTTCCTTCGCTGACTGCTAAATACACACTATTTGAAATCTATCCGAATCCAGCTAAATCATTTTTCGTTATCCGCCTACCGCACACCACTGATCGCTCACAGATAAAAATATTTGATGTTTCGGGAAAACTGGTTAAGGAGATTGATTATCCTTCGGTTCACAATGACAAGGTTGCTGAAATGAGAGTTTCGCTTGACGGGATAAAAAATGGTGTTTATTTTGTCAAAGTCGAGAATGAAACTGTTTTGAAAAAATTAATTGTAGCTGAATAGAGAAAGAAAATCAAAAACACGATATTTTTATTAGTGATCTTAGTGCCAATAATTCTGTCAGCACAGACACAAAGGTGGGTATATCGATATAACGGACCGGGAAATAGCATTGATGAGGGTCTTTCTTTAGTTTTTGGTTCAGATGGAAATATATATACTGCTGGATATAGTGTGGGCACCGGAAGTTCTTATGATTTCACAGTAATTAGCTTAACTGTAAATGGCAATCAACGATGGGTCTATCGCTACTATGGACCAATCTATGGTGGAGCCAATTCTGTTATTTATGGTGCGGATGGAAATATCTATATTGCAGGATATAGTAATGGCAATGGTCCCAATAGAGATTTAATGGTTATTAGTCTTACGCCGACCGGTGCTCAACGATGGGTCTATCGCTACAATAGTCCCGCAAACAGCTATAATGAAGCTTATTCTCTCGTTTATGGTGCAGATAGTAATATCTATGTGGCGGGAACGAGCACTGGCAGTGGCACCGACGGGGATTTTACGGTGGTTAGTCTCTCTTCTACTGGTCATGGACGTTGGGTTTATCGTTACAATGGACCAGCAAACGATTATGATGCTGCTTTTTCTATTGCATATGGTGCGGACGGTAATGTCTATGCCGCAGGTTCTAGCATGGATGTTGGTATTTTTAATACTGACATTACGGTGATTAGTCTAAATCCAGCATCAGGGATTGAAGAGCGTGAGATTGCTTCGCTACCGCTCGCAATGACAAGTGGTATTGAACTATATCCCAATCCGGCAAAATCATTCTTCATTATCCGTATTCCGTCATCCATTAAAAGCCAAATGCTGAAAATGTATGATGTGTCGGGAAAACTAGTAAAGGACGTTGATTTGCCTTCGGCTCACAGTGACAAGGTTGCTGAAATGAGAGTTTCACTTGAGGAAATAAAG
>CAIPLT010000075.1 GCA_903865935.1 Caldifarciminota bacterium
ATTATTTGGGCTATTTTCTGCTTCAGGTCTGGTAATAACTTCATGATTAGTCTATCAGTAAATTAGTTTTTACGCGCTCGATTCGGAATAATAAATCAGTGCGATTATAGCATATTGTAGAATCTATTAATAATTACCCGAATAGAATATCTATTTGGAGATTCGCGTTTTTCGCTTTTTAATGATATAGATGCCAAAAATAATGACCAATGTTAATATCGTTACACAACTTACCAGGATACCAACTTTGAAAGGTTGGTCTTCATATACAAATTGTACTTTATGATTTCCTGAATCTAAATAAACTGACATTAGCGTAAAGTCGGTTTTCTGTATGTCACTGGGCTTTCCGTCAACATATGCTTTCCAACAGGGATACCATGATTCGCTTAGGACCAGAAAACCGGGCGTAGCGTTGGAAGCGTTAATTATTATTTCCTGAGAAGTTTTTTGCTCTACCGACACATTATCGATGCCTTCCGGATTAATGAGCGAAATGTTTCCGGGACTCTCCTGCAAAATAATATCTTTTTTAACGTCGAAAGTGCTGTCGTTTATCCTTGCCAATACATCATTTCCAGATGTTATTACTTCTGCATCGTGTACGATGAATGCTTGGGGGAGCGCATTCAAATATTCATAAATGTACACATGAGAGTCCCAAAAAACCAGATTAAAATCGCTGTTTTTCACTGGCGTTGAACTCAAAACATATTTTACGTTTAAGAGACTTATTTTATTCTCTCCCAAGTTCGTGATGCCTAAAGGGGCTGGCGTAAAATACCCTTTAGACCCTATCACGCCAGCCTTGTTACCTATAAACTCCGAATATAGATTAAGAACTGAAGCATCGTAACCGTTTATTTCCGATATCCCCATAATCATATAATGGTTGTTGTGCATTATTGCTTCCGGGTCAAAGACTCTATAACCTTGTGCGTGCTCTTGAAGATAAACGATATACATGGGAGTCTGATAGATATCAGCGACCGATTTTATGTTTACGAATGGCATATGGAAAAACCAGAGATCTAACAGGATAAAGGATACTGCAACGATATTAAAATATTTCCCTGATAGTCGATTTTTAATGCGTAAATATATTATGCCAACGCTGCTCATGATAAGAATTGCCAGGATGATCATTGAAATCCAAATCGCCGAAAATTTAACTGTGACGGATACGGTGATAATTACAATCAGAACAGATATTATGGCTAAGATAATTAATCCCTTTAAAATAACTTTCACCTGCTCCCGCGTTAGTTGTTTTCGCAAGAAATCAAGTCCGAAGCCAGCTAGAATGGCTGCGGCAAAGCCGAAGAGCATAATAAAACGAGCCGGAGCGCGGAATACATTAAAACCTGGCAGGATTTGATATAGTAGCCAGTAAAATGCTGTGTATTCGCCTTGTGCAAGAATAATCGCGACAACCGATAGTAAGCTGAAAAACATTACGTATTTATTTCTACGCGAAAAGTAGATGCCTGATACCACTAGAATTAGTGTCAGTATCCCTACATATGATGAGTATTCCCAAAAATTCTGCATTCCTGTTATCGCTCTAAATGGACCTGCCCAGGGGTTTATAAATAGGAGTTTCAACAGTTCCGGAGTTAACGAGTAAACGGTTGCGTCTTGATAGCTTAACCCCCCGGCTCTAGTGGAATATATTGAATACGCATACATCGGAAAAACTTTAACAGCGGCGAAAAAGATGCCAACTGTTAACATCACCGCCATGATTAAAATGGGCTTTGAAATACTCTTGTAATCTTTGTCCCTGATAATAAAAAATAGTTTGTAAATCAGGTAGACACCTAAACCAATAAGGCTGATATAAGTGACCTGGATGTGGCC
>CAIPLT010000076.1 GCA_903865935.1 Caldifarciminota bacterium
AGCGATCCATCCCTGTTTATTGAAATGGGCGATACTGCCGCAAGAGAGATGGAAAAACTCATACAGATAATCGGACAGGCTGTGCATCCCGTTATTAAGGATACGCTTAAAGTCGCAGATCAGTTTTTCTTTGTTCCAGACTGTATTACCGTTATAGGAGATAGTACATTTTATAACGGGTACGAATTCGTTCATTAGCATAAGTCGATCTGAAGATTCATCGCTGGATAGTTTTGAATGAATATTGGCTTGATTAAAGTAATTCATGGCGCGTTTTATTTCTTGCCTTGTGCCGTGTAGGGTGATTTTGGTATTGGGAACTTCAAGTCGTTCTGACATGGCTGCTCCTTAATGTTCTGAGGGGAGTAGTAGTACCCGCTCACGACCACTGCCCTCGACCCATAACCTGAATACACCAACTGGGAAGTCGGTATAAGCTATTTGTTGTGTTACGACTGGCGTCAATCCAGTATCTTCCTGCATTTGTAATGTGGCGGTTTGGTCTTGTTTAACGGTTAAGGACCAGACCTGGAAATCACTTTTGGCCACTTTGGGTTTGATTTGCCAGGATGCGATTGCGTCAATCAGCCAGAAAGCGCCAACTGACTCAGCTAAGGTTTTTACACCATCAGTGTAGGCTAATAAGTTTGTCCAGTGGCGATACCAGTTGATTGTGCCGACAAAACCAGCGAGTTTTTGATTTAATTCAGTTATAGTTATTTTTTGCATAATTTAGCTCCTTTCTATCTTTTACCTTTCTTGGGTTTGTTATTAAAAAGCTCTTTCTCAATTTTCCTGGTGTAGGCAATCCAGAGATAGTAGAGTCCGGCTTTGATGCCTTCCAGGACGATATCGGCAAAGTCGAAGAGATAATGTGGGTTAAAGAGTTTGGTTAGGGATTGTTTTTTGTTTGGTTGTTTGTACATAAAAACACCTCCTGATATGAAAAAATAGCTATTACCGGTAATAGCTATTAAAGAAGAATATCCTTGTATATTGTATTAATATATTATTATGTTAAAATGTGAATTAAAAATAAAAGAGTTCTTCAATAGTTGTTGTGAAGAACCTGGGCGGGAAAGACCGGGAATATCCTATGGCTTACAGCCTGTAACGAAGATAGGTCCCCGCCTCTCAAACTGAAAATGTTGGACGGAATCTTAGGCAGAAAGCCTGAATTGACAAGGAAAACATCAGTTGAGGAAGGCGGAACCCGCTTGTATGAAACAAAGGAGAAATAAATATGCAGACTAAGACTTTATTTGTTGGCATTGATGTATCAAAATTAACTTTGGATATCGCGATTACTCTTGATGGCAAAACAATAGAAGCAAATCTAAAAACACCCAATAACCAAGCCGGCTTCAAAGCTCTTACGTCATGGATGAAGAGACATGCCCGGTTACAAGAATGCGATGAAATTCACTGCTGTATTGAGTCAACCGGCATCTATAGTGACGCGATTGTTGATTATCTGCAAGAACTGGGTGGACTTAAAGTAAGTTTCATTAATCCGGTTCAAGCTAAAGCTTATGGTCGGACTGTATTATTAAGGACTAAGACGGATAAGGTTGATGCTGGTCTATTGGCAAGATATGTAGCAGCGGTAAAGCCAGCAGTTACACTTCCAATACCTATGGAAATTAAAGAGCTGAGAAGCTTGATTCGCCATCTTGACTATCTGATAACACGGCGTGCTCAGGAGAAGGGTCATTTAGAGTCGACGACCGATAAAGTAGTAATCAACTCAGTAAAAGATACACTCAAACACTATGATAAGCAAATTAAGAAGTTAGAAAAACTAATCAAGGGCTATTTAGATAAGCGGCCAGACTTAAAGGAGAAAGTGGAGTTATTAAAGACGATTCCTGGGATTGGTGAGACAACCGCGCGCATCCTTTTATGTGAGCTTCATGTCGAGAATAACGACGAAAAGATTACCGCTAAGGTACAGATTGCTCATGCTGGGCTTGCGCCGGCACAGAAACAATCCGGGCAAAGCGTAAGAGGTAAATCAATGATATGCAGAACTGGCAATGCAAGATTAAGGAGGTGTTTATATTTTCCGGCGATTGTTGCGTCTAAATTTAATCCAGTAATTACAGGGTTTTATCAGAGGCTTATAAAGCGAGGCAAACATAAGAAAGTGGCGATTGTGGCAGCGATGAGAAAACTTCTATCGATAGCAATTGGTGTGTTAAACAATAAAGTGGCCTTTGATCCCGAATGGGTGGTTAAAACTGTTAAACAAGTCAAATGCGCTTGACATTCAACACGGAATCTTCAATATATTTATACCATGTTTTTGGATACAAAATGACCAAAACCATTAAATGTGAAGGTGAACAACTAATTTAAGTGGATCGCTACAAAATCGATGTGTAAATAATCACGGATGGAAGACTTCATAGCAAACATATATTTAACCACAGAGAAAACACAGAAAAAGACTTTCTAACCACGAAAACACAAAAAGGAGATTTAATTTTTTGGTAGAATCGTCGACTAAAAATCCTGTAATTCTATCAAAATCTGTTCACTTTAATCTAAACTTTTATCTTGACGTAGTAAAAGTTATAAGTATTATAAGTAATGGCAAAACAGACACCGTTTTATTCAAAACACTTAGAGCATAATGGCAGAATGGTTGAATTTGCTAACCATTTTCTACCTGTACAATTCAAAGGTATAATTCCAGAGCATCAAAGAGTTAGATCAACGGTTGGTGTATTCGATGTCTCGCATATGGGTCGGGTTGAAATCCGCGGTAAGGATGCAATGATGTTTACTGATTATATTACAACAAACGATGTTTTAAGTCTGGCTGAGTTTCAAGTACAGTATTCTACATTCTGCGTACCAGATGGCGGTATTGTTGATGACTTATTAGTTTATCGTATGCCAGATTACATTTTATTGGTCATCAATGGTGCTCGTCATGAAGAAGATATGAAATGGATTATGCAAAATAAGAGGGGAGATGTCCAAATAGTCGACCGGACATCGGAGATTGCGCAGCTCGCAATCCAGGGACCCAAAACCGAAAATGTTTTACAAAAGATATGTAACATTGATTTAAGCAAAATCGGTTTTTACTGGACTGCAGAAGCTAAAATCGCTGGTATTGATATGCTCATTTCCCGAACCGGTTATACTGGTGAAGATGGATTTGAACTTTATATCGAAAATAAATATGCGGATAAAATCTGGGATGCGGTATTCGCTGCTGGTAAGGAGTATGACATCGAACCGATCGGTCTCGGCGCACGCGATACCTTGCGTTTGGAGATGAAATACTGTTTATATGGTAATGACATCACGCTAAAAACTAATCCGTTGGAAGCGAGACTGGGGTTTGTTGTCAAATTAGACAAACAAAATAATTTTATTGGGCAAGATGCTCTGAAAAAAGTTAAGGCTGATGGTTTGAAAAGAAAACTTATTGGATTTGAGATGATGGATAATTCAATCCCACGACACGATTATGACATTATTTGTGATGGTAACAAATCTGGTAAAGTAACAAGCGGAACGATTGGTCCTTCGGTTCATAAAGGTATTGGGATGGCTTATGTGCCGACTGAGTTTGCCGCAACCGGAACTGAAATAGAAATAGATATCAGAAACAAACCAGCAAAAGCAAAAATAGTAAAAACACCATTTTATCAATTTGGAACGAGAAAATAAGAAGGAGTAAATAATGGCAGATACTTTAATACCAAAAGAGTTAAAATATACAAGCACCCACGAATGGTTAAAAATAGAAGGAGATACTGCGGTTATGGGTATTACTGATTTTGCACAAAAGGAATTATCCGATATTGTATATCTTGATTTACCCGAACCAGGTAAAATATTAAATCAGGGTGATGTGTTAGGAACAATCGAAGCAGTAAAAGCAGTTTCCGATTTCTATACCCCAATATCCGGCACGATTATTGAAACAAATCAAGAGCTTAAAACCGCACCAGATTTAGTGAATAAAGAACCATATGGTAAAGGTTGGATGGTTAAAATAAAAGTCACTAATAATAGTGAGGTAACAAATTTACTAAATGCAGAAGCATACGAAAAAATAACCGTTGCACATTAATTAGAGAATGTTTACACCCCATACACCTGAAGATAAGAAACAGATGCTGGATAGGATTGGGGTTAAATCTTTTGACGAGCTGATTTCAGTCATTCCGGACAAATTAAGATTTAAAGGTAAATTAGATTTACCAGAGCCAATGTCAGAATTGGAAATAATCAAGCATTGTTCGGAAATAGCCGCTAAAAACTCAAATCAAAATAACTTTGTTTCGTTTTTGGGTGGCGGTGCTTACGACCATTATATTCCAGCGGTTATAAATCATATACTCTTGCGCTCGGAGTTTTATACCGCATACACGCCATATCAAGCTGAGGTTTCTCAGGGGACGCTGCAGGTGATTTATGAATACCAGTCATTAATTTGCGAATTATTCGGCATGGACGTTTCGAATGCTGGTATGTATGACGGCGGTTCGGCATTTGCCGAAGCCTGCCACATGGCAAGAAGCATTACCAAGAAAAATAAAATTCTGATTGCGGATACGATTCATCCGTATTATAAAAAAGTCATAGAAACATACACGCACGGTCTTAATATTCCGATAATCAACTGCGGTTGCGAACAAGGTAATTCGGGCAGGGTAGATGTTTCACATTTTGCCAAGATGATTGACAACGATACGGCAGCAGTTTTAATCCAGTCTCCGAACTTCTTCGGAATATTAGAGTCGGTCAGAGAATTGGCAGAAATCGCTCACAAGAATGGCGCCTTATTTATTGTTTGCACTGACCCGATTTCTTTGGGATTATTAAATCCACCCGGTAATTATGGAGCGGACATTGCAGTTGGTGAAGGACAAACATTAGGAATTCCTTCTTCGAATGGCGGACCGTTTTTGGGTGTCCTTGCCTGTCGAAAAGATTACGTAAGAATGCTGCCCGGAAGACTAGTCGGTAAAACAAATGATGTTGAAGGTAAAACTGGTTATGTACTTGTTTTGCAGACCAGAGAACAGCATATCAGACGGGACAAAGCAACATCAAATATCTGCACTAATGAGGCGCTGTGTGCTTTGGCGGCAACCGTATATTTATCAATTATGGGCAAGCAGGGAATTAAAGAAGTTGCAAGTCAATCCTATGCAAAAAGTCATTATTTAGCACAAGAGATTTCTAAAATAAACGGATTTAGTCTGGAATTTAAGCATCCGTTCTTTAAAGAATTCGTGGTTCGGACTAAACTCGAACCTGATTATATAATTTCAGAACTGATAAAAGAAAATATATTTGGCGGTATTAATTTGGAACAGTTCAATAGAAAATGGAAAAACCTAATGCTTATATGTGCGACGGAAAAAAGGACCAAACCGGAAATTGATAAGTATATAAGTTTATTGAAAGAATTGAAATGATAAATCTTGAACCTTTAATTTTTAACTATTCCAAGTTTGATCGAAAGGGATACAGTTTACCTAAATCAGATGTCGGTATTGATAAAACTGATATTCCAAACACTGAATTAAGACCGGATAATGATTTACCAGAAGTGTCGGAAATAGATGTGGTAAGACATTTTATCCATCTTTCAACATTGAATCATCATGTTGACAAGGGATTTTATCCGCTTGGTTCCTGCACGATGAAATATAATCCAAAAGTCAATGAAGATATGTGTCGACTCGATGGATTTGCAATGGTGCATCCTTTGCAACCGGTTGAGACGATGCAGGGCGCACTGCAAATGATGTATGAATTAGAGAAACATTTGTGTTCGATTTCAGGCATGGAAGCAGTTTCGTTGCAACCGGCAGCCGGTGCGCACGGTGAACTTACCAGCATTATGATTGTTCGTAAATATTTTGAAGAGCGAGGAGAGGCGAGAAAAAAAGTACTGATTCCGGACTCAGCACATGGAACAAACCCGGCGTCAGTCACTTTATCTGGTTATACGGCAGTAGAAATTAAATCCAATCCAGCTGGGTTAGTCGATTTAGTAAATTTAGACAAAGCACTGGACAACGAAGTTGCCTGTCTAATGCTGACTGTTCCCAATACTTTGGGATTATATGAAAAAGAGATTGAAAAAATTGCTGAGCTGGTTCATAAAAAAGGTGCTTTGTTATATATGGACGGCGCGAACTTTAATGCTTATCTCGGATTTCACCGACCGGGCGATGCTGGATTCGATTTAGTTCATTTTAATTTGCATAAGACTTTCTCAACCCCGCATGGCGGCGGCGGACCGGGAGCAGGTCCAATTGGTGTAACAAAGAATTTAGCCAAGTATTTACCAGTTCCAATAATAGAGAAAAATGGTGATAAATATGAACTCAATTTTGACCGACCAAATACAATTGGTAAGGTTGTGGGATTTTATGGAAATTTCGGAGTAATAGTTCGTGCTTACGTATATATTCGGATGCTAGGAGCAGTGGGTTTAAAAGAAGTATCCGAATGTGCAGTGATTAATGCGAATTATATTAAGAAAGCACTTGAAATTTATTATGAATTGCCGTATAAAGATATATGTATGCATGAGTGTGTATTTTCCAGTGACAATCTGAAACAATATGGCGTGAAAACCTTGGACGTCGCCAAACGTTTGTTAGATTTCGGAGTTCATGCACCGACAATTTATTTTCCATTGATTGTGCACGAAGCGTTGATGATAGAACCAACTGAGACTGAATCAAAAGAGTCGATAGATAAATTTATCGAAGCAATGATACAGATCGCAAAAGAGGCAAAAGAGAATCCACAGATACTGAAAGACGCACCTAAAACAACACCGGTGAGACGGCTTGATGAAGTTAAGGCATCAAGGGAATTGAATATTAAATACACCAAGGTATAATTTATAATGCTGGAAATTACTGAAGCGCGAAGAGACGAAATTATTCGTAAGCTTGCCGAAAAGGTAGTCGATATGAAGTTGACACCGGTTGCAATCGTAATGCTCGAATCGTCAAAGCCGATATCGTATGTCGGTTCGCAGTTAATGGTGTTTTTTCAACCAATTTACAGTGCAGTTTTTCCAGCAACACCGTACAATGAGATTGCAACGCTATTGGAAGACCGTTCCAACATTGAACGGCTGATTACGGAGATTGAAAAAATAGAGGAAGAGAGAAGAGTATGCAAAAAGAAGCAATAACCCGAATTTTAGCAACTGATTGTGGCAGTACCACAACTAAAGCAATTTTAATTGAGAAGCAGGAAAATGGCGAATATCGTCTCAAGACCAGAGGTGAAGCACCGACCACGGTCGAAGCACCATTCGAAGATGTTACCCGCGGAGTTCTTAATTCAATTCGCGAAGTAGAGGAATTATCAGGAAAGACAATTCTTGACAATGAAGCAATCATTAAACCCAAAAAGAGCGATGAAGAAGGTGTTGATATTTATATTTCAACGTCGTCGGCCGGCGGCGGTTTGCAGATGATGGTTGCGGGTGTTGTACTAACAATGACCGGTGAAAGTGCAGCTCGTGCTGCATTGGGCGCGGGCGCGATTGTGATGGATGTGATTGCTTCGAATGACGGTCGTTTACCGCATGAGAAAATTGAGCGCATCCGAAACCTCAGACCGGATATGATTTTACTCTCGGGCGGTGTTGATGGCGGTACAATATCACACGTAGTCGAATTGGCTGAGTTAATACGAGCGGCTGACCCACAACCGAGATTTGGCACTGGTTACAGCTTGCCGGTTATCTATGCTGGAAACAAAGATGCGAGAGATTTAATCTTAAAAACTCTGCAGGATAAATGTGCATTAGTGATTGTCGAAAATCTCAGACCGGTGCTGGAGCGGGAAAACCTCTTACCCGCAAGACATCGAATTCATGATTTATTTATGGAACACGTGATGGCGCACGCGCCAGGATACAAGAAACTTATGGGATGGACCGACGTGCCGATTATGCCGACACCAGCTGCAGTCGGACTGCTCATCGAAAACCTTGGCAAAACAGAGGGGATTGATGTACTGGGTGTTGATATTGGTGGTGCAACTACTGACGTATTCTCGGTATTTTCCGGAATATTCAACCGGACCGTCAGTGCTAATTTAGGCATGTCTTACAGTATATCGAATGTTTTAGCCGAAGCAAAAGAAGAAAATATCATGCGCTGGATTCCATTTGAAATTCCAGTCACTGACGTTAGAAATCGTATTCGTAACAAGATGATTCGACCGACAACCATTCCATCAACCCTGGAAGATTTGAAGATTGAACATGCGATTGCCCGTGAAGCCTTGCGTCTAGCATTGGAGCAGCACAAATCAATGGCAGTCGGTTTAAAAGGTGTTCAGCAGGAAAGAACCATATCCGATGCATTTTCACAGACGTTATCCGGTGAAACATTAGTCAATATGATGAGTCTTAATATGGTTATTGGTTCGGGCGGTATTTTATCACACGCGCCGCGAAGAGTTCAGTCGGCATTGATGATGATTGATGCATTCCTGCCTGAAGGCGTTACCCGTTTAGCGGTTGACAGCATATTTATGATGCCGCATCTTGGAGTTTTGACTGAAGTTCATCCTAAAGCAGCTTACGAGGTATTCGAGAAAGATTGTTTAGTAAAACTCGGTACCTGTATTGCTCCGGTTGGTGTAAGTAAACCAGGCACCAAATGCGTATCAGTAAAGTTAACAAAGTTGAATGGCGAGGTTATCGAAACATCACTAAATTATGGCGACATCACACTAATACCATTAGTAGGCATACAGCATAAAGCATTCATCCGACCAGAAAAGAATTTCGATGTTGGCGCGGGTCGCGGTAAGGAACTAGATACTGAAATCGAGGGTGGTATAGTTGGTTTAATTATTGATTGTCGAGGTCGAAGACCATTTGTTATACCGCAAGATCCAAAACAGAGAATTGAGTTTCTACAAAAGACCGCAAAAGTGCTTAATGCCTACGCGGAGTAGTATTTATGGATCTAAAATTTATACGTAATAATCCTGATTTGGCTAGAGAAATGCTGACTCGCCGTAACGAGGCGGTATCAGTTGATGAAATCTTAAGCATTGATGAAAAACGGCGTTCTTTAATCCAGATAAAAGACCAGATGCGAATGGAGCATCGGCAGATGTCGGAAAAAGTTGCGGAATTGAAGAAGAACAAGCAGGAGTCAGGCAATCTGATTAATGAAGCAAAAGAGATGGGTCAGAAAATAAAGGATATTGAAACACAGCTGGCAGAAATTGAGAATGACTTGGAAAACCGTACCAAATATCTGCCCAATTATATTCACGAGTCAGTAACCAATGAAGATACAGTTGTTGCAACCTGGGGTGAAAAGCCGAACTTTAATTTCACACCATTAGCGCACTGGGACTTGGCTGAAGCTTTACAGATTCTTGATTTCAAAGCGGCATCAAAACTCTCGGGTTCGCGGTTTGTTCTGTTCCGAGGACTTGGTGCACAATTAGAAAGGGCGTTAATTAATTTCTGTTTAGACCTGCACATAAAAAAACATGGTTATATAGAAATTAGCCCGCCGATTCTGAATCTAGAAGAATGTTTTTATACAACCGGTTCTCTGCCAAAATCGAGCGAGGAGATGTATAAGTGTGCAGAAGACCCGTATTATCTGATTCCAACCGCCGAAGTGCCATTGGTGAACTTGCACCGCAATGATTGTATCAATGAGGACAATTTACCATTGTACTATACTGCTTATACTCCATGTTTTCGTCGTGAAGCCGGTTCTTATGGAAAAGATGTTCGCGGGATGATAAGGATTCACCAATTTGATAAAGTTGAGCTGGTGAAATTTACCCGACCAGAAAATTCTTATGAAGAAATGGAAAAGATGCGTAAAGATATTGAAGAGATAATGCAGTTACTCAATATTCCGTATCAGGTTAAGCGTCTGGCAGCAAGCGAAATGGCATTTCAGTCAGCTAAAACATATGATATTGATGCTTGGTCAGCAGGTGTTGGAGGTTGGCTGGAAGTTTCATCAATATCGAACTGCGAAAGTTTTCAGGCAAAACGGGGCAATATCCGCATGCGTCGCAAAAGCGGCGAGCTGGAATATGTACATATAATGAATGGATCAGGTCTTGCTTTTCCAAGAATCTTTGTTGCCCTGATTGAAAATAATCAGCAGAAAGACGGCAGTGTTATTATACCAGAGGTGCTTAGACCGTATATGGGCGGTTTAAGTAAAATCGGATAAATAATTCAAATATCAAAAATCAAAATGACATATCAAAATATTAAAAAGAAAATTATTGAGTTGGGCACGTTTCTTTTTGATAATGGATATATTGTCGCGACCGATGGAAATATCAGTGCTCGGTTGAATTCTAAAGAAATTCTGATTACGCGGACAGGGGTATGTAAAGGAGAATTAAAAATAGGGGATATTGTTAGGTTGGAAATTAGGGATTTGAGATCAGGGATTGGAAATTTACGGGTCAAACCATCGTCCGAATATCGTTTTCATCTAGCAATTTATCAGAATCGACTAGATGTTAATGCGGTTATTCACGCGCATCCTCCTTATTCAACAACATTTGCGGTATTGGGCAGGAAATTAGACACTAAATTATTGACCGAAACCGAAGCAACGCTCGGAAAAATAAAGCAGGTTGGATATTTTACGCCGGGCAGTTTAGAATTAGCAAAAACAGTTGGACAAGCATCAGTTCAGCATAATATAATGATTTTAGCGCATCATGGGGTTGTTGTTTGTGGTAAAGATCTAACCGAAGCGATGTATCGGTTAGAGCGGTTGGAATTTCTTTCAAAAGTTACACTGTTAGTATCATTGATAAAATCTTGACCACACGGTTACACAGATTTTCACAAGATTTTTTATATAGGAACACCGAGTCGGACCATTTTGAGTTCTTTATAATATTTTTTCTGTGTTAATCTTGTGAAATCTCATAGTTTCGTTTCTTATTTTAAATTTCGAATTAATTCCGAATTGAGTGGTTTATTCACTGATAAACCCCATGAATGATTTTCTGTTCAATAACTTGAAATATCTTCTATAATACTCCTTTATATAATTCGTAATAAATTTATATATTGATAGGGGAGTAACATCTACGATAAATTGGTTGATTTATTTAATGTTATATGTTGAATAGATAGGTTAATCAATCCAAAAAAACAAACGCATAACTGCTTTCTTTATCGAATTTATACCCGATGGATGGAATACTATCCCTCGCTGAAGGGAATTATTAATTAACAATATGGAATATATAGCGTTAGATAAAAATTTCGCTTAATTTTATATTATATTGACAGTATAACTTTAAAGATATTGGAAAAACTACCTATAGTTCCGTACCTATGAGTTTATTTGACTTCTTCTGACCATTTGCCACAGCGATCACCATAGCGGTCAATGATTTGGTCTTGACGGAATGTTTCAATCACTTCACAACTATTAGGACAGTCTTTGCATTCAAATGCCTTGGTGATGAATTTAGTATTTGCAGTCTCGAAACCAGCAAACTTAGTTATCTTACTATCATTAATATATTCCTGAGCCAGCATTGCCGCACCGATTGCGCCCATCACCAAAAAGTTCTCAGGAATCACAACTTGTTGTTCTAATGCACGTTCAAAGGCGGTTTTGACACCTATATTAGCTGCGACTCCACCCTGAAATAGAATTAATGGTTTTATATCTTTACCTTTAGCAACCGTATTAAGATAATTTCTGACAATCGCATCGCACAAACCGCGAATAATATCTTCAGTTGTTATACCCATCTGTGCCTTGTGCACCATATCACTTTCAGCAAAGACTGTGCAACGCCCGGCAATCGTCACACCGAATTTGGCGTTCAATGCATATTTGCCAAACTCTTCAATCGGTATGCCAAGACGGGTTGCCTGATGCTCTAAAAATGAACCAGTGCCGGCAGCGCAGACATTATTCATCGCAAAATCAATCGGTATGCCGTCGCGTAAAATGATTATTTTTGAATCCTGCCCACCAACCTCAATAATAGTTCGGACATCAGGATAATAATAAGAAGATGCGACAGCATGGGCAATAATTTCATTCTTTACAATGTCAGCTCCGAGCATCACACCAGCAAGACGGCGCGCTGAACCGGTTGTGCCGGCACCGATAATTTTTGTGTGATTGGACTGGTTCTGTAATTCTTTTAACAGTCCCTTAATCGCCTCAACTGGTTTACCCTGAGTCCGGTGATAGGCGCTGGCAATTACTTTATAATCCTTGCTCAGGACAACCCCTTTTGTTGAAATCGAACCGACATCTATACCTAAATAAGCTTCCATATTAGTGAGGAGTGAGCAGTGAGGAGCGAGGAACTCTACTCACTGCTTTCTGATTCTTTACTCTCTTAAGTATATCGATAAATGCTTCAAGTCTTGTTAAAAGTCCGATCTTTGATGTGTGTTCGTCAATTGATAAAGAGAGAATCGGTACTGAATAATCATCACTCATTTTCTGCAATGCTTCAAGTGCGATATTTTCAGGCATGCAGGTAAACGGGAATATATGAATAATGCCATCAACACCGTTTTTAATAAATGTTCGTGCTTCACCGACTGTGTTCAATGCTTCACCGCCAGGCGATTCTTTCAGATATTTATACGCCCGATGATTGAGTTTGATTCGGTCAAAATCAATATGTAACAGATGTTTTATATGGCGATATAAACTTCGATTATTCAAAACTAAAACACCCATCTTGCCCAGCTCTTTTTCAATATCGTGGTTAGCGAATGGCTCAAGCATTAAATAAATCTCACCGACCAGTCCGACCTTTATTATATTTTCTGGTAAATCATCAGCGAAATTAAAAAGCGCCTTGATTTCTTTTCTTGCTTTGCGAATTTGCATAAGGTTTATAGCATCAGCAATAATTTCCAGAGCGTGTTTTTCGTGTATCGATGCAAGTGTAAAATCGATAACCCGCGCCTGGCGGACTAATTTTCTGAAGTTCTCAATCAATCGGCTGTGCGCCAGGAGAAAATTAATAGATTTCATTACACGGGCAGGGGAGACCGAAAAGATTTTAGGCATTTTCTGAAAGATAAATTCAAATGGCGTGTACTGACTAATCGGATAAAAATCGACATTATTGTCTATCTGTTTGAGAATTGTTTCCTGGATGAAATGATAATAACCAAACCGACATTTTCGAGCACCAGCCGCCATAAAAAGAGTGTCGGCACCGGCTTCGAGCGCTTCGATAAAATTACCGAGTGTTATTTTGAATGGCAGGCAGATAAGTTCGGGCGAATATTTTGTACCCAAACTTAATGTTCGTTCCGTCGGCAATGGCGGTAATACAACTTCGGCACCGAGCATCTCTAAGAAATTCTTTAATGCAATTGTATCATAACCAAAATAAGGAAATGCTACTTTCATATATCACAGATTATACAGATTAACATAATCTATTTAGTGAGATAGGGTTTTGATTGATAATTTCGATTGATGATTTCCGAGAATGCCTCTATTCTGGTATTAATCCCGGTTTTAGAAGTGTGTTCATCAATAATCAGCTGGAGAAATGGTGTTTTATATTCATTGGCTTGTTTACTCATAATTTCACCAATCAGCGAGTCGGGTCCGCATCCAAAAGAAATAATATTACAAATCCCAGCGACTTTATCCGAGTAATATTGAAAGGCATTATATAATTCCCGTTCATAAACCCAGCGGATATTTTTGGCAAACCCCTTATCGGATTTCAATACCTTATCCGGCAAATCTTCTTTGGTTGCGATATCAAACCCGCAGCTTTGAAACGAATTAATGATATCTTTGCCAATAAAATCGTCCCAAAGATTATAAAAGTGGCTTAATAATAAAATTCTTTGCTTATGGTCTTCGCTATTCGATAACTTTTTATGATGGCTTAAATAAGGGATTGCTCGGTTTAAAGCTTTAATGACTTTTATCGGATTTCCGGTTAGTTTTAAGCCGGTCTGAAAATGGGCAAGCATAAAATTGTCTTTGATTTTGGGAGATAAGATTTCACAGGCATTTCCGACCTGAATTTGTGCGATATCAACAATACCAATCATTTTAGGGCAGGTATATAACCCGTGATTCAGCTCGACAAAGCGCGGTAAAAATATTGCATCGACCTGGTTTTTTAGAACTTCAATATGACCACAGATAATTTTTACCGGCAGGCAAATCTCGCTCGACACGTATTTTAACCCCTGTTCTAAAATCTGTTTATTGGTACTCGGTGAAACTACAATCTCATATCCCAAATTTCGAAAAAAATGTTGCCAAAATTCACCATAGCGAAAATAAAACAATGCTCTGGGTATTCCGATTTTTATCATAGTCAATTGTATAATCACTCAATGAAATGTCAATATAATATTTGTCTTGACATAATAGTATGTGATTATATAATATGCGAAGACTATTTTGTGATAAGATTTTGGTAAATTAATTTAATTAATAACAATGCGAAGCAAAGAAGAGGAATATTTCGAACAACTGCTTGGTGAGTGTGTTCGTCGAAATGCCTCTGATTTACATCTGACCGTTGGTCTCCCTCCAGTCTTACGAATCGATGGTGTCTTAAAACCGATTGACCAAACCGAAGTTCTTAATGCTGAATTCACAAACAAGATCAAAGATATTACAATTGAACACGCACCCCAAATAAAGCACTTGATAACCGAAGACGGGGGGGCGGATTTTAGTTTGAGTTTTAAGGACGTGGCTCGCTTTCGAGTAGCGATTTATCGCCAAAAGGGTTGCTATGGCCTAGCGTTACGTCTCATCCCTAATAACATTTTACCCTTTGAGGACGTTGGTTTCTTACAGAGTCATGTTCCCCGTATCAAAAATCTATTGGATCGCCCGCATGGCTTAATACTTGTGACCGGACCGACCGGGTCAGGAAAAACTACAACGCAGGCGACATTTGTTGATTATATTTTAGAAAGCCCGCGACATGTACTGACGATTGAAGACCCGATTGAGTTTGTCCATGGCCATAAGAATGGTCTTATTACACAGCGTGAAGTAGGAGTTGATGTGCCGTCCTTTCGCGAAGCAATTATGAAAGGTTTACGTTCGAATCCCAATGTCATTTTAGTCGCGGAAATCCGAGATGTCGCGACGGCAGAAGCGACAATTTGGGCAGCGGAATCCGGACATTTAGTCATCGGAACTCTTCATACTACCAATGCATCGGAAACAGTTACCCGATTTATTGATGTTTTCCCGCCGGAAATTCGCGACCAGATCCGCATTCAATTTTCAATATCTTTGTTGGCAATTTTTGCTCAGCGGCTTTTACCCCGTGCAACTGGCAAGGGACGAGTTGGAGTTTTTGAAATAATGATGGCAACGCCAGCCGTGCGCAATCTAATCCGAGAACGAAAAATCGAACACTTACCTTCAGCCATTCAGTCTTCGATTGCCGAAGGCAGCTGCACTTTTGACAGCGCACTTGCCGAACTATATCGTGCCGGAAAAATTACCTTTGAAATGGCGTTAATGAACGCGTTTGACCCGCGCGCCCTGAGAGAATTGGTTGAATTTGGCATTAAAAGCCGATACGCGCATAGATAATTATAACAAGAAAACAATATTCCATTTTGATTAAGTATATTACCAGATGAACTTGTTATTACTTTTCCCATTGGACAACAATATTTTTTCAGTATATTTTGTATCTATAATAATCGGTTTTATTATCGGCAGTATCCCTTTTGGTTTTATCATCGCCCGTATTAAGAAGATTGACATAAGAACAACCGGCAGTAAAAATATCGGTTTTACTAATGTTTTGAGAACATTGGGTATTTGGTATGCTGTGCCGGTTTTAATACTTGACATGGCAAAGGGCTTTCTGCCCGTATTTTTTGCGAGTGAATTAACTTTGATGCCGGTTTTAGTTGGGTTTGGTTCAGTGCTTGGTCATATCTTTACACCGTGGCTGGGTTTTAAAGGTGGCAAAGGAGTCGCAACGACAATTGGTGTAATGTTAGCATTGGCGCCAAAAGCTTTAGCAATAAGCATTCTTATGTTCTTAATTATTCTGCTATTTTTTTCGTATGTTTCTTTAGCTTCTCTGTGTTTTACAATGTCTTTACCAATTTCTATACTTTTTATATATCCGAGTCATAAGTTACTATTAATATCAGCGGTTATTATAGCAATACTGGTTATTATTCGTCATAAGGATAATATTATTAGATTGATTAAAAAAACCGAATCAAAAACGTCGTTTATCAAAATCTTAAAAAGCAATTAATGAAAATAACATTTATCGGCGCTGGGCGCTGGGCAATGACTTTAGCTCTGGTTTTACATCGTAAAGGTAATGAGATTCGGATGTGGGAATTTTCAAGCAATAGGCTGGAGAAAATTTTAGCGACGCGAAAAATATCAGATTTGCCGGATAAGATAAAAATACCAGAAAATATTATAATTAGTAGCGATTTGGAAAAAACTCTGGAATCCGCGGAAGTTATTTTTTTAGCAGTTCCTTCACAAAGCCTAAGGGAAGTATTGATAAAAATCTCGCCTTTCCGTTTTATTGTTGACCAGAATATTATATCCAAACGGCGTCCGATATTAGTTAATGCAATAAAAGGCCTGGAAAATAATACGAATAAAAGAATGTCAGAGATTATTAAGGAGATTTTTCCAAATTCAAGAATTGTTGTATTAGCCGGACCGGGTATTCCTTTTGAAATAGCCGCCGGCAAACCTGCTTCTCTGGTTGCGGCAAGCCATGATATGATTGCCGCGGTCGAAATACAAAAAATACTATCATTTGATAACCTGCGCGTATATACCCACGCAGATGTTGTTGGAGTCGAACTCGGTGGTGCATTAAAAAATGTGATGGCAATTGCCGGTGGTATTTGTGACGGGTTAAAACTTGGCGATAATGCGAAAGCGGCATTGCTGACCCGAGGTTTAGCCGAAATGATTCGTTTGGGAATTGCATTAAATTCTAATCCATTGACTTTCGCCGGTCTGTCCGGCATGGGCGATTTAATTGTGACCGCTTACTCGCCGTATTCAAGGAATCGAATTTGTGGTGAATCGCTGGGAAAAGGGGTTGATTTGGAAAAAACCACGAAATCCCTAACCGGTGTTGCCGAAGGAATCGCAACTTCTATATCAGCCAAAGGGCTTGCTTCCAAAATGAGATTAGAGCTTCCGATTGTTGATGAAATTTACTCGATTTTATATAAAAATAGTGATATGACGAAAAGTATCAAACGGTTGATGGAGCGCCCATTGAAAATGGAGTCAAATTATGAAGCAAATAAATAAGAAGTATTATACTTTAAAACAAGTTTCTAAATTGACCGATATACCGATCCACACTTTAAAATTCTGGCGTAAAGAATTTAAGATGCATTTGAAGCTGAATTCGTCCGGACGCAGAATTTTCGAACAAGCAGATGTTGATAAAATTTTATTAATTAAACACCTGCGTCAACAAGGAAAATTAACTCTTTCTGGTATTAAACGAAGACTGGAAGATATGAAAGAAGTTCCAAAATCGAAAGAAGCCGGGAAAAATCGCCAATCTTTATTATGGATACAAAAAGAACTGCTGTCGGTCAAGAATCTTTTACAACAGTCGATAAGTGATAAATAAAGTGCTTAAATATTTTATGAAATTAGTTCAGTACTGGAGGCAATATGTATAGTATAATTGCATTAATTATTATCGTCATCATCGTTTTGTCAACGATGATAAAAATATTAAGGGAATATGAACGCGGTGTAATATTTCGCTTAGGTCGATTTATTGGTATCAAAGGACCCGGGTTGATACTGCTGATACCCTTTATTGACCGAATGGTTAAAGTTGGTTTACGCGTAGTCACTCTGGATGTGCCGCCACAAGACGTCATCACCAAAGATAATGTGTCAGTCAGCGTAAACGCAGTTGCTTATTTTCGACCATTCGACGCGGCAAAGGCAATAATCGAAGTTGAAAATTATCTTTATGCAACATCGCAAATTGCCCAAACAACATTGCGCAGTGTTCTGGGAGAATATGAATTAGACGACTTGTTGATGAAACGAGATTTAATTAATCATCGGTTACAAAAAATCATTGATGAACAAACCGACCCATGGGGGATTAAAGTATCAATGGTTGAAATCAAGCATGTTGATATCCCGGAATCAATGCGTCGTGCAATTGCTCGTCAGGCCGAAGCGGAACGTGAGCGTCGAGCAAAGATAATTCACGCTGAAGGCGAGTCGCAAGCCGCTGAAAAACTAAGGGAAGCTGCGGAGGTATTAGGTAGAACACCGATATCAGTTCAACTGAGATTTCTGCAAACATTAACTGAAATCGCAACCGAAAAGAACTCAACGATAGTTTTCCCAATTCCGATTGACTTACTTACTTCTTTTATAAAGAAAAAGGATTGATTTAGAATAGCACATATTTAAAGATAGTAAATTTTGGATAATAAATAATAACTGATTTATTAATATCAAAAAAAGCTCAAAAAATACAAAGAGAACTGATTTAGTTCAATAAATACAGTCCTCTCGTATTGGATTTAGAAAATAGAGTATTTAATTAAGCCTTATTTTCCATTAATCAATTTGCCTTCTTAAAAATGTTGGTATTTCTAAATTATTCTTATCAATAACAACTTCTTCGCCTTTTTTCACACGTCTTCGTAACGGGAATAATTCATCAGAATTTAACATGTCCATTACATCATTGATACGAACCAGTTCTTCGATTCCGGTAGCAACGACCGTAACGCGCATTGAATCTTTTAATGTCTTATCGCGGGTAGCGCCAAATCGAATATCGGCATGATTATTCGTTGCATTATAAATAATTGTTGCTGCTTCATTTACTTCCTGCAGGGTCATTTTTTCATCACCGGCGATATTAAGCAAAATCTTTCTCGCGGTCTCAATATTGGTTTCTTCAATAATTGGTGATGAAATTGCCTGATGGGCGGCTTCGTTGGCACGTCCTTCACCAGAAGCAATACCGGTGGAAATTAGTGCGCCACCTTTTTCGAGCATGACATTACGGACATCGGCAAAATCGATATTAATAATTCCCGGCTGAGTAATCAAATCCGATACACCCTTAACGGCATTAAGTAAAACATCATCAGCGAGACGAAATGCTTGGAAGCATGACATCTGACCAAAAGTTGATAATAATTTTTGATTGGGGATAACGATTAATGTGTCAACTTTATCTTTGATCTGTTCGATGCCAGCGAGAGCTTGGTGTATACGATTTTTTCCCTCAAATTCAAATGGCTTTGTTACAATCGCAATAACAATCGCACCTTGTGTTTTAGCTACTTCTGCAATCACTGGCGTTGCTCCAGTCCCAGTACCGCCACCTTCACCGGCAGCCAAGAATATCATATCATAACCAGTAAGTATATCCTTAATTAAATCAACCGATTCCTCACAAGCTTTTCTTCCCAAATCAGGATTTCCACCGGATCCGAGACCGCCCGTGATCTGAGCGCCAATTTGAATTCGATTCTCAGCTAAATTCATTGACAGTGCTTGTAAATCGGTGTTGACCGCAAAAAATTCAACGTTAGTAAGCTTAGCTTCAATCATATGATTTATTGCATTATTGCCAGCGCCACCAATACCAACGACTGCAAGTTTTGCTAAACTTCTTTCTTCAACAGGTTCTATCATTATTTCTCCTTTATATTATTAGCACAAGCTAATATATTTAATGTTAAATAAATAATTCTTTAACTTTTGATACAACTTCAGTCAGAACATTTTCTTCATGTGGTAAGCTTAAACTATTACCGTTCAAACCATACCGTACTAATCCGATTGCGGTTGTGAAATCCGTCATTATTCCTTCGGTTTGGGTATCATCGATTGTTTGTGGCTTACCGATTTTAACTGGTAGTCGAAAGATTTGTTCTGCCAACAAATCGATTCCCTTAAGTAGTGATGTTCCACCGGTCAAAATTACACCGCCGGAAAGCGATTCAGCATATCCGGTTTCTCGAATTGCATTATCGACATGCTGAAGAATTTCTTCCAATCTCGGTTCTATTATCGAAGCCAATAACCGCTGTGAGATTTGTTTATTTACCCGTCCGCTGATGTCCTCGATGATGATTGGTTCGTCATGTTCAATACTGCTAATCATCGCTGTCCCATAGACCCTTTTGATTTCTTCGGCTTTCTTATACGGGGTACGCAGTCCGATCGAGATATCTTTTGTCAGGTTTTCGCCGCCAAGCGGTAACGTTTTGTAATAACGAAGAACGCCGTCTTTGAAAATCGATACATTAGTCATACCACCAATATCAACAATCGCTATTCCGAGGTCTTTATCTTCTGGTTCAGCGACCGCTAATGATACGGCTTGTGGTTGTAATACCAACGACTCTGCTTTTAATTCTAAATGGTCAAGTACCCGATGAATGTTTTCAATTGCTGATACAGTACCAATTATAAGCAAAGCTTCGACTTCAAGTCGAAATCCGAACATACCAATCGGGTTTCTTATGCCTTTTTGTCCATCAACGATGTACTGATTAGGTATTAAATGAATGATTTGTTCATCATTGGGAAGCCTGATTGTTTGAGCTTGACGAATTACTTCACTGATATCTTTTTCGCTAATACCTTTTGCGGGATTCTTAACTGGAACCGTGCCAATACTTGGTAAATGTTTAATATATTCGCCAGCGATGCCGACATAAATCTCGCAGTTTTTTGCTCTCAAATTTGCGAGCTTTTCCGCTTGACCAATAGCTTGTGCAGCTGAATCGACAGCACGTTCGAGGTTTATTACAACTCCGTTTCGAAATCCTTCAGGCATTGATATCCCATGTCCCAGAATGTTTAATTTCCCACTATTATCGATTTCAGCGATAACACAGGCAATTTTTGTGGTTCCGATATCTAACCCGAGCAGTTTTTTTGATTTTGCCATTTTTTCACCTCCTGTGATTTTGGTAAAACTTGAATTTCTTCTTCTAAAATAGTACCAGTATTAAATTCAACAGTACTTTTTATTATTTGAAGAAGTTCATATACATTAATAAAACTAGCGTTACAACGATTTAAGATAAAATTTCCATGCTTCCTTGAAATATACGCATTTCCATTACATACGCCTTTAAGGTTATTATCATCAATCAGTTTACCTGCCGAAACCAGTTTAGGATTTTTGAAAACTGACCCAGCCGATGCTCCAGCAGGCTGTGTTAGCGTTCTTTTTTTTCGGTATTCAGCAATAAGCTGTCTTATTGCTGTAGGACGGTTTGATGTTATTTGTAAGAATCCTTCCATTATAATAAATCCTAAGGGTAAAGTGGTTTTTCGGTAATCGAAATGTAGATTATTTTTATCTATTGCCACTTCTTGACCGTCAGGTAATAGACCGTTAATTTTAATTGTCCGATCTCCGATATTTTGAGAATATGCACCAGCATTGGACACAATTGCACCACCAAAAGTACCCGGTATTCCCCATAGAAATTCGAAGCCTGATAACGATTTATCTAATAAATAGGTCAAAATATGTGATAGAGGGGTTGCTGCGCCAATTCTTAGATTATTATTTTCGATCATACAATAAGAGAACGCATCACCTAATTTAATTACAATACCATTAAATTTTTGGTCGGATATTAGTATGTTCGATCCATTTCCGAGTATGAATAATGGTATACTCTGATGCTCAGCTATAGCTAAAATTGTCTTTAAATCGTCAACCGTGTTAGCTACAATAAAGCATTCTGCTTGTCCGCCAATACGAATAGTCGTGTGCTTGGAGAGGGATTCTCCCCAATAGATTTTTGTCGCTTTATCAACTATAGAAGTTTCAATAAGTCTTCGCCAACTTGCCATATATTCCCAGCTCCTAATGTAATAATTATATCGTTTGGTTTTATATTATTCTGCAAAAATTCAGTTATATCTTTGAAATTTTCCTTATAAAATACTTCGCATGATTGAGTTTTGTTCGATTTTTTAATTGCGTCCACTATTAATTGGGCTGTGACACCCGGGATAGGGGGTTCTGAAGCAGGATAGATTTTTGTTATGATAACAACGTCGGAAGAATTAAAGGCTCTTCCGAAGTGTTGGGCAAGAAATTTAGTTCGTGTATAGCGATGTGGTTGAAAGACCGTTATTATCCGTCGTTTCGGATAGGCATGACGTAAAGCAGAAAGTGTTGCTTTTATTTCAGTGGGGTGATGACCGTAGTCGTCATATACAGTTATTCCGTGTTTCTCACCCTTTTTTTCTAAACGTCGATGAACGCCGGAAAAATTTTCTAGGGCTTGTGCGATATCTGGCAGTGGAATTTCTAATTTCAGAGCAACACAAATTGCTGCTAGTGCATTTTTGACATTGTGGCGACCAGCCAAATTAATTTTAAAATGATAAGATTGCCCATTGTAACGTAGTTGGAAATCAGAATGAAAGTTTGAAAGTCGAATATTTTCAGCTCGGACTTGCGCATTTTTTCTTATTCCAAAAGTTATAAAATCTCTTTTAATCATCGGGACGATTTTTCTCACTGCATTGCAGTCAATCCCAAGTATTACTGTACCAAAAAATGGAGTCTTATTAGCAAATTGAATAAAAGCCCGCTTAATTTCAGGTGTGTTTCGGTAAAAATCAAGGTGTTCTCGTTCGATATTAGTAACAACAGCAATTGTTGGGTAAAGTAATAGAAAAGAACGGTCGCTTTCATCAGCTTCAGCAACTAAATATTCGCTTTGACCTAACTTTGCACCGGTATCAGCACCAATAACTCTGCCACCAATAATAATAGTTGGATTAAGTCCTGCTTGCTCTAGAATTGCTCCGATCAGCGAGGTAACAGTAGTTTTACCATGTGTACCTGAGACGGCAATAGAGAACTTTATTCGCATTAATTCCGCCAGCATTTCAGCACGCGGTATAACTGGAATTTTATTTTCCAAAGCGTACTTGATTTCTGGATTATCTTTGTCAATTGCAGTAGAATAAACAACTACTGATGCACCAAGACAATTTTGTGCGTTGTGATTATAATAAATTTGTATATCTTTATTCTTTAGATTTTCCGTTAAGACAGTTTTATTTATATCAGAGCCAGTCACTTCATACCCCAGATTCTTCATAATCTGCGCGATGCCGGACATGCCAGATCCGCCGATTCCGACAAAGTGAATATGTTTTAATTTTCCAAACATTTTAAGACCCGATTGGCGATTATGGTATTTGCATTGCTTCGCGCAATTGCCCGCGCATTTTTACTCATTTCATTTAGTCGTTCTTTATTATTAATAAGTGATTTGACTGTTTGTTTTAACTTTTCAACAAAATCTTCAGAATATCCCGGCTGGCAAGCTTGGCTAATGATGGTGGCAGCGTTGTTTTGGGCTAAAAACTGAGCATTCGCTGCTTGGTGGTTATCTGTGGCAAATGGGAAAGGAATTATTATTGATGGGATACCAAACAATAATATTTCTGATAGGACCATGCCGCCAGCTCGGGATATAATAATTGTTGCCTTTTTATATAGTTCTTGAGGCTGTAAAGTAAAATCGATTAACTCACAATTTTTTGATGCTACTAATTGTTTAACATTTTCATAATCACGCTGCCCGGTTTGAATGATAAAATGCAAATCCGGCATCTGTGCAGCTAACTCAACAGCATTTAAATTAATAAATTTTGCACCCTGACTACCGCCAAGAACTAATATTGTTTTACCATCATCTCGGCGTCCATTTTTTATAATTTCTTTTCTTAATGGATTTCCGGTAAAAATGATATTGCCCCTTATTTTGTGTAAAAGGGGGAGACCTAAATAAATTTCTCGGGCCCAACGGGAGAAATACTTGGTAAATCGGCCTGGGATGCAGTTCTGTTCTAAGAGGAAGAACTTCTTGTTTAATACTGTTGCCCATAAAGTCGGTACCAATGATGAAAAACCACCACTTGCAATTAATGCTGAGGATTTCGTTTTATATAATATTCGGGGAAACAGTATGATGGTTCTAATAAAATTGATAAAGAAAGTGAGAATTCCCTTGATGCCCTTACCAAAAAATCCACTAGCTGGTATCGTCATATATTGAAATCCAAATTGGTTTATCAAGTCTATATCCTTTTTATTTCTGCGTACAACATATATCGGATTTGCACCAGCTGCCCGCAAAGCATCACCAACTGCGAGAGCGGGGAAAATATGCCCGCCGGTACCACCGGTTATAATTAGAATTTTTGTCAATTTTACTTCTCCGAAACTTAGATATATTTAAAATTATGCCAATAGCGTATAAATTTGTTACAAGAGCTGAACCGCCATACGAAATGAACGGTAAGGGTTGACCTGTAGTTGGTAAGATTGATAAGGCAACACCTAAGTGCACTAAAAAATATTCAAAAACTAAAATAGTTATTCCTGATGCAAGTAATAGACCGAAATCGTTATTTGATTCAATGCCAACTTTTAATCCACGACTTAATAAAATAAAAAACAAAATCAATACAACACAACTACCAATAAATCCAAATTCCTCCCCGATTGCAGAAAAAATGAAATCGGTATGGAGTTTGGGTAAAAAGTTAAATTTTTGTTTACCTTCACCTAAACCTTTTCCTAATACGCCACCCGAACCGATCGCGATTTTTGATTGCATTTGCTGATAAGTCGTTCCATTGCGGAATTCGTTAAACCGCTTTTTAGCATAGGGTATGGTTACAATCGAAAGAGAAAAAATTGTAATGCCGATTGCAGCGATTAAAAATAAATATTTTAATTTTACTCCACTAATATAAAAAATAAGCAGGGTTGATAAGGCCAATATTGCACTTGTGCCAACTGCTGGTTGAAGTAACAAAAGCATAACTATTATCCCAACAACAAAGAGTGGTAAAAATGGGAAATTGTTAAGCTTTTTCGATTTGGTTACGCTGGAACTTTGTTTTTCACGGAGATTAGCAAAATAACCACAAAGCCAGACAATGACAGTATACTTGGCGATTTCAGCGGGTTGGAAAAATAACGCCCAGCGTCGCGCAATTGCGACTTTTCGACCGATCGTCAGAGTGAGTATTAATAATATAATTGTTCCAATTAGTAATATATCTTTGACACGGCCGCGATAGTACTTATATGGGATAATACTCGCAATAACCATAGCGCATAATCCGATACAAATTCTTAAAATTTGACCATTGAGATATGCAAAACCTGTATGTAAAGTAACTGAGTAAACCATAATCAGACCGATCATAGATAAAATAGTTGCGGTGATTAATATCACTACATCAAGAGAAGACGATTGTTGAGGAGTATTGCCTTCGGATATTTTATCAGCAAAATTTCGAGCCGAGAGCGCAGGTTTTGACATTATTCTATTTGAGTTCATAGACATATTCCTTAAATGCCGTACCGCGTTGTTGAAAATTGGCAAATTTGTCAAAGCTCGCAAACCCGGGCGAGAAGAGGACGATATCATCTTGAGTCGCATATTTTTTTGCTATATCAACTGCATCTTGTAAAGAATCGGCAATCCTGAAATTTTGATAGTCATGTTTTTGTAACATTTCACTTAGCCGTTTACTATTTTCACCAATGAGTATCGTGAACTTTGCCTTTTTGATAATAGATTGAATATAGCTTGTAATATCGAGGTTTTTTTCTTTTCCGCCGGCAATTAGAATAACTGGTTGATTAAAAGAGTTCAAAGTTGCTGCACCAGCATCGGGATTAGTGCACATTGAATTGTTGAGATATTTAACGCCATTATATTCAGCAACAAATTCCAAACGATGTTCTAACCCAGTAAAGCCGCTTAAGATATTTGTAATTATATGATTTTTTACCTTTAGAATTTTAGCCACAGCAATAGTAGCTAAGATACTACCCAAATATTGCGAGCCAAATAGTCTAATTTTGTTCACAGAACAAATCTTACTATTAGCAAAATATATTGAATTATTTTTTACATACGCGCCATTCACTTTATTCCGTTTTGAGAAATAGAGTTTTTTGGAATGAATCATATTATGCAACTTCATTATCGTATCATCATCTTGATTAATAACTGCGTAGTCACTTTTATTTTGATTTTCAAAAACTTTAAATTTTATTTGTTGATATTCAGATAATGACGCATGTCGATCAAGATGGTCAGCGGTTATATTTAAGAGGAGAGCGATGTTGGGATGAAATTTACTACTACGTTCTAACTGAAAACTTGAGACTTCGATCACATAATAATCTTTTGGTTCTTGCATTAAAGCCGTTGCAAAAGGAAGCCCAGGTGCTAAATTTCCTCCCCAGAATATATTTTTGCCATCAGCAGCAAGTATTTTCCCTAATAAAACAGTTGTTGTTGATTTGCCATTGGTGCCGGTTATCGCAATCACTGGTCGATTCAAAACTTGAGCTGCAAACTCGATTTCGTCGAGAATTGGAATTGAATTGTTTCTAAAGAATTTCACGATTTCACTGTGCTCGGATAATCCAGGACTACATATTGCCAATTGAGGCTTTTTATTTAAAATCGGCCAATGAAAATCATGCATAATCATAAACCCCGGACTACCCAGTAGACTGATATTCGGTTTCTGGTTAAAATTTTCTTTATTGTCGTCATACGCATATATTGGCAATCTTTTATATAACAAATATTGAGCGATTGTTCGACCCACACGCCCTAAACCAATTACAGCAACCGGCGAAAGTGTCGATAAATTGTTCATCGTATCTTAAGTGTTGAGACTGCTAACATTGCCAATAGAATTCCTAATATCCAGAATCGAACAACGATTTTCGGTTCCTGCCACCCACATAATTCAAAATGATGATGTAGAGGTGCCATTCGAAAGATACGTTTACCGCGCGTTGTATGGAAGTATATTACCTGCAATAGTACTGTAATAGCTTCAATCACAAAAACACCGCCGACAAAAACTAACAAAAACTCTTGTTTAATTACAACCGCAAAGAAGCCGATTAAAGCACCTAATGGCAATGAACCAGTATCACCCATCATTATTTGAGCAGGGAATGTATTGAACCAGAGAAATCCTAAACATGCACCAAGCAAAGCAAAGCAAAAGATGGTCATCTCGCCAGAACCAGGAACAAACAGAATATTGAGATAACCTGCAAGTTTTGCATTGCCGGCAACATAAGATAGTATCGCATAGCTGCCAGCACTAATTCCGAGAAGACCAGTTGCTAGTCCGTCTAAACCGTCAGCAAGATTAACAGCATTGGAAGTCAATATAATAACAAGAACGACAAATGGTATATAGAAGATGCGAAAGTCGATTTGAATATTCTTGAAAAATATAAAATTAGTTATCGTTTTAAGTTCGGGATTAACCGGATAAAAATATAATATTATACCAACTATTGATGCAAAGATAATTTGCGAGATTAGTTTGATTCGTTTATTAAGACCGCGGGGTTTATTGAGCCGAACTTTTACATAGTCATCGAAGTATCCAAGAATTCCGAAAGAAATAATAACAAAAATTCCTAATTGAACATGTCGGTTAGTGAGGTCAGTGAAAAGTATCGTTGAAATAACAATCGCAGCAATGATTAATATACCTCCCATTGTTGGTATCCCAGCTTTACTTTGATGTTGTTTCGGTACTTCGTCACGGATATTCTGTCCCAATGCCATCTGTCTAACTTTTTTGATAAATAATGGACCCAAGAAAAGGCAGATAAATAGAGATAACGCCCCGGCATAGGTAGCACGAAATGTAATATAACGCAGCAGATTAAGAGCACCAAAATGATCTTTTAATGGATATAATAAATTGTAAAGCATAACTATATTTTTTCTAATTCTTTGATTGCAATTTCTTTATCGGAAAATCGAATCAATTTATCGCCGAAAATCTGATATTCTTCATGTCCTTTTCCGGCAATCAGAATTGTGTCATCAGGTTTTGCAATGCTAATCGCTCGTCTAATCGCATGTGCGCGGTCAATAATTACTTCGAAATTTTTTACTTTAATACCTCTTTTTATTTCATTGATAATTGCTTCTGGTTTTTCGAAACGGGGATTGTCTGAAGTGATAATCGAATAATTGCACAATCCGGTTGCAACTTTTCCCATCGCCGGTCTTTTTTGGCGGTCCCGGTTACCACCACAACCAAACACGACTATCATATTACGACGTGTGATATGTTTTAGAGTCGTAATCGCGACATTTAAAGCTTTTTCAGTATGGGCGTAGTCAATGTAGACATTAAAATCCTTATCGGTTTTGATTCGTTCGAGACGACCAGGAACAACCGCAAGTTTTTCCAATCCGAGTTTTATTAATTTGTCCGAGATACCTAATCCTTTTGCAACACCGATTGCCGCCATCATGTTGTAAATATTATGCGTGCCAATCATTGGAAGCGTTATTTTCATTGGCGAGGCTTTTTTATTGAAGTAAATAAGAGCATCAATACCGTTATGAGACTGCGTTTTTATTTTAGCAGAAATAGTGCATTTTTTATTTAGACCGTAAGTGATTAATTTTGCTTTAGTATTTTTAATAATTTTAGTAGCAAACGTATCATCATAATTTATAACCGCGAATGATGATGAAGCCAGATTCTTAAATAGTTTCAATTTTGCTTCGCCATAGGCGCGAATCGTTTTGTGAAAATCTAAATGGTCCTGTGTAAGATTCGTAAAAACTCCTATTTTGAAATCTAAACCAGAAGTTCGGTCAAGAGCCAAGGCATGTGAAGAGATTTCGCTAATACAATATTTAATTTTTCTTTTTACTAAATCCGCAAGAAATGAAACAAAGTCCAGACTTTCAGGTGTAGTGTTTGGAGCAGAGAGCCATTTCGTGCCGTCGTAATATTTAATTGTTCCTAGAAGCCCGGTTTTTTTACCGGCGGCTTCCAAAATTGATTTAATCATGAAAGATGATGTCGTTTTTCCATCAGTGCCAGTAATTCCGATTAAGGATAATTTTTTTGATGGGTAATCATAAAAACTATTAGCTACCGCGGCTAAAAAATGTCGGGGGTTTTGCGTAACGACCGCGGTTAATTTGCTATATTTCTTTGTAATAATTTTAGCCAGAGAAACATCTTTTGTCGCGATCGCCAATGCACCATTTTTTATTGCCGATTCAACATACAATCGACCAGAAGTTCGATAACCATCAATTGCGACAAAAAGGTCGCCAACTTTAGTTTTTTGGGAGTGTACGGAAATACCTTTAATTTTAATATCTGGATTACCGATAATGCGGCAGTCAATTTTCTCACACAGCGTACTGAGTTTTTTCATGTCAGTGAATTACAATATCGTTATTGATCTGATTCGTTTTTGGATTTTCAGCTCTTAATATTTCATTAGCGATTTTTTTAAATAGAGGACAGGTGACACTTCCGGCAAATCTTGTAAACTTAGGTTCATCAACAAACGTCGCAATCAAATATTTTGGATTGTCTTTTGGGAAGAATCCGATGAAGGTCATCAGCGATTTTTTATCTGAATATCGTCCGTTGGGTTCTAATTTTTGTGCGGTGCCGGTCTTACCGCAGACTTGATATTCATCAAGCGCGGCTGCCTGACCCGTACCATCAGTTACCGCGCGGGCTAAGATATCTTTTATCATTAATACAGTTTTTTCGTCTAATACTTGGCGGACCATTTTCTTTTCACCACGATACACTACTTTGTCATCATTGATAATCTGTTTTATTATATAAGGCTTTAATAACTGACCATCGCGCGCGATTGACAAGTACGCCACTGAGAGTTGAAGTAAAGTTGCGCGCACACCCTGTCCAAAAGCGTTATTGGCAAATCGTAATTGGGTCAATTGGTTAGGTCGGTCTACAAAACCGTTAGCTTCACCGGACATTTCAATACCGGTCGGGAAACTTAGACCAAAGCAACGTTCCATTAAATAGAAATCTTGTGCGGAAAGCATTTGCGATAACAAAGAAACACCGATGTTGGATGATTTGATAAATATATCATCGAAAGTGATGACGCCATTATTGTGTACATCCTTTATTTTCTTGCCAGAGATTAATATATTTTTTGATACATCGTATTTTCTTTCCAATAATGTATCTTTGGCATTTGATGTTAGTGCCGTAGCACAGATTACCAATTTATATACTGACCCTGGTTCAAATTCATCCGATATGGCAAACGGTGTCCAAAGATTAGACGGATAATCCCTATAGTTCTGTGGGTCAAAATCGGGATAATCACACATCGCCAGGATTGAACCATCGTTTGCATCGAGAATAAGAACCGAACCGCGAATTGCCTGGAATGAATCGACACATTTAGCTAAATTCTTATAGGCAATCTCCTGCATTTCTAAATCAATCGTTAAAACAACATCACTGCCGTTAATCGGCTGAACTTGTGGATAAGAAGGCCAGTAGTAATCGTTACCGGTAGCATCTTTCTGCAAAATTATCCACCCCGGTTTTCCTTTAAGAATACTGTCGAATGCAAATTCAAGGCCGCTCAAACCTGCTTCATCACCCATAAAACCAGTAACACTCGCGATACTTGAACCAAATGGATATATACGTTTGATGTCATCGGCAACGATTACGCTGTTATCGAACTGACGATGGTGCAAGTCGTTTTTTAATCGATTGGCGACCTGATAGTCGATGAACTTTTTGAACCAAAAGAGTCGCGATTTAGTATTCAGCTCATCGATGATTTCATTTTCAGGTTTTAACTCATATGATGCAAGAAGGGTTGCTACGCTGTCCCGGCATCGTACGTATTTAGGTAAGATGCGGATGGATGAACACAATTGATTATAAACTAAGGGACGGAATTTGGTATCAAGTATTCTACCGCGCTCAGCAAGCAGTGGTATTGAATCTGTCTGCTGTCTTTTTGCCTGTAAATCATATTTTTTAGCATAAAAAGTTTGTAGCATAAAGATATAAATGAATAGTGTAATAAAAGCCAAAGATAAAATGAATTTAACAATCTTAACTCGCTTAATACTATTCATTTATTTTAGCGGAAATCGACGACGGGGTTTTATTTACCTTAGCACTGTCCGGTTTGGTATTAACGTTCTGTTTAACTGGTGTCGTAGTTTTTGTGATTTGAGTCGGCTGGTTATTTTCTGAGTTCTTTACTTTGGACGGGAATTGCAGGTTAAATTGTTGAGCAGTATCTTCGAGATTTACAAACAAAAAGGTATTAACTTCTTTGCTCTCAAGACCGGTTATCTCTTCTTTTAGTAGCTGTCTTTGTTTTTCAAGGCGGGCCAGCTCCTGCGTGCAGGAAACGCTATATCGATGCTGAAACAGGTACAGAATAAAAAACGCAGTTATTAAAATTACCCAGACAATTTTTTTCATATTACGATACCTCGATTATTTTTTACCATTTATCTAATGAAAAAATTAATATAAACTAAAATCATTCAAATCTTCTCAGCCGCCCTTAATAGTGCACTGCGGGCAGACGGGTTTATAGTTATTTCTGCTAATGTTGGACGAAGAGGTTTTTTTGTCAGAACCTTAATGATATTTTCCTGCGCATAATGACGAAATGTTTGTTTGGTGATGCGGTCTTCCAAAGAATGATACGAGATGACAACAATCCGTGCGCCTTTAACTAATAACTGAATCGAGCGTTCCAGACCGATTTTGATATTTTCCAGTTCGTGATTGACCGCAATCCGCAATGCTTGGAAAATTCTCGACAGGGTCTTGGTCTGCTGGTGTGATGGGGTCTTTTCGCAGATAATTCTTACCAAATCAAGCGTGGTATTAATCTGTTGCCGATGATTGAAAATATGCTGTGCGATTTTATTGGCATACCGCTCTTCGCCGTATTCAAAGAATATTTTTTTCAGTTCCGGCAATGAACTATGACGGACAATTTCCAGAGCGCGTGCTTGTGGCATTGACTGGTTAAATCTCATATCTAAGGGACCATCCGCATTATAAGTGAAACCGCGAGCGGGCGTTGATATCTGATAATAGGAAACACCCAAATCAAAGAGCACACCATCGAGATAATAATCAGGGAATTCTTTGGCAACTTTGTCAAGCTCAGTGTAGTTCATCTGATACAGGTGAAGATTCGAATATTTACTGAGTCGTGTTTTAGCATAATCAATCGCGTCAGAGTCGCAATCAAGACCAATCACAATCCCTTTTTTGATAATATCAAGTATTGCCTTTGAATGCCCGCCGCCGCCAAGCGTTGCATCAATATACATTGGCTCTTGGTCAAGCTTTTTCACGCTGTTAGTTATGACAAGATAATTAAGCACTTCATGTACCATTACTGGCGTGTGAAATTCGATATTCGGTTTTGTTTGTTCGCGTATCATTGTTTTGGATTATTCAGATTCAGTTTTCTGCCGATCTCAATAAGTTTATCAATATTTTCTATATCAGATGTAAAATGGGTATCAATATTTTTCTGGTATTGTTCAAAGTTCTCGGGATTCCAGATTTCAAAGAAGTCGCCATTGCCGGCAATTATCACATCGTGATTAATTTTTGCGTATTCTTTATACTGGGCAGGAATCAGGATGCGTCCCTGAAAATCAAGTTTGACGCTTGTGATATTTGCCTGAAAACCTCGGCGTATTCTCAACGATTCAGCATGAAAGCGCGACAGGTTCATAATAATCTCTTTTTCAAATTTTTCCCAGACCTCCGGGGAGTGGACTTCAATCACATTATCCCGGCCTTTGTTCAAATACAATTCGCCCTTGTGCTTGGAAGGTAAGAGACGACGATAAGTATTCGGTATCGCTACTCGTCCTTTTGCGTCAAGCGAGTGTTGAAAATATCCGCGAAATATATTATTCATATTTATTCACCACTATTCACCACTTATACCCACTCTAACGAAAAATTGCGTTTTGTCAAGGATATATTGTATTTGCTAAATTTTATGTAACATATTGATATAAAATAAGTTAATCTATATAAAAAAATCAACATTGTATTAGCTCTAACTTATTAATAGGGGGTGGTTTAAAATAGGAATTTTGGCGGAATGGCGTACGAGTATAGATGATTTTTATCAATTTTTTTGTATCTACAATAAAAGATTGGTTATGGTCAAGATTAGAATGAAGTGATTATAGTATTAGCTATTTGTAAGTAAAAAAATATAACGTCTCATGCCTATTTGCTTTGCAGTTAATTCAGTTGTTGACTCCACCGATTATAGTACCAGCGATATGTCAGACAAAATGTCCGGCAGAGGAGAGCTGGAAAACCTATAAAATCAAGCCCTCAAGCATGCACCAGGCTTACCTTGAAAATAAGTCAAAAGACCGGCAAGAAAATTAACCAAGATGCCGAATAATAAAATGCATGAAAAATTTACTTTTTATGATTGATTATCGACTGCAATTATTTGGCAACGCCATTTCTATAATGTTTTTAGAAATCTGCGAAAATCGATTTTTCTCGGATAAATTTACTGACTATGTAAGTTACAAGAAATGCTAATAGTATTCTGGGAATTGTAATCCAGAACAGACTGGCACCGAGCATGAGAAATAAACCAGTATCTTCAAATATTGCATGGCACATTGATAAAAATACCGAGACTAAAAGTACCTGCTTTTTATCAATATTCTCTTTTTTAATCATATCGTCAATCACGCCCGCGCCATAAATTATCCCGAGCATTATTCCTGCCAAAAGCGGTGCCGATGATTCTTTTTTGTATCCCAAGAACTTGATAAATTTGCCGACGGCATTGATGCCTTTGGTCAAAATACCACTGCGCTGAATTAATTCCAGAAAGATAAATACAATGAGCAAGATGACAAAAGTCTTGCCTGCTAAGCTGAGAACGCCTTTTAAGTAATTAGTAAATATCATATTTTAGCAAACAATAAACCAACGACAATTGCAATGGTAATGCGTAATAATAAAAGAAAGATAAAACGTGTTTTGAGCTTGATAAAGACCGATGTTTCCAATAACTGGCTATGGGATATGAGAAGCATTAATGCAAGGGTCGTTATCTGATGAGAGTTTAGACGTAGTTGCGGGATAACACCGATTGCCGCATAGATATTGATAAAATTTCCAAGAATTAAAGCTAAAGCACTTTCACCAGGCAGACCAAAAAACTTCATTGTCGGCGCTAAAAAGTCACCGAACATCTTTAATAAAGACGTAATTGATAAAATATAAACCAGCGTATAAACCGGGATGATGATTTTCATTAAATCGAGAAAGGTGTTGACGGTTCGTTTTATTGCGGAATAGAAAAAATCTTTAATTGTGATTATGTAAGACAAGTTTATTTGCGGGGACGCTGTTTGCGGGTGTTATTCAAGACTTCGTCATCAAGTTCCTGTCTTATTTTTCTTATTTGGTCGCGGATTTTAGCCGCACGTTCAAATTCCAGTTGTTCCGCAGCAGTTTTCATTGCATACTCAAGCTTGGCAAGGACCGAAATCTTATCCCCATCGCTTGTGATTTCTGCGAGGACTTCGTCATCGCCATAATCGGTTTTGGCATCAGCAACAATCGTGGTTTGTCTGACTTGGCTAATCGATTTCTGAATCGACTTTGGTGTGATATTATGTGCTAAATTATATTCAGTCTGTTTTTTTCGTCGTCGGTCGGCTTCGGCTAATGCACCTTTGATTGAACGGGTCAAATTATCCGCATAAAGAATTACTACCCCGGCAAGATTTCGAGCCGCGCGACCCGAAGTTTGAATTAAACTCCGCTCATCACGCAGAAATCCTTCTTTGTCCGCATCCAGAATTGCGACCAGGGATACTTCAGGCAAATCAAGCCCCTCACGCAGCAAATTTATTCCGACCAGCACATCGAATTCACCGAGTCGTAATCCGCGTAGAATATCAATGCGCTCAATTGCGCCAATTTCCGAATGGAGATATTTTACTTTTATTCCCATCTCAGTCAGATACTCGGCTAAATCTTCTGACATCCGTTTTGTCAAAGTTGTTACCAAAACCCGTTCTTTCTTCTCGACTCGTGCTCGTATCTCTTTGATTAAATCGTCAACCTGATTTGTGACCGGTCGCACAATCATTTGCGGGTCAATTAAACCGGTTGGTCTAACAATCTGCTCAACCACTTCATTTCCGCTCAGACGGATTTCATACTCGGTCGGAGTTGCCGATGTAAAAATACATTGATTAATCAAAGAACGGAACTCGTCGAATTTTAATGGTCGGTTATCAAGACAGGATGGCAGCCGAAAACCATATTCAACCAAAACCTGTTTGCGGACCCTATCACCATTATACATTCCAATTATCTGCGGTATACTTTGATGCGATTCATCAATTACGAGCAGATAATCTTTAGGGAAATAATCTAACAGACAAAAAGGGCGTGAGCCAGGCGGTCGATTAGTAATGTGCCGCGAATAATTTTCAATACCCGGACAATAACCGAATTCCTGCATCATTTCGATATCGAAACGGGTCCTTGACTTTAACCGCTGCATTTCGAGTAATTTATTCTGGGATTGCAGCTCCACCATTCGTTGAGCTAATTCAGCTTCAATTAAAGTGACTGCTGATTTAATTTTATCAGGACTGGTGACAAAATATTTTGCCGGGTAGATAGCGATTTGGTCTGGTCGCTCAATCACTGAACCGGTCAAAATTTCAAATGTCGAGATACGTTCAATCTTACTCCCAGAAAATTCGATTCGGATGCCATATTCCCGATGTGATGGATGTATCTCAACCACATCGCCGCGCACGCGAAAACACGAGCGCCTCAGTTCAGTATCATTTCTTGCATATTGAAGACTTATTAACTTTTCCAATAGTTCTTCGCGTTCCAGATTTTTATCAACGGTCAGGGATACGAGCGATGCCTTGTACTCTTCTGGTTCACCAAGATTATATATGCACGAGACCGATGCGATGATAATCACATCGCTCCGTTCAATTAAGCTTGATGCAGCGCGGATGCGTAATTGTTCAATTTCTTCATTAATCGAAGCGTCTTTTTCAATATACATATCAATTTCCGGCACATAGGCTTCGGGCTGGTAATAATCATAATAGGAGATGAAATATTCAACTGCATTTTCCGGGAAGAACTGCTTGAATTCGCCATACAACTGAGCAGCTAAAGTCTTGTTATGGGAAATTATAATGGTCGGGCGGTTAATTTTAGCGATGACATTAGCAATGGAATATGTTTTACCCGAACCAGTAACACCAAGCAGGGTTTGATATTTTTTATTATCTTTTAAACCCTGATATAATTTTTGAATTGCTTCGGGCTGGTCGCCAGACGGCTTGAACGGCGCTTTTAATTTAAACATGAATTGATTTGAAGATTACAAATAAAATATTAATTTTCTAATTGAATTAAATTTAAACCAACCAATGGGTCGGCTTTGCGAATCAGCTTTTTATCCAGCATTGTGATAAAAATCTCGCAGGTTGCCGATACTTTACCGGAAAATAAATGACCGCTGTATGAGACAAAATTTTCCGCGCTAATCACCGCATGAATATGAATAACAAGCTCGTCATCCAGATACGAGATATTGCCGACCAGGGAAGTGTATTCATGGTCATCCGGGAAAAACCGCTTGTGATAGTTCTTTTTTTTGGCATCGTAAAAACCGAGAGTTATTTCTTTGCCCGCACCAAGCCCGAATAAAAAACCGCCTTTGATTTTTTTATCTTTGATAAAATCTTTAAGTGTTGAGATTATCTCTTCATTGCGAATAAGTCGTAAAATATAACCAGATTTGGTCTTTAAGCTTTGCATGCGTTTAAGACTTGCTTTCGAAAATCGGGATTATCAAGCAATGCTTTGACATTTTCAATATCTTCCTGATACAAACGGTCGTCAGTAATGAATGGAACAGTTTTTACAATTTCATGGTAGATATTTTTTATTCCCTGAGGAACCGGATACTCTGCCAGCTCGATTGCCTGTCGCGCGCAGATTAATTCGATTGTCAGGATTGTGATTGTATTATCACAGATTTTTTTAGTCTTGTTGGCTCCGGTCATACCCATGCTGACAAAATCTTCCTGTGAAGCCGAAGTCGGCAAAGATTGAATGGATGCGGGACTGGCTAAAATACGGTTTTCCGCACACAAAGCACTAGCCAAAACCTGAAGCATCATCAGACCAGAATTGACGCCAGCCTCCTTGACCAAAAATGGCGGCAAGCCGGATAATTTATCATCTAAAATTCTAAAGATGCGCCGCTCAGAAATTAATCCCATCGTCACAAGACTGATTCCGAGTGTGTCAAAAGCTAATGAAATTGATTGACCGTGGAAGTTACCACCTGAAATTATCTGATGACGCTTGGTTTTCGAATCATAGATAATTATCGGATTGTCAGTAATCGAGTTCATTTCGATATCGATAATATTTTTAGCAAAATTAATGCCTTCACGGACTGCACCAGCAACCTGTGGAATGCAACGAATTGAATAGGCATCCTGCACTTTTTTGCCAGTGGTCTGGTAACCAGCTAAAAGTTTGGCTAAATTTTTATTGACCGTTATCTGACCAGCATGCGGTTTAAGTTCAATAATGCGCATATCAAATGGCTCGGTTTTTCCCTGCATCGAAACCACGCTCAATACCGAAGCGACATCCGCAACATCGGTCAGAAATTCGGATTTATTGATTAGAAGCGCGCCATTCGCAGTCATCATCTCAGTGCCATTGATTAATGCAAGACCTTCTTTGGGCTCTAATGCAATCGGTTTTATATTAGCTTTTTTCAATGCATCGATTGATTTCATTGTCCGGTTCTGAAAATAGACCTGACCAAGACCGAGCAAGGTGCGGGCAATAAATGCCAATGGCGATAAATCACCGGATGCACCAACCGAACCGGTTTCAGGTACTAATGGAACAATATCTTTATTTAACATTGCAAGCAAGGTGTTAATCAAATCGATTCTGACACCAGAATGTGCCTTGGCAAGCATATTGGCACGTAAAAACATTGCAGCGCGCACAATATCTTTATCTAATGGTTTGCCTGAGCCTACTGCATGCGAGTAGATTAAATTAGTCTGCAACTGCTTCAGTTTGTTTTGGCTGAGAATCACACCAGCTAATGCACCGAACCCGGTCGTTACACCGTAAACCGGTTTATTTTGATCTTTTAATTTATTTACGAATTTGTAAGCGCTAATAATCGGTGCGTAATTCTTTTTGGCTAAAATAGTTTTTTGTTTTTGTTGTGCGACAGCAACAACTGTATCGCTCTTTAATGGAATTTGTGGTATTTGTATCATTATTTATAGAATATTCATTTTTTTTGAACTGTCAATGATAAAAAATATATTGACAATTGTTATATAGGTCTTATAATTTTTAGATTTAAAAAGGAATAACAAAGATGCCAAATATTTTTTGTAAGATGTATAATAAACTGCCAAACAATAGGCGGTTGCAATGTGCCCGATACGGGACAGCGAGTCTTTTAAAGAGCAGACTGAGGTATATCACCTCAATAATCTTATTACATAAGAGGCTCTTTTAAGAATATGCTTAGCAACCGCCTGTTTATAATTTTCAATTAAAACAGAACAGGAGTTTAATAATGCCAACCAATAAATATGAATTGCCCGTAGAAAAATTACGAAAAATTGTTAATCCAGAAGGTTTAGGTTTTAATTCAACATGCGATTTGGAAAAATGTGCAGATATTGTTGGTCAGAAGCGTGCGATGGATGCATTAAAACTTGGATTAGAAATATCAAGCACCGGCTATAATATTTTTGTCACTGGTTACGTCGGAACCGGGCGAACAACCGCGGTTAAATGCTTGTTAGATGATTTAGAAAAAGATAAGAAGACACCCGATGATATTTTGTATGTTAATAATTTCTCAGACCCAGATTCACCAAGGTTAATAAGGCTATCGCCCGGTAAGGGTATTAAGTTTTCAAAAGCGATGGATGAATATATCGAGTATCTTAAGAAGAATATTGCGGTTGTATTTGAAAACGAAGCCTATCAAACCCGTAAAAACCAGTTGGTTGAGTCGTTCAAAGAACAATCAGCAGCTATTGCACGGGAATTCGAAAAGAAACTGCAAGCTAAAAGTTTTAGTTTGGTACAGGTTTTACCGGTCGGGCGTCCGGAATTGGTCTATATTATTGATAAACAACAAATCAGTCTTGCTGGTCTGGCCGATTTATTAGAAGAGAAAAAACTAACCAAAGAAGAATATGAAAAAATACGTGACCAATACTATCAATTTTCCAAAGAGTTAGACGATGTTTTTAAAAGAATTAAAACAACGGAAAAAGATACTCGTCAGACATTAATGCAATTAGACCAGGATACCGTAAAACCAGTGGTGATTGAGCACATCAAAGACATCAAAGAAGACTTTTCTAATGAGAAGATTAACGAATATCTGGCAGAAGTAGAAAAAGAGATTTTATCTAATATCGAACGATTTATACCAAAAGATGAAAAAATGTCGATGCAATATGTCGATTCATTTTTAGAGTTTAAGGTCAATGTGCTGGTTGATAATTCAAAAGAAAAGGGAGCACCGATTATATTTGAAAATACACCGACCCATAAAAATCTTTTCGGTACAATTGAACGAGTTTGGGATAGAAATGGTCAATGGCGTACTGATTTTACCAAAATTAAAGCAGGTTCGTTATTAAAAGCAGATGGTGGATTTTTAGTGATTAATGCATTGGATGCAGTACTAGAGCCGGGTGTTTGGCCGACGCTGAAGCGGACATTACGAAATCGGGTTCTGGAAATTTCTTCGTATGACCCATACGCGATGCTCGCTTTATCTGCGCTAAAACCCGAGTCAGTACCGATTGATTTAAAAGTTATTATGATTGGTGATTCTTATATTTATAATGTTTTGTACGAGAATGACGATGATTTTAAAAAAGTATTTAAGGTGCGTGCAGACTTTGACTGGGTAATGCCGGTATCAGACGACACGGTTAGACAATACGCAAAAGTCATTAAATCGATTTCCAATAAAGAGAATCTGCTGGACTTTGATAAAACAGCAATTGCATCATTAGTCGAATACGGTATACGCTTGGGTGGTCGAAAAAACCATCTGTCAACCCAATTTAATGTTATCGCGGATATTTTGAAAGAAGCAAATTACTGGGGGAAGAAAGACAATGCGAAAATCATAAGTAAAAAATATATTGACAAAGCGATTGAGGAACGGATTGAGCGAGTAAGCATGGTCGAAGACAAAATTCAGGAGATGATTGACGAAGGAATCATTTTTATTGACACACAGGGTAATACAGTCGGTCAGGTGAATGGGTTATCGGTTTATGAGGCCGGCGAATATTCATTTGGCCGTCCATCAAGAATTACGGCAAAAACAGCGGTTGGGGTATCCGGGGTCATAAATATCGAGCGTGAAGCAGAACTATCAGGACCAATTCACAGCAAAGGCGTTTTTATTCTTTCGGGTTATTTACGTCATAAATATGCTCAGGATAAACCACTGGTACTAAGTGCCAGTTTATGTTTTGAACAGTCTTATGGTGGGGTGGAGGGAGACAGTGCTTCATCGGCTGAACTATATGCTTTGTTATCAAGCCTTTCTGAAATACCAATCAGGCAAGACTTAGCGGTAACTGGTTCAGTGAATCAGAAAGGTGAAGTTCAGCCAATTGGTGGGGTTAATCAAAAAATCGAAGGATTCTATGCAGTATGCAAAGCCAAAGGATTGACTAGTACACAGGGTGTGATAATTCCCGAATCTAATGTTGATGATTTGATGTTGCGTAATGAAGTGGTTGATGCGGTAAAGCAAGGTAAATTTCATATCTATTCGGTTAAGCGAATTGATGAAGGTATTGAATTGTTAACTAGCGCAAAAGCGGGGGATAAGGATGATAAAGGCAATTATCCTAAAGCAACGGTCAATTATCTGGTTAACGAAAAACTAAATCAATTAGCTAAAGCGTGGAAGGAATTCAGAGCGCCAGATCCGACAAGTTCGTCCGGCCTATAGTTCTGTGATTTTTTAAATATCGGATTATTTCTTTAAATTTATTACTGGTGTAAGTTTTCTTTAATTTTCACCAAATCAATTCCTTTATTGACAATGACATTATTAACTATTTTGATTATAATATATGCAATAACTAAACCAGCGCCAGCAAAAATCGCAGCAAGTTTATCACCGCCAATCTTTTGACCGCAAATCACACCGATAACGAATAATAGAGTGGGCAAGCCGAATACTAATAGCGTTGTAAGAAATCGGTTTTTCTCAATAATTTCAATTATTACTATATCGCCAATATGTCCATTGATTGTATTGTTGAGTTCGATCACTTTCTTGTTGGACCCGAATGGATTACAGATTTTTTCTTGTGTACAGTTGCCGCACATTGATGAAGGGGTTATCTCAATCTTAGCTTTCGTACCAACAAGTTCAATTATTTTGCCGGTTTCTTCCATTATTTGAATGAATATCGCTAACGATAACTATTTTATCAAATATTTAAATTATGGTAATGGCGGAACGATTCTTATACCTTTTGCCCGTCCCGGCGAATTATCAAAAACTTCGATGACATGATAAATCACACCAATTGATGGTCGCGGTGAACGACTGTGAAAATAATCATGAATTGTATTAATATAATCAACTACATTTCGTTCGTAAGCGGTTAAATTGGGATTAGCCGGATGAATCAGTTGTGTAATAGCTCTGAGTTCATAGGAAGGAAAATCCAAAAAGACAATTGCAACACCCGGGTCGGTCATTTCATTTAAGAAGGTGTGAGTTTCAAAATCGGGTGCAGCATAAAGTTCTAATGAGACTTGTTTGGTCAGGTCAAAAATTTCTTTGCCATTCTTATATAGACTTTCTAAAATAGCATACTTTTTCGTTTCGCTCGAATCAAAGGTCGATTTTAAAAGATTTAAAGTCTGTTCCAGTTTTTCCTGCTTGGGCAGAAAACCCATACCTTTTACTGCATTATTAATCGAGAAATAAGCATCTTTGCGTTTTAATCCATAAGAGGCAACCATACCATTGTGAGCGCCAGCCAATGATGGCATTCCACCTTTTTTTATCTGCTCAACTGTTTCCAATCGGCGTTGAAAATCCCAATCTAAAAAGGCATCAGGTAACTGCTGTATTTTAAAATCCTGCCAGCTGTTTTCTACCCGCGCTCGGATAATACCTTTGTCATAATTCTTCAAGTCGATATTGGTCTGAACAAAATAGCCACCCTTTTGCCAGAATTTATGTTCTTGGGTTTTGGTTTTTGCCATTTTGCAACTTAGTATCAATGGTAATATTAAAAGGATATTTGACAGTTTTTTCATTTGTCCTCCTGGAATTTATTATCATAGAAAAATATTAATTGGAATTTTACAAAAGTCAATAAGGATATTTTTCTTGACACAGTCAAAAATCTGGATATTCTAATAATATCTATGTTTAAAAAATTTTCCGAGATGTTAGATATTGCCAAAGGGCGTGGAATGAAAAGATGTGCAGTTGCCTGTGCTGAAGATACTCCAACAATTGAAGCTTTGTATAATGCGAAAAAAGAAAACATTGCAACCGGCATTCTTTTTGGTCAGAAAGCGAACATTCACAAAATTCTGGATAGTTTAAAAATTCCCAAAGACGAGTTTGAAATCGCAGATTGTGATAATGAAAAAGAAGCGATTACGAAGGCGGTTGTGGAAGTTGCCCAAAAAGGCGATTTCTTAATGAAAGGGCAGGTTACAACATCAAACTTTCTCAAAGGAGTATTGGATGAACACTCAGGGTTAAGGGGAGAAAGATTGTTAAGTCATGTTGCATTGGTTGAACCTTCACTTTATCATAAAATTCTTTTTATCTCGGATGGCGGCATAAATATTGAACTTGATTTAAAACGTAAGATTGACATTGTACGCAATGTGGTAAACCTGGTAACATCATTAGGTGTAGAACAACCAAAAATTGCCCTGTTATCCGCAATCGAAAGAGTTGATTTACACATGCAGGAAACACTGGATTGGGCGGTTCTGACCCGAATGGGCGAGCAGGGAGAATTCGGCAATGTTATTATCGAAGGTCCTTTAGCACTGGATGTAGCTTTTTCACCATATGCAGCAAAAGTTAAAAAAGTCAGAAGTCAAATCTCAGGAGAAGTTGATATATTAATTGTACCGAGTATTGCCACTGGTAATATTTTGGGTAAAGGATTGCAGTACCTGGGTGGCGCTAAAATTTGCGGTATTATTATAGGAGCAAAACGACCAGTCGTCATGCTATCACGGGCTGATAACAAAGATACTAAACTGTTCTCTTTGGCGCTGGGTAACCTTGCTTCATAAAAAATGAACAGACGTATCATATATTCAGAAAAAGCACCAAAACCGATAGGACCATATAGCCAGGCAGTTATTATTGACAAACTTGTTTTTCTTTCCGGACAAATTGGAATTTCGATTGAAACCGGCAATTTAGTAAATGGTGGAGTTATTGAAGAAACCAAACAAATATTCCAAAATTTTAAAGCGGTCTTAGCAGAAGTTGATGCATCATTAGATGATATAATAAAGACGACTGTGTATATGACTGATTTAACTAAATTCTCCGATATGAATAGAATTTATAATGAACAATTTACTAAAGATTATCCTGCCCGCGCAACCGTACAAGTCAGCGCATTACCAAAAGGTGCCTGCGTGGAAATCGAAGCAATCGCAATCATTAACGATTCCAAGATTTAAAGATACCAAATTAATCTTATAATCTGTAATCTTCTAATCTTAAAATAAATATGACGATAGTAATACTTGGTGTTGGTAACCGAATGCGGGGAGATGATGCAATTGGCAGTATTATTGCTGAGGAGATTCTACGCTTAGCTCAGAATGACAGACAATTCATGTGTCATTCTGAAGGAGCAGATGCGACTGAAGAATCTCATAAATTAATAATTTATGATACCGAAACAACCCCTGAAAATTTTATTGAGAAAGTTGTCGGATTAAAACCAGACCAGCTGATTTTTGTTGATGCCTGTAATTTTGGCTGTCAAGCAGGAGAATATAAATTATTTGAAGAAGAGGAAATAAAGGAAATTGCTTACGGACTTTTATCCACCCACACCTTACCATTGGTTTTGACTATTGAGCTGATAAAAAAACAGCATAATTGTAAGGTTTCATTATTAGGTATACAACCAAAACAGTTCAATATGGGAAGTGATATGAGTCCTGAAATTGTAAAGGTAAAAAATAATGTAATCGAGTATCTTAAGTCAATTATTTAACTGATGGATACGACCTTTCAGCAAAGCAAAGAAAGACAATAAAATTTTTTCAAGGTTGATATCTTACTCTACAAAGGTTGATAGCTTTCAATATTTTAATCTTTCATCGAAAGCGCAGGCGCGATAGTCAGAGCAGGTTACCTGATAGGTAATGGAGTAGGTGCTTCAGGTCTCAGGATGTTAAAATATTTTAACTTCGGGGATGAAAAGTTTTATAGACTTCTTTTAGATATTCCCGGTCAATGTGAGTATAGATTTGGGTTGTAGCGATATTGGCATGACCGAGCATTTCCTGAACCGCTCTTAAGTTCGCGCCGCCTTCCAACAAATGAGTCGCAAAACTATGTCGAAAAACATGCGGTGTAACATGTTTATTAATCTTCGCCTTTTGTACATACTCTTTTAATATTTTATGCAATCCCATTCGGGAAAGTTTTTTGCCGTGGGCATTGATAAATAAATAAGGAGATGACTTGTCTCTTAAGAGTGTATTTCTGCCGTGGTTGTAATAATGTTGTAATGCCAGTAAAGCGGGCTTACCAATCGGCACAATCCGCTCCTTGTCGCCTTTTCCAAGGACTCGGACAAAACCATCGGTGAAAGAAATATCGTCAATCTGCAATGATAGAAGTTCGGATGCCCGCAGACCACTGGCATAAAGAATTTCAAAGATTGCTTTGGCACGCATATCTTTTGGGCCAGCACTTTTGGTACATGCAATAAGTTTTGATATTTCCTCAAATGATAAAACAGAAGGTAATGTTTTCTTTACTTTGGGCATTTCGATATTTTCCGTGGGGTCATATTTTATAAGTTCTTCTGATACCAGGAATTGAAAGAACATTTTAATCGAGGTAATCTTGCGTGCGATTGAAGCACTTGCCAGTTTTAATGTATTGAGTTGCGAGATAAATTGAATAATATCGGAATCAATGATTTTATTGATTGTCTGCGACTGCGGTAATGATGACAAAAATTGGCGTACATCAGTAACATAATATGAGGCCGACGTTTTTGACAGACTGCGCTCAACCATCAAATAGTTGGCGAATTGTTCTAAATAATTATTTTTCTTATTCGTAGTATTGGTCAAAAAGTATTATTTGAATTCTTGCTGGATTATTGTATCTTTTAGGAAATTTATATCATCGGTTTCAGGATAGTCTTCATTGTAATGAAGACCACGGGATTCTTTGCGTAGCATAGCACTTTTAACAATTAGTAATGCAATCGTCACCATATTTTTAAGCTCGATTACCGATGAAGATACTGGATAGAGTTGCTTACTGTCCAGACTAATATTCTGGATTTGTTCAAAAGCATTCTGTAGTCTTTGAATAGAGCGTACAATACCTGCGCCATTCCACATTGCTTTTCGTAATTTATTAGTCAATTCCAATGCTCGGATGTTATCATTGAGGCTGGCTTCAAAAGAATCGGACGATGGATATTTTACCGAAGAGTTGGTGCGTATTGAGCTTTTAGCTTTGATTGCTGCCCGCTCAGCAAAGACCAGTGCCTCAAGTAATGAGTTAGATGCTAACCGATTTGCTCCATGCAAGCCGGAACACGAGCATTCACCGATTGCAAAAAGATTGGGAATATCGGTTTGTCCGAATGAATCGATTAATATTCCGCCGCATACATAATGGGCAGCCGGGACAACTGGAATTGGCTGTTTTGTAATATCAATGCCAAGCTTGAGACAAGTGCTGTAAATATTCGGGAATCTTATTTTTATTTTTTCCGGATCCAAGTGTGTGACATCAAGCAGAACATAATCCTGATTTGCTTTTTTTAATTCGCTATCAATTGCGCGGGCGACAACATCGCGAGGTGCTAAACATCCGAGCTCGTGATATTTCTCCATAAAGGTTTTTCCATCCTGAGTTCTTAATAAACCGCCTTCACCTCGGACGGCTTCCGATATCAGAAAATAACGATTATTAATTTTCTTACCGTAAAGAGCAGTTGGATGAAACTGAATAAATTCCATGTTAGCGACTTTTGCACCGGCATTATAAGCGATTGCGATACCGTCACCGGTTGCGATTGGCGGATTGGTGGTATGCAGATAAACCTGACCAATACCACCGGTCGCCAATACGACGATATTAGCATAGAAGTCATAGGTATCACCAGTTTTGGTATCGATTGCTCTTACACCAACGCAGTCATGACTGTGATTTAGTATCAAATCGTACACAATATAGTGTTCGTAAAATGTACATTTATTTTTTAATGCATGGAGTAAACCGGTTTCAATTTCACGACCAGTATAGTCCTGAGCATGAACGATTCGAGCTCGGGTGTGACCACCTTCTCTACCTAAATCAAAATGTCTAGTACCGGCTGAATTATAGTAGGTGGTAAAGCTAATACCAGTTTCATAAAGTTCTCGAACTAAAACCGGTCCTTCATTACAGACCATCTCGACTATTTCTGGTTTAGAAAGTCCCCGCCCGGTCTTAATCGTGTCTTTAAAATGCGTCTGGGGTGAATCGTCGGTACCGAATGATGCAGCGATGCCGCCCTGTGCGTAGTTAGTATTCGATTCGGTATCTTCTTTTTTAGTTAAAATACAAACCTTACCACATGCGGAAATTTTATAAGCAAACCACAAACCAGCAATACCAGAACCAACAACTAAAAAGTCGGTATCTATAATATGATTCATTTACTAAATGTTCCTCTAAGATGTCGATACATTTATTATTCTAAAATTGATAAATCAGTCCGATACTATATTGGTCAGAACCAGGCGTAAAGCCAATCTTTATTCTTTTATCGGATGTAAAAAATGCACAATCAATCGCGCTGACCAATCGGTTAAGCAATGCACCGCCCAGTACAAAGCTGGCACGGGTCAGTGCCTGGCGCGCTGCTTTACGTTCATGCCAATAGGTGATACGAGAAGAATCAGAATTCCAGTTCCAGGTCATATTGCTGAAGTAACCATTTTCCGCCAGGTAATTATTCTGAGCAGCTGGGTCATCTGGAAACTGCTCTCGGGCTTCACGGCGAATATCTTCATTATATAATTCTGAGTTGTCATATCGTTCCAGGGCTTGAAAATATTTATCAGATTTGGCCTGAGTATTAGCATAAGCATTAACCCCGGCAAATAATCGAGCATCGGTGTTGCGGGAATTACCATACCAGTTAAGACCAGTATATGCAAGCCAGATTGCGCCATCGGTCCAGAGCATAATTTCACTTTTGAGATTATTATTAAGCATATGCTGACCTAATCCTGGCATCAACAATGATGACATTATCGCTTTTCCGTGGATACTAACTGGTTCGGTATTGTTATCGTCGGCAGCAAACCCGATACTGAAGATAATCAATACAATAATTAAATATTTAAGCTTCGACATTTTTACTCCTTTTAATATAAAATAATCTTTTTGGTTTCGTTTATTATCGCATCAGAGAATTTAATAAAATATATACCAGAACTTAATTTATTAAGGTTTATTAACAATTTATTAGACCATGGCAAGTTTATTGCAGGTGTGAG
>CAIPLT010000077.1 GCA_903865935.1 Caldifarciminota bacterium
GAATTAGCCAAACAAGGTAAATTAGATCCGGTTATCGGCAGAGATGATGAGATTCGTCGTGTGATTCAGGTTCTTTCACGAAGAACCAAGAATAATCCAGTTTTAATCGGTGAAGCAGGTGTTGGCAAGACTGCGATTATTGAAGGATTAGCGCAAAGAATTATCAGGGGAGATGTACCAGAAAGTTTAGTTGATAGAAAAGTTGTCGGTCTTGATATGGGTTCTTTAGTTGCTGGTACAAAATATCGCGGTGAATTTGAGAGTCGTCTAAAAGCAGTGCTTAAAGACGTTTCGAGTTCTGAAGGCAAAATAATTTTATTTATTGATGAACTACATACTGTGGTTGGCGCCGGTGCAGCGGAAGGCGCGATTGATGCGGGAAATATTCTTAAACCGATGCTCGCTCGTGGTGAATTGAGGTGTATCGGTGCGACGACCTTAAATGAATATCGTAAATATATTGAGAAGGATAAGGCATTGGAAAGAAGATTCCAACCAGTCTATGTCGCGCAACCGAATGTCGAAGATACGATCTCAATTCTAAGAGGATTAAAGGAGCGGTACGAGATTCACCACGGTGTGAAAATATCCGATGCGGCACTGGTTTCTGCGTCAGTATTATCCAATCGCTATATCACCGATCGATTTTTACCGGATAAGGCGATTGATTTAGTTGACGAAGCAGCCGCGAAGCTAAAAATGGAAATTACTTCTAAACCGCTGGCATTAGATGTAGTTGACCGAAAGCTAATGCAGTTGGAGATGGAAAAACTGTCGTTAAAACGTGATTCAGCAGCAAAAGATGTATTAGCGCCAATCGAAAAAGAGATTGCTGAATTAAAAGAAGAACAGAAAAAATTAGACCTGCAATGGCAACAGGAAAAGGGACGTTTGACATCAATAAAGAATTTAAAACAAGAGATTGAAAAGACTCAACATTCACTTGAACAAGCAGAAAGAAAAACTGATTGGGAAAGTGCATCTAAATTAAAACACGGTATCTTGCCTAAACTTCAAAAGGAACTTAAAGAAAAAGAAGATGCGGTCGCGAAAATCCAAAATAAGGGCAAGACTTTGTTAAGAGAACAGGTAACCGAACAGGATATTGCGGAAATTGTTTCTAAGTGGACCGGTGTGCCGGTTGAAAATATCCTGGAGTCGGAAAAAGAAAGGCTGCGTAATCTTGAAGGATATTTACATCAAAGAATTATTGGTCAGGATGAAGCGGTCAATGCGGTATCCGATGCGATCCGTCGGGCAAGAGTTGGTTTGGGTGATAGAAACCGCCCGATTGGCAGTTTTATCTTCTTAGGCCCAACCGGTGTTGGCAAGACCGAATTAGCAAAAACCCTTGCTGCGTTCCTATTTGATTCAGAAGATGCGATGGTCAGATTGGATATGAGCGAATATATGGAAAAACATACGGTTTCGCGTTTGATCGGCGCGCCGCCAGGTTATATAGGTTATGAAGAAGGCGGACAGTTAACCGAAGCCGTAAGACGACGCCCATACCGGGTAATTTTAATTGATGAGATAGAAAAAGCCCATCCTGATGTATTTAATATCTTATTGCAGATTTTAGATGACGGTAGATTAACCGATGGGCAGGGTAGAACCGTCGATTTTAAGAACACGATTATTATCATGACATCAAATGTCGGAACCGAACTCTTTGCCGGTAAAAAACCGGATAAAAATATGTTATTTGATATCTTAAAACGGACCTTCAGACCCGAGTTTCTAAATCGGGTTGATGAGACTATAATATTTAATTCTTTAACCAAAGACGATATGAAGAAGATTGTGGAATTACAAATAAATATATTAAGGAAACGATTAACCGAACATAATATTGAGATAGATTTGACCGATGATGTTAAAGAAAAATTGGTTGATGATGGTTTTGACCCGGAATATGGTGCCAGACCATTGAAGCGCACAATTCAACGGTTAATCGAAAATCCGTTGGCAAAGTTTTTATTAGATTCAAAACCAGCAAAGATTGAAATTGATGTAAAAAAAGGTATAATAGTATTTGAACCGAGTAAGTAGAAAGGTGGTGAGAAAAATGAAAAAGATTATTTTAGGACTGATAACTATTTTATCAATGTCCTTTGCTCAATGTGGCATGGGATATGGCATGCGTCCAATGCGCGGTATGGGAATGGGATGTGGTATATTTGGTTTTATCGGTCTTGTATTCGCATTCTTTTTATTCTCAGTAATCTTCTGGGCATGTTATATCTGGCTTGTCAAATCAAAATGCAAAAAGGATAGCGAGCCTAAGAATTAAGCAATTTGATTATTTAAGCGACTGTCGTATATTAATCAGGGGTATCTTAATTTTTCTAAATTAAGATTCGTTTTGCTAGTTTAACTTGACGTCATCGTTTTTTCCAATTATATTCAATAAATATGCTCGTATCCGATTTTAATTATTTTTTGCCTAAAGAGCTGATTGCGCAGGTTCCGGCGGAAAAGCGGGATGAGTCGCGACTCCTAATGCTCAATCGAAAAACCGGAGAGGTCAAGGAGACGATTTTTAAAGGGATTTTGGATTTGTTAAATGCCGGAGATATACTAGTACTTAATGAAACCAGAGTTATACCCGCGCGAATCTATGGCACTTTGGATGGTAAAAACAGCAAAATCGAATTATTATTATTAAAGGAAATTGAAAATAATATTTGGGAAGCGTTATCAAGACCGGCAAGAAAATTAAAACCAGGTACAATAGTAAAATTTAAAGAAGCGCAAGCTCAGATTATTGAAAGCAAAGAATCAGGTATCAGAATTGTTCAGTTTAAAGGAAAAAATGTTAAAGAGTTATTGTCCGATCAGGGAGAACTGGCTTTACCGCCTTATATCACTTCACGGGCGACGGACATAAACCGTTACCAAACCGTGTATGCAAAAATGGATGGCGCAATCGCAGCGCCAACCGCAGGGTTGCATTTCACCCCCGAATTAATAAAAGAAATAGAAAAAAAAGACATCGAGGTTCAGAAATTAACCCTTCACATCGGACTTGGAACATTTCGTCCGGTCATGGAAAAATTGGTCGAAAATCACAAGATGTACAACGAGGAATTTGAGGTCAGTGAAAAAGTTGCCGAGGCGGTTAATAAGGCAAAAGAAGAAAAAAGGAGAGTAATTGCCGTTGGAACAACGGTCGTCCGAACTTTGGAATCACAGGCGTTTCAAAACCATGGCACCTGGAACATAAAAGCTAACCAAGGAATGACTGATTTGTATATTTACCCGGGTTATAATTTTAAAATTGTTGATGCGATATTAACGAATTTTCATCTTCCCCAGTCAACTTTGTTGATGCTGGTTTGTGCCTATGCGAATCGAGATTATGTTTTTGAAGCGTACGATTACGCAATTAGGAATAATTTCCGATTTTACAGTTTTGGCGACGCAATGTTTATTTATTAAATATGGAACAATTATTAATCAGCGAGCTTGTAAAAGCAACTAAAGGTAAATTAATAAAAGGCAATAAAAACGATTTAGTTGAAAATATAACGATTGACACGAGAAAACTTAATTTCGGCGATTTATTTATTGCCATAAGAGGTAAATTACATGACGGCCACAGTTTCATTAATGATGCATTAGAAAAAGGCGCTAAAACTATTATCACTGAGGATAGTAAATTAGATCTGGAAACATGGAAGACAATTAATATTATCGAGGTGCAAAATACGACCAAGGCGCTCGGAGATATTGCACGATATTATCGAAAGCGATATAAACCGATGGTCATCGCAATCACCGGCAGTAACGGTAAAACAACGACCAAAGAAATGACCGCTAAAATTCTGGCTCGAAACTATCGCACGGTCGCAGCACCAGCAAGTTTTAATAATGAAATTGGCGTGCCTTTAACTATATTACAAATGGATAAGGAAACTGAAGTTCTAATACTTGAGATGGAAATGAATGAAATCGGTGGTATTAAATCATTATGTGAAATTGCCTTGCCTGACATCGGCGTGATAACTAATATCGGTGATACACACCTTCAGTTTTTATTCACGCGTAAAGGTGTTATTCAGGAAAAATCCGAATTGTTGGATGCAATTAAGAACAACGGTACGGCAATTCTTAATGCGGATGACCCAAGCGTTATGGAAATGTGGCAGGGATACAAATTCAAGCATCATCTGACATTCAGTATTGAGAAATCATCTGACCTGTATGCAACAAAAATTGTCAATCATCATGAAAATGGTACAGAATTTCTTTTATGCGGTAAATATCTGACCAAACTGAGAGTTCCGGGAGTTTATAACATTTACAATTTTCTCGGTGCGGCCAGTGTCGCACGGGCACTCGAATGTAAGTTCGAAGATATTACTGCCGCCATCGATGACTTTAAACCTGCTCCAATGCGTATGGAGCAAATTAATATTGACGATATTGAAATCATCAATGATGCTTTTAATGCCAATCCGCAGTCAATGCTTGCTGCGTTAGAAACGTTTGCTGATTTTATGTGCGCCGGTAAAAAAATCGCCATATTGGGTGATATGCTGGAATTAGGTCAGAAAAGCACTGAGCTACACCGATCATTAGGTGAAAAATTACCATCGTCAATAAATATGCTGATTACCGTTGGTGAGCAGGCAAAATATATCGCATCCGGGGCAATCAACGCAGGCAGGAAAACCGAGGAAGTAATTACCTGTAAAGACCATCAGGAAGCGTATAATAAATTGATTGACATTTTAAAAAATGGGGATAAAATACTTGTCAAAGGTTCACGATTAATGAAGTTAGAAGAGATAATAACAAAACTAAAGGATAATTATGGCAATAAAACCAAAATCGGTTAAAATTACCGATACAACCCTGCGTGATGGTCACCAGTCCTTGTGGGCGACCAGAATGAAAATCGAAGAGATGGTTCCTGTTTTAACGCAACTGGACAAGGTAGGTTACTGGTCATTAGAGATGTGGGGCGGCGCAACGTTTGACGTGGCGATGCGATTCTTGAATGAAGACCCGTGGGAGCGCCTATCGGTTATTCGGAAAGCGATTAAAAAAACCAAGCTGCAGATGCTTTTGCGCGGTCAGAATATCGTTGGCTACCGGAATTATCCGGACGATTTGCTTAAAGCGTTTATCGAAAAAACCGCCGAACGCGGTATGGACATTTTCCGTATTTTTGATGCCTTAAACGATGTTCGAAATTTAGAGTCCGCGATAAAATTTGTAAAAAAATACGACAAACATGCCCAGGGAACCTTGTGTTACACAATCAGCCCGATTCACACAATTGATTATTTTGTTAAGTGCGCGAATCGGCAAAAAGATTTGGGTGTTGACAGTATTTGTATCAAAGATATGGCGGGTATTATTGCACCCAATATCGCCTACGAGCTTGTTAAAAGATTAAAAGAGGAAATAAAACTGCCGGTTCAACTTCATAGCCATTCATCAAGCGGTATGGCGGTCGCGAGTTATCTGAAAGCAATTGAAGCCGGGGTTGATATTATTGACACGGCACAAGCACCGCTGGCATTCGCCACATCCCAACCGGCCGTCGAAACAATGATGGCGATGTTAAAAGATACCCCTTATGCTCCGAAACTGAATGAACTAGCCGTGGAAGAAGTTTCCGTACATTTTGAACAGATCCGAGTTCAGAAAAAAATTAAATATGATAAAATAGTTGACGAGTCGGTTCTAATACATCAAATTCCCGGTGGTATGGCATCAAATTTGATGAGCCAGCTTGCCCAGCAGAATGCGACTGACCGTATCAAAGAGGTTCTTGACGAAGTGCCAAAAGTCAGAGCCGACATGGGATATCCACCGCTAGTCACTCCAACCAGCCAGATTATCGGAGTGCAGGCAGTATTTAATGTGCTGGCCGGTGAACGATATAAGATTGTACCGAACGAAATAAAAGATTACGTTAAAGGGTTATACGGACAGGCTCCGGCGCCGATTAAAGAAGTGGTCCGAAAAAAGATCCTTGGTGCCGAAAGGCCGATAAAAGAAAGACCGGCCGATTTATTAGAGCCAATTATTGAAAAAGTCAAACAAGAATTAGATAAAAAATATGTTAAAAAGGAAGAAGATTACATATCATATGCGCTTTTTCCGGAAGTTGCATTGAAGTTTTTTGAAATTAGAGAAAACCCATCACTTTTTAAACCAGAGCCGGTCGAGGAGGAAGATATGAAACCTGAAGATAAAGAGGGTGTAGGTGTTGTAAAAGAACTTTTAGAATTATTAATGAAAAATAATATTGGTGAATTGGAATGGGAATTTGGCGGAAATAAGGTCAAAATAAAACGTCAAAGTTCCGCACCGATACAAACCAATGAAGTGCGCCCTTTAAGTAATTCGTCACAACCGATACCACAAGTCATTAATCCGGATGTGGTATTAAAAACACCTTCCGCGACCGATGTCAAACCACCGGCTAAAACCGAGGAGATAAAATCACCGATGGTCGGAACATATTACAGCCGAGCCCGACCGGATGCACCTTCATTTGTGAATAAAGGTGAAATTGTTGAAGCTGGTGCGACTTTATGTATTATCGAAGCGATGAAATTAATGAATGAAATTGAAGCCGAAAAAAAGTATCGGATAGTTGATATTTTAGTACAAGATGGTGACACAGTCGAGTATGGACAACCTTTGTTCATTGTCGAACCAATGGCATAACGATATCAAAAATCGAAAGCAGATTTTTATAATTCAAACCATAAATAAACAAATTAACCAATGATAAATCCAGTTAAAATTATTGATACAACTTTTCGTGATGCGCATCAATCATTGATGGCGACCCGAATGCGAATTAATGATATGTTGCCGATATGCGATAAGATGGATAAGGTAGGTTTTTTTGCGATGGAAGTATGGGGAGGAGCAACTTTTGACGTATGTATCCGCTATCTTGGAGAAGACCCATGGCAAAGACTAAGACTGCTCAAGGAACATCTACCTCATACGAAAATGCTCATGCTCCTGCGCGGACAGAATTTAGTCGGCTATCGCCATTATCCAGATGACGTGGTAATACAATTTGTAAAACTTGCTAAAAAGAACGGCGTTGATATTTTTCGCGTATTTGATGCGTTAAACGATATCAGAAATATCGAAGTACCCGTAAAAACCGCTAAGGATTGCGGAGCGCTCGTACAAGGGACAATTAGTTATACGACCAGCCCAGTACACACCATTGATAAATTCGTCGAATTTGGGAAAAAACTTGAAGCATTAGGTTGTGATTTTTGCTGCGTTAAGGATATGGCAGGATTGATTTCACCGCAGGCAGCATATGATTTAGTCAAAGCATTAAAGAAATCGATAAAAATACCGGTCGATTTACACACGCATTGCACAAGCGGTATGGGACCAATCAGCTATTTTTCCGCAATCGAAGCGGGTGTCGATATAATTGATACCGCTATATCAGTATTCGGTGGCGGTAGTTCTCAACCCGCAACCGAAATGATGGTTGCCAGTCTGAATGATAACCGCAGAAGCACTGGTTTAGATTTACAAAAATTGATTGAAATAGGTTATTATTTTCTAGAACTTAAAAATAAATATAAGAAATTTGTCAGTCCGATTGCCGAGATTGTTGATACAACTGTAGCAATTCATCAGATACCCGGAGGAATGCTTTCCAATCTCCATTCGCAACTCAAAGAGCAAAATGCTTTAGATAAATACCAGGAAGTATTAGAAGAAACACCGAAAGTCCGCAAGGATTTAGGTTATCCACCATTAGTAACACCAACCAGTCAGATTGTCGGTATACAAGCAGTGATGAATGTATTATCGGGTAAGCGGTATTCTCAAGTAAGCAAAGAAGTAAAAGAGTATTGCCTTGGATATTATGGTAAACCGCCAGCTCCAATCGAACCAACAGTTCTAAAAAAGATAATCGGTAATGAAAAACCGATTACGGTCCGACCCGCCGATTTACTAAAAGCAGAGCTGTCCGAGCGAAAGAAAGAAGCAGAAAAACTTGGGATATTAAGAAAAGGTTCAGAACAGGAAGATTTACTCACCTATGCTTTATTCCCACAGATTGCGCCTAAATTCTTAAAAGGAGAAATAATATCCGAAAAATTAGAAATTGAACCAGAATCTGTATCTGCTAATATCACATCTGAGCAAGAAAAAAAAGTTGCTGCGATCGCAGTCGCATTGCATCACTATCTCAAACAAACCAGCCAGGAAATTAGCTCGGTTACATCTTCTGACACTATATTATCCAATTGGAAAATGATTTCGCTTCGGGAAGGGTTACGATGAAGGTTTTAGTTGAAGACAACCTATTTGATATCGAAATCAATAAAATTCACGGAAAATACAAAACAAAAGTTAATAATGTCGAAATAGATATGGAACCTGAAATCGATAAATTCGGACAAATATCCGCTCTTAAAATCGACGGTAATCGTTTTGATGTCAAAGTCACTAAAGGAAAAGACGATTATAAAGTTATTGCAAGCAGAAAACCTTTAAATGTTCATTTGGAATTATCTAAAACTGATGCTGCTGTATTAGATAATAGTCAATACAAAGTAATCTCAGTCAAAGCGCCAATGTCCGGTTTGGTAATTGCAATGCATGTAAAAACCGGAGATATTGTTGAAGCTCAATCATCGCTGATTGTTTTGGAAGCGATGAAGATGCAGAATGATATACGTTGTCCAATTAAATCAAAAGTATCAGGGATATTTGTAAAAGTTGGCCAGACCGTTGAAAAAGACGACAAACTAATGATTATCGAGCCGACTGATTAAATCAATTTTTAAAGTTTTATCTCGCCACAGATAACCGCCAAGCGATTATAATCTTACAATCTTGTTACAAAGAATACTAACAAAATTTAACTTGTCAATATTTTGTTTATCGTTCATATTTAATAATTGACAAAAGGAGTGCAATGATTTATACTTAAACATATTTTTTTTGTTTCTCAGAATGAATTAAGAAAATTGTAGAAGGATGAAAGATGATAGACTGGAAAAGTAAAATAGTTAAGCCGGAAGTCGCAGTTAAAGCGATAAAATCCGGTTATCGGGTTTTTATCGGCTCGGCTTGCGGGTCACCGCAGTCATTAGTCAAAGCATTAACTTCAGTACCGGCGGAAGATGTTGAAATTACTCAAATTCTAAATTTAGGTATTGTTGAATATGCGCAAGAAGCATTAGCCGGAAAATTCCGCTCTAATACTTTCTTCATTGGCAAGGATTTACGGGATAGAGTCCAGCAGGGCGGAGCAGACTATACGCCAATCTTTTTATCCGAAATCCCTGAACTTTTCCGATCGGGTCGATTGCCAATCGATGTCGCTTTGATTACGGTCTCACCTCCAGACGAGCATGGCTATTGCAGTTATGGTATTTCGGTTGATATAACCAAACCCGCTACTAAATCAGCAAAGGTTGTAATTGCTGAGATAAACCCAAATATGCCGCGCACTTTAGGCGACTCTTTTATTCATATTAATGATATCGATTACCTGGTTTATTCGGAACAACCAATATTAGAATATACGGTCAAAGCACAGACCGAAATCATTAAGCGCATCGCCAAAAATGTCGTCGATTTAATTGAAGACGGTTCGACTATTCAGGTTGGATATGGCGGTGTGCCTAATGCGATATTAGAATTTCTTGAAGGTAAAAAAGACATTGGTGTTCATACTGAAGTCTTTTCCGATAGCTTGATTGATTTAATCGAAAAAGGCATCATCACGAATCGAAAAAAGACAATTCACAATGGTAAGTGTATCGCATCGTTCGCCATGGGTTCCAAGAAACTTTATCAATATCTTGATAATAATCCGTTCTTTGAATTTCATCCGGTTGACTATACTAATGACCCGTTTGTAATTGCCCAGAATGAAAAGATGGTTTCAATCAATTCGGCAATTGAGATTGATTTGACCGGTCAGGTATGTGCGGATTCGATTGGGTATTTATTCTATTCCGGTATTGGTGGACAGTTGGATTTTGTCCGAGGTTCGGCTCGCTCTAAAGGCGGTAAAGCAATTATTATCGTGCCATCGGTTCGGTCGGATGAAACCAAGTCAAGAATCGTGCCATCTTTATCTGAAGGCGCAGGTGTTGTAACAACGCGCGGTGATGTGCATTATGTTGTTACTGAGTGGGGAGTTACAAACCTTCATGGCAAGTCAATCCGGGAAAGAGCATTATCTTTAATTTCGATTGCTCATCCCAAATTCCGTGCCGAGCTGATGAAAAAAGCGAAGGAGCACAAATATATTTATCAGGACCAACCCGAAATACCGCTTATTCAAGCGCGTTATCCTGAAGAATTTGAAACTGAGGGAGAAACTAAAGCCGGTCTGAAATTTTTCATGCGACCGGTGAGACCAACTGATGAGCCATTAGTACGTGACTTATTCTACGACTTTTCAAAAGAGACGGTCTATTATCGGTTCTTTTCTTATATTAATGCAATGCCGCACGAAAAATTATCCAAGTTTGTTAATGTTGATTACGAAAATGAAATGATGATGGTTGCGGTTTTAAAACAGGCGGGTGAAGAAAAGATAATTGGCATGGCGGGTTACGGATTAGACAAAGCAACCGGTTTAGCTGAATTTGCGTTTGTTTGCGCCGATGAATGGCAGAATAAAGGGATTGGCACCGTGATTTTCTCGAATCTGATCAAGATTGCCAAGATGAAAGGTATTAAAGGTTTTGTCGGCTATGTGTTGGATACAAATGTTGGCGCTTATCGCCTGACTCATAAAATGGGTTACCCAGTTAAGAGTAAATGGGAAGATGGCTTTTATACACTGACGATAATGTTTAATGAGACAGAGAAATGATTACACAGGTTAAAGACAGATTATACAGATTACCACATAAAATCCATGTAATCACTTTTAAAAATCTGTTTAACTAATATTATATGAAAACTAATCTTAAGTTTATCTTCTGGCCACGCTCGATTGCCGTAATTGGCGCATCAACGCGTGCAGGCAGTGTTGGTCAGGCGACTTTTGCTAATATCTTAATGAACGGGTATACAGGTATTGTTTATCCGGTTAACCCGACGGTGCGCAGTGTGTTAGGTGTAAAAGCATATCCCTCAGTTCTGCACATTCCAGACGAAGTCGATTTAGCGTTAATTATTGTTCCGGCACCTGCAGTTCCGGAAGTAATTGAAGAATGCGGGCAGAAAAATGTCAAAGGTGCGGTTATTCTTACGGCCGGCTTTAAAGAAATCGGGGAGAGTGGTTTAAAATTAGAGCGTCGGGTAAAAGAAATCGCCCAGAAACATAATGTCGCATTAATCGGTCCGAACTGTTTTGGAATAATTAATTCTGACCATCGGGTGCGTCTGGTTGCAACATTTGGCAAGGCAGTGCCACAGGATGGCAATATCGCTTTTATCACTCAGAGCGGTGCGGTTGGTGTTACTGCTTTGGAATACGCGCAAGCCGAGGGGATCGGACTGTCCAAATTCGTTTCAATCGGTAATAAGGCGGATATAAATGAAAACGATTTGTTAGAATATCTAAGTGATGATGAACAGACCAAAGTGATAATTCTTTACCTGGAAGATTTGGTTGAGCCAAAAGGTTTTCTGAGAGTTGCACGAGCAGTCACTGGTGAAATCGGTAAGCCGATTTTGGCAATTAAAGCAGGAAGAACCACTGAAGGAGCGAAAGCAGCGTCATCGCATACCGGCGCTTTGGCTGGTTCCGACGAAGCATACAATGCTTTCCTGCACCAGTGCGGAATTATTCGTGTTGATACAGTCAGCGAGTTGTTCGATTATGCTAAAGCATTTTCGGGTCAACCATTACCCAAGAGCCGAAAAGTAGCAATTTTGACCAATGCCGGTGGTCTTGGTATAATGGCAACTGATTCAGTAATCCGTAACGGACTCAATTTTTCAAAATTCTCTGACTTGACCAAAGAAAAGATGCGGCAGTTTATGCCAAGTTCGGCAAATCTCAATAACCCGGTTGATGTGCTCGGGGATTCGGATGAAAAGCGATATTCGCAGGCACTCAAAGCAGTTCTGGAAGATGAGAATGTTGACGGAATTGTAGCAATCTGGACGCCAACCTTAATGGCCGAGACCAAAACCGTTGCTGAAGAAATCAGCAAACTCGCACCCAATTACAACAAACCGATTATGGGTTGCCTGTTGTCTTTGGAAAACACCAAAGAAGTTATTCAGACACTCTGGAAGGCAAAAATTCCATATTACCCATTTCCGGAAATTGCTGCTAAAGCATTAGCCAATATGTGTTATTTTAGCGACTGGATTAAACGTCCGCGCACGGATGTAAAAATCTATGATGATGTTGATAAAAATCAGGTACGGGCAATCATTGAAATTGCCCGAAAAAGGACTTCTTCAGCAATACTTGAACCAGAAGGTTACAAAATCCTTTCCGCGTATAAACTGCCGGTCTTGCCGAATGCTTTGGTAAAAGACGAGCAGGAAGCGATTACCAAAGCAAAAGAGATTGGCTATCCATGTGTTTTGAAAATCGTTTCTCTTGATATACTGCATAAGACCGATGTTGGCGGTGTTATTACGGATATCAATAACGACGAGGAATTACTCTTAAAATTCCGAGAGATGCGCGAGCACATTAAACAATTTAAACCCGATGCTAAAATTGAAGGTTATCTGATTCAAAAAATGGCAGAAAAAGGCGTTGAGACAATCATGGGTATAAAAAAAGATCCGCAGTTCGGATCGCTGATAATGTTTGGTATGGGTGGTATTTATGTTGAGGTGTTGCGGGATGTCAGTTTTCGTATCACTCCAATTAGGGAATTGGCAGCATTGCATATGATAGAGGATATCAAGGGATATAAAATACTAAAAGGTTTTCGGGGTAAAGGACCGGCTGATATTGCAGCAGTCGAAGAATCTTTGCAAAGACTTTCCCAATTAGCTATGGATTTTCCTGAATTTACAGAAATCGATATTAACCCGTATATGGTTTATGAACAAGGTAAAGGCGCGTTTGCAATAGACGCTCGATTCCTACTATAATCTTTAATCTGCTAATCTTTTAATCTTCAAATCTAATATATATGGATTCTCGCGTTTTTCCCTTCCAATCAAGGTTGGTTCGCCATGACCGGGATATACTCTGGTATCCTCAGGTAACTTCATCAGTTCTTTGAGTGATTGCATCATATCTTCCTCAGAACCGTCTAACAAATCAGTTCTTCCCTTTGACAGATTGAATAAAGTATCACCAGAAAAGAGCACATGCTCTTTTTCTGAATACAATGATATACCGCCTGGACTATGACCGGGAGTGTGAATCACATTCAATTCTATTTCTCCGACCTTTATTACATCACCATGATGGAGTAGGCGGTCAGCCGGAGGAGAAGGAAAAACCTCGAATTTAAAGTCGCAATGATTACAGCCAATGATTGCTTTTTTTTGTTCTTTTAAAACGTCGAGGGTCGTTTTCTCAGCACCACAGAAAGGGCAGGGTGGCGGCTCAAGGGCTTTGTTTGACTCTAAAATCCACTTCCATTGTTCAGGTAATACCTTTGCATCCAGCTCATGCATTAAGATTTCAGCGCCAAAAGCTTTTTTTAGCATAGCATTACCGCTCGTATGGTCGATATGGTGATGGGTATTAACAATATATTTTATTTGTAGATTTCGTCGGCTGATTTCATTGAGCAGCAACTCTTCTTCTTTTTTCGTTCGGACATCCGGGTCGATGATAAGCGCCTTTATGGTTTTTTCACACGCAACAAGATAACAGTTTGTTTCTATCGGACCAAAAACAAAGTGTTTAACCAGCATGCAATTTAATTATCTGAAGATTATTATTAGTGTGGCTAAAATTCCTATTATCCAGCAGTAATAAGCGAAGTTGTGGAACTGCTTTTTGATGACAATGTTTCTTAACAGCTTTAACGCAAATAAACCGACTATAAAAGGTATAGCGATCGCTAAGATAAAAAAACTTATACTCAGGTTAGCGGGAAGGCCTTTTAACATTAGTATGTTTGCGCCAAGCACGGCGGGAATTGACAATAGGAATGAAAATTCAAACCCGTCAGCTCTGGATAAACCGAGAAGTAACGCCATTGATATGGTTACGCCTGAACGGGATATTCCGGGCAATAATGCAATCGCCTGAGCAATTCCAATCAGCAACGCATCCGAATAACTGACTTTATTTTTGCGTTCCTTAAAAAATTTGGTTGCGAATAAAATAATACCGGTGATAATCAAAAAGACTGCTGAATATATCGGTTCAATAAAAGCTGTGTCAATTTTGTCTTTGGCAAAATATCCGACAATCCCTGCTGGAATGGTTCCGATTATTATCTTTAATATCAGAGACAGACTTTCTTTTTTATGTAATGAATCTTTTGAAATAAATAAATCTGCGAATATTTCAAAAATTCTTTTACGGAAAAAGAATAATAATGCTAAGACCGTACCAAGATGAAGAAATGCGGTGTAGGATAGTCTTTGCGTCTGGTCAAATCGAAAGATGCTTTCCAATAACGCAAGATGACCAGAACTCGATAACGGTAAAAATTCAGTTAACCCCTGAACAACGCCAAGAAAAATTAAAATTAATATCGCCATTTTAGAATTGACTGGTAAAACGCAAGTGTATTTTTCCTTTTAGTAAATTTTCTTTATAGGGGAGACCATAATCAAGTTCGACTAATCCTATTTTTGACGCGGTTCTTAGTCCGATGCCGTAACCCGCTTTGAATTGGGCATTGCTGGTATTATTAAATGCAGCCAAGTCAGTGAATAAATATAGGTTTGATTTCTGATTAGCAAAAAAAGCGAATTCGTTTTGCATTAAGACAAAGCGGTTAGTCGAAAACTCGTTCTCCTGATAACCGCGCAAGGTTTTTACGCCGCCGATATATAATGAGTCTGATTTCATTAAATTTAAATTAGAATATAAGTTTTTTGCGCTCAAGTCAAGCAGATATTTGTGATTATTAAGTAAAGGGAAATCGAGTCGGCTTTCAATCGAGGTCTTAGCGAGTAGTTGATTATAATTGGAAAGGTTTCTGGAACCAAATA
>CAIPLT010000078.1 GCA_903865935.1 Caldifarciminota bacterium
CAAATGCAGGAAGATACCGGTATGCAGTCGGTCGTGACCCAGCAATTAGCATATACCGACTTCCCCTTTGGCACATTCACCTTATGGGTTGAAGGCAGCGGTCGCGAACGCGTCTTACTACTCCCCTCAGAGCATTAAGGAGCAGCCATGTCAGAACGACTTGAAGTTCCCAATACCAAAATCACCCTACACGGCACAAGGCAAGAAATAAAACACGCCATGAATTATTATAATCAAGCCAACATTCAATCAAAACTATTCGGTGAAGAACCTTCAGACCGGCTTGTGCTAATGACCGGCTATCTACCGAATATCAAATGCGCTATATCTTATAATGGCAATACAGTCTGGAACAAAGAAAAACTGATACGGGATTTTAAACGAATCCTTAACAATGGGATGAAAAACTTGTCCGATTACCTGTATGAGTTTTTCCATCTCTGTTGCGGGAGCATCGCCCATTTCAATAAACAAGGCTGGATCGCGACATATCCGACCTTAGCATCATTACGCAACTTCTTTATAAAAAATGAATACGGAGAACCAGTTATCGCACATATCCCTTCTTGGCAAACCGATGCAGTAGAAATCGCTCAAGCAATGGACCGCTTGCTTAATAAACTACACATCAAACAGGTGCGCTGTAATATCTGCAACCAGCTGGTTGGCGACACTATCCATGACTGTAAGACGCATATATCCCAGCATCACCCCGAAGCACTAATATTGAAACTGCGGGAATTGTTTTATCCCGATTCCGTTAATCAATAATAGGCAAACCACTTAAATAACTATACAAAGGAGCTAATATGAAAATCGAGATAAATTCAAATAAAGGTAAAATGTCACTTGAAGTGCCGGATGAAGAAATTAAAAAAAGCAGCGAGAAAATCGCCGGATACCTGCAAAAGAAGCTGGGTCTTAAAAAAGCCAAAGACCTGGTCAAACCCAATACACCCAATAATAAATAGTCTTTCCTGACCTAATAAGTCAAGACAAGGAGTAAAACATGCATGCGTTATTATACGTATTATGTCCAAAAGATGGTCTGGAGGATAGTAAATCAGCCAGAGGTCATGTATTTCATTGGTTAGCTGATAACGGATTTACTGAAAACTCGGGTCTCTTTCAGCATTATTATGCTGACTGGTTTGTGATTGGGGGACGCTGGTCCGGTGAATTAACCGCAAATCAGATGGATCAAGAGAAACTGACCGAGTTAAATAAGGAATTCAATGATAAGCATGGGTTCTGGATCAATAAAGATATCACTGAAGAGATACGCCAAAAACAATACCGTGAAATAACCCAAAAGTATTTCCCTGATTATACGGGAATGCCCTGGGCTTTCCGGGACTCATATCAGGAAACCGGTTATGAAGATGATGCGCAAATCGTAAACCGACTGCTCTACGAGCGAATCATCAAAGGCCATCTATTAGACCAAATCAGCCAGGAAAAGCTCTGGGATGGCGGAGCGGTTATTGCCACTGATATGCAGGATAACAAAGATCCAAATACCCCGGATAGATTTATTGGGAATTATTGGATAGTAGTGGTTGATTTTCACTTTTAATGATTGGAGGAATCATGGAAACAGTAACAGCAGTGCAAGAATTAGTAAGAAATACCTTGCCGATACCAATAACTGAGTCGCCGATTGAGATAAAACCAATTAATCTCATTGACCGCATCATTGAGGCATTTAATAAGAAACAAAACTATCTGTCGTACCATTTAATGCGTAAACTGACAACCGATGAATTTAAAAATCTGCCTGATATATCACTTCATCAACAGTCCGGCGACTATGCCTGGGAAGTGAAACTATCCAACCTAATCCTGGAACGTTATGTATTCACATCAGGAATAGTCCAGGCCATGGACAGCAAGAACGAAGATCCAATACTATATGCATTTGAGGATAAACAGACCTATGTATTACCACCTATTAAGAGCTATAAACCCACTGATATCATAAGAAACTTCTTCTATTCAGAAGAACGGGAGAGATGTAACTTTGGACGGCCTTATTCAGGTGGACATCAGGTAAAAGGACATGGCCGACGCATCAGCTTTGATAAAGATACACTCTATTCTTATGGTCAAGATATTGCGCATCGGGTTAAAAACGGGTTTATTGTTAATGGTGATGTGTCGACACCAACCACAAACGGCGATATTAATTATTCATTTCACATTGCAACGCTCGGGACACCGATTATCCCATTCAGTGTATTACAACAGGCTGAGATCAAGGATTATCACAAACTCGAATTAATCCAGGGATCTGCGGATTGGTATGAAACAGTCAAAGATACGGAAGGTAAGGATAAATATATCCACCACCTTGGTGAATCGGTTTTCAAATTTAAAGACCGCTACTTCTTAAGCACTCTCGAAGCGCGAAGATACCAACAACATTACTATCTGCTTGAGTTAAAGGAAGCCGCAACTTCTATTGCACAAGCCAAACAATCGGCCAGTGGTCTGGGTGATACCAATTGGAAACGATATCAGAACAATGAAATCAAACGTCAGGGTGAATATTTTTTCATCCCGGTTAACATCAATGATTTCATTGGAAAGACTCTGTTCAAGGTTAGGGACTACCTCGAAAAGAACAATTTCCGAGTTATCAATCATGCGTTTGGAGGCTTTCCAATCCATGAAACAGGGAAACCAATGCTTGAATTGGGCAGCATTTTTAAACAGCCGAATCAGAACCCACATTATCCGCGTGACATCATCCGTTTGAATGGTGATGTTTTCGTACGTGGCACGGTACGTCATCCAGAACATGGCATGCTTCGACTTGATGAGCAGTGGCATCTGGTGCATTTGAATAATGTCAAATACTCGTTCCAGCCGCATGGGCGGGTGGATTAATTAATAACAATAGACGGAGACGGACAGCGGAGGGTCCGTCTCCGTTCATAGATTGTCATAAATTACTACAAATTAAGTAAATAAGTAGATATTTTTTTGTTTTTTTTGAGTTGGAGCCTTTACAAAGCCCGCAAATAACCAATTTGAGCCTATAAATAC
>CAIPLT010000079.1 GCA_903865935.1 Caldifarciminota bacterium
GATCATATCATCAAACGCACCATAGATTGCAAGATAGATTGAAATGGGTATAAACACAATAAATATGCCGATAATGTAATTCAACAAAGGTTGGAATCCGTTTTTCAATCTTTTCCAGAAATAAAAATCATCCGAACGTGCCTGTGGTGAGAATCCGAATAATAATAAGAAATCTCGTCAATTTTATATTAAAACTCCCCCAACAACCAATCCGGGTTGGGAAGATTTAGGGCAATCGCGGAATATACCGCAATTAAAAGGAATCAAAGGTGGCGGTTCATTGGTTACAGTCATCGACGGTGATATTTATGCGCTCAAGGGAAATAATACCAAAGAGTTTTATATATATGATATCAGCGTTGAAAACTGGAATACAAAAGAAACTATCCCCAATGTCTCTGCGTCAATCCGAAAGCGTGTGAATAAAGGCGGGGCATTAACTTATAACAATTTTACCAATACAATTTATGCAACAAAAGGTAACAACACCTTAGAATTCTGGGCATATGATATAGCAAATGACAGCTGGTTCAACCGAACACAAGTCCCAACTGGATTAAAGAGAGTAAAAGGTGGTGCAAGTCTGGCATTCCTGAAACGAGGTAGTCAGCATTATGTCTATCTTTTAAAAGGTAATAATACTAATGAATTTTACGGCTATCATTGCCAGGCAGACACATGGATGAAAAGCTTAGAGCAAGCACCGTTAGGGTCTGATGGTAGAAAATATAAAGATGGCAGTTGTATTGTTGCAGGACCAAATGACCGAATATACGTACTCAAAGGTGGCGCCAAACTTAATGAGTTCTACGCTTATGATGCTGCTGATGACACCTGGTACACCTTAGAAAGTATTCCTAAATATAACGGCATAACTCGTAAGAAAACCAAAGTAAAAGACGGTGCAGCGTTATGTTATGATGGAGATAATTTAATCTACGCATTCAAGGGAGGTAATCAGGAATTTTGGGTCTATGATATTACTCAAGACCAATGGTCGGAATTAGATACGATACGTAAATTACCGGATGGCAAAAAAGTTGGCAGTGGCGGTTCTTTAGCATATGCCGACAATAAAGTTTATGCCCTGAAAGGAAATGGTACCCGCTATTTATGGTGTTATACCCCTTTATCAAATGAAGCGAAGTCTGATAATACAGGCACTAACAATATTGTCCCAATTGCCACTATAAACAAAAATAGCGTGATTCGAAATTCTCTTCCCGCTATAATCAAAGCGTTTAATTCATCAGGGCAGCTCGTTAAAACGCAAGTAATCCAGAATTATTCTCTCGAGAATTTAAGTAATATTTTATCAGGAGTAAAATCCGGCATCTATTTTATCCAGATTAATCCCTTGTCAAAAGAAACCCAACAATTCACCCAAAAGATAGTTATACCAGAAACGAAATAATATTTAGTTTCATCTCCCCTAATCTTTGTTGACAATCTAATAATCATTATTAATCTATATTTATGAATTCACTCATCATCATTATCGGTGCGTCTGGAATTATTGCTCAGATAACTCTGATACGGGAATTACTGGTTAATTTTCAGGGCAATGAACTATCATTAGGTCTGATTCTCGGTAATTGGTTGATGGCCGAAGCGCTTGGCAGTTTTCTTTTTCGCAAGCTTAAAATATCAATGAAATTCTACCAGATAATAATATTTCTCTTTGCACTTTTATTCCCTTTACTTGTAATTTTAACTCGATTACTGCGACCGATTTTAGGTGTATTGCCTGGTGAAATCATCACCTTACCAATAATGTTTATTTCTTCATTTATTATTTTATTGCCCGTCAGTTTTCTGCATGGCGCATTATTTACATCTACTGCATCAGTATTAACATCAAAACCTGCACCTATCAATAACAATAAAAAAGTTGCAGGAAATATATATACGATAGAAAATATCGGCACGGTTATCGGCGGTTTAATCATCTATTTTCTTCTCATCCCTTACTTTAATTCATTACAGATAGCAAGCATAGTCGCGCTCATAAATAGTTTGGCAATCATAATTTTATTCCGTCAGCAGAAAAAAATGAATATTTTATATTCTATGTCTATTATTTTATTCGCCGTGCTTTTTTTATCTTCTTCGCTAGTTGAACACTGGACCTTAAATAAAAATTATCCGAAATATAATGTACTCGCTTCAACCAACACCATTTATAATAATATAACCGTCACTAAACGTGAAGAACAATATACATTTCTTTTAGACGGCGTTCCGACCATTATCACCCCTTATCCTGACCAATCTTTTGTTGAGGATTTTGTTCATTTCCCAATGCTCTCACATCCATATCCCAAAAAGATTTTATTGATAAGCAATGGTGTCGGCGGCGTTTTGAACCAGATGCTAAAATATCCTTTGCAGGAAATAGATTATCTGGAACTTGACCCGAATCTGATTAAAACCGTCGAGAAATATCCGACCCCCTTAACAATGCGGGAACTATCTGACCCACGAGTCAAAGTAATTAATACTGATGCCCGCTTATATATAGAAAAAGATACTGCCAAATATGATATAATCTTTGTCAGCTTTTTGAGTCCCTTATCATTGCAGGTTAACCGATTTTTCTCAGAAGAGTTCTATAGACTATGCCAAAGAAGATTAAATAATAATGGTATAATGACCACACTCTCTCCCGGTTCTTTAACCTATATTAGTTCTTCAATGCGCAATCTGATTAATTCAAATATAAATACACTCGAACATGTATTCCCGCAAGTTATTATTATACCCGGTGATTTTAACATCTACTTAAGTTCAGCATTATCCAACTTTTTTGACCCTGACACGCTATCTAATCGGTTATTATGGCGTGGTATAAAAACCAATCTCTTTAACCAGCAATACATCCAATACCGAACTCAAAAATATAATAGCGATTGGCTGCAACAAAGTTTAATTATCAGAAGTAACAACCATATTTCTCTCATTAATCAAGATGGAAACCCCAGAGGTTTGTTTTACAGCTTGAATTACTGGAATACGATAACTGACCCTACACTCAATCGATTATTCGTATTGTTAAATAAAATCACTCCTCAAATTATTTATATTATTCTGTTTGCAGGTTTAATTTTACTATTGTTAGTCAAGAAGAGGTCAAGGAATTTGGTCTATATACCATTCGCGATTTTTACCACTGGTATCACCGCGATGGTATTTATGCTCATTCTGTCTATCGGATTCCAGATTCGTTATGGTTATCTCTTTTACCAGATTAGTATTCTTATCACGATCTTTATTATTGGAAATGCTATCGGTGGTTATTTCGGTAACTCCAAAATGTTCGACCATACAAAGTATTTATTAATAAATGAACTGTCGCTCATTGTTTTATTAATTATTATGCTTGTAACTTTAAAAAATCACGCTTACCCCCTATTCTTTGGTACACGCTTTGGCTTTTTTATCTTGCTCGTAATTTCAGGTTTTTTAGTCGGTGCTGAATTTCCGATTGCCAACAGAATTTATCTTAACCAAAACATGCAAATAACGCAGACCGTCGGAAAATTATATGCGGTTGATTTAATTGGTGGATTTATCGGTGCGATAACAATATCGGTTATTCTGATTCCAGTTCTGGGCTTATTCCAGACATTAATTATCGCATTATTATTAAAAATAATCAGCGCACTGTTAGTATTGACAGTAACCAGTTTTTCTATAGAATAAATTTATGATATCTATACTTTTAGCACTATCATTATTTGGGCAAATTAACACACCAGCCAGCGGTATGGAAATTCCCACAACCCTCATCGGGGTTGAATCGCCGATTATTGCTGACCAATATGTGCTTCTTCCTGGTGATGGTCTGCTCGTAACGATAACCGGTAAAACAAATTATTCCTACAGTGCACTGGTAACATATGAAGGAAAGGTTACAATTAATGTACCGCTCGGCTCCATGACAAATGAAAATGGATTATCTGTTCCCCGTTATGGTGTGGTTGATGCAATAAAAATTTCAGGTTTAACTATAACAACCGCACAGGACACGTTGACCAGAATATTTAACACTTACCTGCTTGACATAAAAGCAAAATTAACATTGACCAGTATGCGTACTGGTATTGTTTTTGTAACCGGTGAAGTCCAGTATCCCGGTACTTACAGCGCAACTCCGGTTGACCGTGTATCACAACTCATTACCAAAGCGGGCAATGTTACAGCAATCGGCTCAAAGTCTAACATCAAACTGATAAGAGCAGCTAATGAACGGACGGATATAAATATTGAAAAGTTTGAACGGGACGGCGACATAACTGCAAACCCGATGGTTCAGTCGGGTGATATAATTATTGTACCAGAAGTCAAGGGTATGGTTACAGTAAAAGGCGCGGTTTTTGGAAGAGGCGAAACCAAGTTACGCGTATCAGCATTAACCACTGAAAAAGAACGAGTATCCGAAGGTGTATATGAACTTAATCCGCTAGATAAAATTTCTACGATGGTTACTAAAGCTGGTGGCATTACACCATGGGCCGATTTAAATACCGGATATATCGAACGACTCGAATCGGAAACAGGTATTCGTATTAAAATACCAATAAATCTGTACCAAATTTTATTTGAGAAAGATAGCACTAAAGATTTACTGATGCGCAATGGTGATATTTTAGTTGTCCCGCCAATGAATACACTGGTATATGTTCAGGGCGAAGCAACCAATCCCGGGGCATTTCTTTTCACACCCAATTTGAAAAGCAGCGATTATATCGGACAAGCCGGTGGCCCCACCAATTATGCTAATATGCGTCATGGATATATTAAACGAACCGGGAAAAAGATTTCTATAAAAAATGACCCATTAGTTGACCCGGGCGATATTATATTTGTTCCGAGAACATCGTTTAAATGGTGGCAGGACTATGCCACGATTATCAGTGCGGTTGCAATTCCCATTGCAACTGCGTTAATCTATTTAAAACAATAAAATAAATTACCTTAAACTACTTTTTCTTATTTTCGTAATTAGAAATTTGATTTATTCTGGCACGATGTCGTTCACCAAGAAATTTTTCTGACAAAAAAACCTCTGTTATATCCTTAGCTTTGGAAAAAGTAGTAAAATCAGCTGCCAGGACTAAAATATTAGCATTGTTATGCTGCCGCGACCGCTTGGCAAACTCTGGGTTTAAACATAACGCGGCCCTTATTCCTTTGACCTTATTTGCAGAAATCGACATACCAATACCCGAACCACAGACTAAAATACCAAAGTCAAGCTTCGGTGTTTTTACTTTGGGAACTGCTTTAATATGCTGAGCAAGTTCAAACGCTACTTTAGGATAATCAGCCCGCTCTTCTGAAAAAACTCCGAAGTCGATTACTTTATATCCTCGCGTCTCAAGAAATGTCTTTATTTTCTCTTTGAGCTTAAACCCGCGATGGTCAGCGCCAATGCCGATACTTTTAATTTTTAACATTTGACTTTACTTTACGTGCGTCAACCAATCATATCGGTCTTCTTTTTCACCGTTGATAATCGCAAAGAATTCTTTCTGAAGTTTTTTGGTTGTTTCACCAACCCCGCCTTTTCCGATCGTAATTTTATCAATCGTACCGATTGGTGTAATTTCTGCCGCACTGCCGGAAAAGAAAACTTCATCCGCAATATAGAGAAATTCGCGCAAGAATTTTACTTCGTGCACTTCATAACCCAAATCCCGTGCGATTTGGATTACCGAATCACGAGTGATACCAGGTAGTACCGTAGCATGTAATGGTGGTGTAAAAATTTTGCCGTCTTTTACTGTAAATATATTTTCACCCGAGCCCTCACTAACAAATCCAAAGACATCTAATGCAATACCCTCAACAAAACCATATTTCAGAGCTTCCATTTTGATTAGTTGGGAGTTCATATAATTGGCGCAGCTCTTTGCCATCGCTGGAAAGGTATTAGGCGCCATCCGATTCCATGATGAAACCATCACATCAACCCCTTTATCGGTCGCGCCGCTGCCTAAATACGCTCCCCAGTAAAAAGTTGATATTGCAACATTAACCGGACAGTTAAACGGATTCACTCCCAATTCCTCATAACCGCGATAAACCAAAGGTCTAATATAACATACTTCTTGCCCATTGGCTTTGATCAGTTCGACCACTGCTTTGTTGATATCATCTTTGGTATAGGGAATTTCCATCCGGTAGATCTTGGCTGAGTTAAAGAGCCGATCGGTATGTTCTTTTAACCGAAAAATTACTGAACCTTTGGGTGTTTTATAGCAACGCAATCCTTCAAATACACCCGAGCCATAATGAATAACATGGGAATTAATATGAATCTTCGCATCATCCCAGTTAACCAACTTGCCATCCATCCAGATATATTTAGCTTTTTGTAAAGGCATTAATCCTCCAAATATTAATTTTTAAATTTATAATTTTCAATCTTCAATTTACAGTCTGATATTCATCTGAATATCAGAAAATGGCGGCGAAGGGAGTTGAACCCCTGACCAAGAGATTATGATTCTCCTGCTCTGCCAAGCTGAGCTACACCGCCATTATTCACTTACAATATCTTACCAATTTTATCATTTTAGTCAATATTTGAAAGTGCCAAATTTGTGCCACAATAACAAAAATGGGATTAAAACAAGTAATTATTAGACAATATTGCTTCTTTTGTCTAACAAAAAGTGTATTAGATATTGGTTAATGTGGGGTAATGATTCGCTTTAAGTTTTGATTTATCTTGTTACAACCAGCTTTTCCTTAACCATCTCATCCCCTACTTGAATAAAATAAACACCGGGCTTTATTCCTTTAAGCGAAACTCTCATTTCAGCAACCTTGTCATTGTGAGCTGACGGCGAATCAATCTCCTTTACCAGTTTTCCCGAAACATCAAACATTTTCAGCATTTGGCTTTTAATGGATGATGGAATACGGATAACGAAAAATAACTTCGCTGGATTTGGAAATACTTCAAACCCTCTTGCCTCTTGCATCTGTCCTCTTGCTTCTTCTACACCTGGTCTATTATCTCCTATCACTGAGATGCTGGAACTAAACCGAGTTGCGACATAAATTCGATTCTGAAAAGGATTATATGTAAATGCGTCTGGTCCTCCTCCAACATCCATTGTAGTAATCACTGAATTTGTTTTTCCATCAATTATAGTGACATTGTGACTTAACCAATTAGCAGTATATATTTTATTGTTAATTGGATTGTAACATAAATACATGGGCCAACTACCAGTTGGTATGTTCGCGATGATTGAATCATCGCCACCGTCTAAGACAGTAACGATATTTGCTCCGTAATTTGCAGCATAAACTTTATTGTTGGTAGGATTATATTCAAAAGCAACTGGAATATCTGGCATTGGAATATAGGTAATTACTCGATTTTCTTCTCCATCAATTACTGCAACATTGCCAATAGTATTACCAACATAAATCTTATTATTGGTTGGATTGTAGGCTAGCTCGCAAGGGTTATAACCAGCCACATATGTAGTCGCAATGATTGAATCATTGGAACCACCAATTATTATTATACTATCACTATTATAACTAGCACAATAAATCTTGTTATTAGTGGGATTGAAGGTTAAGGCACAAGGATACCAACCTGCAGTAATAGTAGCAATCACTGAGTCAGTTGCACCATCAATGATGGTCACATTATTACTTTGCATATTAGCGCAATATATCTTGTTATCAGTCGGATTATAAATCAAAGCGACAGGCATGTCTCCCACTGGAACTGTGGTAATTACATGATCAGTTGCCCCATCAATTATTGTTACATCATCGCCGTCCTGATTAACACAATAAACTTTATTATTAATCGGATTATAAACTAAAGCAATAGGTCGATTTCCTACGGGTAAAACTGTAATGACTTGATTTGTTTTACCATCAATCACCGAAACACAATTTGGTCCTCCATTCGCTGAATAGATTTTATTATTTGTATAATTATATGCTAAAGCCCAAGGATAACAACTTACTGGAATGGTTCTTATAATTTGATTAGTCGCTCCGCTGATAATACTAATATTATTGCTACCTGAATTAGCACAATATACTTTGTTATTAATTGTGTTATAGATTAACGCGGCGGGAGTATCTCCTACACCAATTATTGCAATCGACACATTAGTTTCTCCGTCAATTATCCTGATTCCATAATTGAAGAGACTGGCGCAATAGATCTTATTATTAGTCGAATTATAAACTAGGAGAGAAGGGTAATATCCTACTATCACAGTTGCGATTACGCTATTAGTTACACCATCAATGATGGTCACATTATTGCTTATATTATTAGCACAATAGACCTTGTTATTGGTCGCATTATAAACTAAGGCATAAGGACTACTTCCTACTGTGACGGTTGTAATCACTGTATTGGTTGCGCCATCAATCACCGTTACATTGTCGCTATAATTATAATAACGATTAGCACAATAGACCTTGTTGTCAGTAGAATTCCAGCAAAGAGCAGAAGGACCATTGCTGACCGTGACCGTGGTTATGACTGAATTTGTTGCACCATCAATGATGGTCACATTATTGCTACTATTATTAGCGCAATAGACCTTATTACTGGTCGAATTATAAACTAATGCCACAGGACCACTTCCTACCGCGACGGTTGTAATCACACTATCAGTTGCACCATCAATGATGGTCACATTATTGTTATTCCCATTAGCGCAATAGACCTTGTTATTGGTCGAATTATAAACTAATGCCACAGGACCATTTCCCACTGCGACGGTTGTAATCACACTATCAGTTGCACCATCAATAATGGTCACATTATTGTTATCCCCATTAGCGCAATAGACCTTGTTGTTGGTTGGATTCCAGCAAAGAGCATGAATACTGCTTCCGGCTGGAATCTTTGCAATCTTTTGATTGGTTGCGCCATCAATCACAATTACGCAATTACCTTCTTCACCACCAACATAGATTTTATTATTTGTTGCATTATAGGTAAGAACTTGAGGTGATGCCATTCCTGATAACGACTCCGGAACATAGATTGTTGTTTCCAACCATTGAGCTGATAATAAAATTGGAATTACAACGATTAAAAAAACAAAGCTTTTCATATTAGACACAATATTAATGCGTATTGAGAAAAAGACATCCTTGTTCTTTTTCATACATTCCTCTCATCTAAAATTAAGTCTGAAATCATTGTTTGTCAAGGGTTTTATTCATAAAGATTATACAGACTCTTAACCTATTTGATAAGCTATATGTTAGATAATAAGGATTTGATCTACCACGATTTGACGATTTCAAAAACGTGTGGATTTTCTAACTCGATTATAGAGGTTCGAATATCGTCCCATCCGGGGAGTTATTCTTTTTATGATTTAAGTCAGAAATATCATCCGTTTTGATTTTTGATTTTCTATCTTGTTACAACCAACTTCCCCTTTACCATCTTATTTCCGACTTTCACAAAATACACACCATTCTTTATCCCTATAAGTGATATTCGATTGTTTTTCCCTATTTGCTTTTCGCTTTTCACTTCTTTGCCTGTCACATCAAATAATTTTATTACTTTGCGGTCAACTGTTTGCGGAAGACTGATAGTAAAATATGTCCGTGCCGGATTCGGATATATTTCAATAGTTCTTACCTCTTCCATTTTACCTTTTACTTCTTCGAATCCAGAAGTCTGAACATATTTTATCGTTACGTAGTCTTCAGATGTCAACGAGTCTTCGTTAGAACCAGTCAAGTAAACATTACCTTGATGGTCGATTGCCAAAGATTTTAATTCATCATTTCCATCGTACATTCCAACATATCTAACGACCCATTGTTGAATTCCAGATTGATTATATTTTATTGTTGTATAATCCGAGCCAGAACCGATATTATCGCTCATTCCCGCGACATAAATGCTACCTTGTTCATCGACTGAAATATGTAAAGCTACATCTTCACCATCTGCTGGTCCGTTATACCTTACTACCCATTGTTGAATACCAGATGGATTGTACTTGATTGTTGCATAATCATTATAAGTTCCTGCTCCAAAACTACATCCAGTTACATATACATTATCTTGTTCGTCTAAAGCAATATCCCTTGCGCCATCATCACCATTGACAGGTCCATTATATTTCGCAATCCATTGTACATTACCATTCTGGTCGTATTTGATTGTTGTATAATCGGAATTGGTAGCTGAATCTCTGCTTGCCCCCGTGACGTAAACATTTCCAGAATTATCAACATATATCGCGGTTGCTTCATCATTATCATTAGCCGATCCGTTATATCGTGCCACCCATTGTTGTACTCCAATAGAATTATATTTGACCGTCGCAAAATCGGTATTGTACGGATAAATTGAGTCGCTTTCACTAATCCCAGCTACAAATACATTACCATCATTATCCAAAGCTAAAGAACGTGGATTGTCTTCTTGATTGCCAGTTCCATTATATCTTGCCACCCATTGCTGAACACCATTCGAGTCATATTTGACAGTCGCATAATCATTACTATATGGATAAGTCGAACTCGCTGTACTCGAACCTGTCACATAAACACTACCATGTTCATTGATAATAATTGCCACAGGTACATCTTGCTGATTCGCTGGTCCATTATATGCTGTAACCCATTGTTGAGCACCCGCTGAATTATATTTAATAGTTGTATAGTCACCATTGCTAATTCCTGTTACATAGACATTACTATGGGCATCTACTATGATTGCAGAAGCATCATCATTTCCATTATTCGGTCCATTATATCGCGCTGTCCAGACGGTATCGCCAGATGAATTATATTTTACGGTCAAAAAGTCTTCATCAGTACCTACTCCGTCACTTGTGCCTGTAACATAAACATAACCAGAATCATCAACTGCCATTGATTTTGCTTCATCGTTTTCAACCCCTGGACCATTATATATTTCGTTCCATTGTTCAATTCCACTCGAATTATACTTAACAGTAACTATATCATTAGAACCTCCAGCACCTTCATTCGTACCAGTCACATAAACATAGCCAGTACTATCAATTGTCAGCGACGTTGCTTCATCATATCGATTACTTAAACCATTTTTTCTTACCACCCATTCCTGATTACCATTTGAATTATATTTTATAGTTACATAATCCGCATCGGTTCCTGAGCCTTCGCTATAGCCAGTAACATAGGCATTACCTTGTCTGTCTAATGCGATATCGTATGCGACATCACTTGCATTACCGGTTCCATTGTATCTGGCAACCCACTGTTCGATACCAGATGGATTATATTTTATTGTTGTATAATCAGCCGCGGTTCCAGCACCATCACCATAACCTGTAACAAATATATTTCCTGTTGAGTCAGCTGCGATATTAAATGCATAATCACCGACATTCCCTGGTCCGTTGTAACGTGCAATCCATTGTTGAACTCCATCAGAATTGTATTTGACTGTCGCAAAATCTTCAGCCGTTCCAAGACCGATACTTGAACCAGCAACATAAACATTGTTATGCCTATCCACAACAATACAATTGGCTTGGTCAGCACTATTACCTGTGCCGTTATAAGTTGCAACCCACTGCTGGACACCATTTTGATTATACTTGATAGTCACATAATCATTTCGTGTTCCTGTTGAATAACTTAAACCTGTGACAAATATGTTTCCCGAACTATCAATAGCAATCGCATTTGCCTGGTCATAAGAATGTGTGGGTCCATCATATACTGCAACCCATTGTTCAACCCCATTTGTATTGTATTTTATTGTCGTATAATCTAAACTTACCCCGGTATCCCAGCAATTTCCTGTTACATAAACATTACCTTGCATATCAACTGCAAGATCACAAGCTTGGTCCCAATTGTTTGTCGGATCGTTGTATCTTGCCACCCACTGTTCTACGCCATTTGTATTATACTTTATTGTTGCATAATCATGATTTGACCCAGCACCTAAGCTGTGACCTGTAACATATACATTTCCCTGATTATCGAGTGCAATCGCCTTTGCCTCGTCTTCACCATTACCCGTCCCATTATATAAAGTTCTCCAAAGCTCATCACCGCCGGAATTATATTTTATTGTAATATAGTCTAAGTTATTAGTAAATCCAGTCACATAAACATTGCCTTGATTATCAACTGCAACCGCATTAGCTTGGTCATCAAAATTTCCCGGTCCATTATATCGTCTGACCCAAGCCGTATCAACCGACTGAGAATATAACAAAATTGGGATAAACAAACAGTTTGCAGAAATAATTGTTAATAAAATTCTACAACATTTCATACCTACCTCCAATTATTTTGTTACAACTAACTTATCTTTTATTATCATATTTCCAATCTTCACAAAATAAACACCATTCTTTATCCCATCAAGCGAAATTTGAATGGTTTTCCCTTTTAGCTCTTCGCTTTTCACTAATTTACCTGTTACATTAAAGATTTTCACTACACAATTGTCACCCTGAATTTGATTCGGGGTCTCTGGTATGCGGATGGTAAAATATGTTTTTGCTGGATTAGGATAAAAGACGAAGTCATTGCGAGCCAAAGGTGCGGCAATCTCACTCTCTTCAATACCCGGCATTACATCCCGAATTACTGAGACACTGGAAGAATAATAATTTGCGACATAAACACGATTTTGAGTAAGATTATAGATAAATGCAATGGGGTATCGTCCAACTGCAACTGTTGTAATCAAATTATTAATAGCCCCATCAATGATTGTCACAGTATTGTCGCTCCAGTTCGCACAATAGATCTTATTATTTGTCGAATTATAACATAGGGCATTAGGACAACTTCCTACTGTCAGAATTGTAATTACGTTATTCATTGCTCCATCAATAATTCTCACATTGTTACTACTATAGTTTGCACAATATATTTTATTATTGGTCGGATTATAACAAAGTGCACAAGGTTCAGCACCAACTGCCACAGTTGTAATAACACTATTAGTTATACCGTTAATAATTGTCACGTTGTTGCCATATCGGTTTGCGCAATAAATTTTATTATTAATCAAATTATAACACATGGTATAAGGATAATCTCCAGTTGTCACGGTTGTAATCACACTATTAATTGCACCGTCAATTACTGTCACAGTGTTACTATTCTGGTTCGCACAATATATCTTATTATTAGTCGGATTATAGCAAAGCGCACACGGTTCACTCCCAACTGTCACGGTTGTAATCACACTATTAGTTGCACCGTCAATAATTGTCACGTTGTTGCTATTCTTATTCGCGCAATATGTCCTATTGTTGGTCGAATTATAACTAAGGGCATAAGGATTACATCCAACTGTCACAGTTGTAATCACAATATTTGATGCGCCATCAATGATAGTAACATTGTTGCTAAAGCTCGCGACGTTCGCACAATATATCTTATTATTGGTCGGATTATAATATAGGGCAATTGGCGAGCTTCCAACCGTTACAGTTGTAATCACACTATTCGTTGTGCCGTCAATAATTGTCACATTGCCGCTATATTCATTCGCACAATATATTTTATTATTGATTGGATTATAACAAAGGGGATTAGGATGACTTCCAACTGCCACAGTTGTAATCACACTGTCGGTTGCACCATTAATAATTGTTACATTGTTGTTACCGTTGTTTGCACAATATATTTTATTATTGGTTGAATTATAGGAAAGAGCATATGGACCATTTCCAGCTGGTACATTTGTTATCGCACTGTTACTTGAACCATCAATAACTGTCACATTGTTGCTATTGCAGTTCGCGCAATATATCTTATCATTGGTTGAATTATAACAAAGTGCTATGGGTCCACTCCCAACTGTCACATTCGTAATCGCATTATTAGTTACACCATCAATAATCGTTATGTTGTTGTTGTTCCAGTTCGTGCAATATATTTTGTTATTAA
>CAIPLT010000080.1 GCA_903865935.1 Caldifarciminota bacterium
CCCCTCAGAGCATTAAGGAGCAAGACCATGAAAATCGAGATAAACTCAAATAAAGGCAAAATGTCTTTAGAAGTAGCGGACGAAGAGATAAAAAAGAGCGGTGAGAAGATTGCTGAATTCCTGCAAAAGAAGCTGGGTCTTAAAAAAGCCAAAGACCTGGTCAAACCCAATACACCCAATAATAAATAGTCTTTCCTGACTAATAAGTCAAGACAAGGAGTAAAACATGCATGCGTTATTATACGTATTATGTCCAAAAGATGGTCTGGATGATAGCAAATCAGCCAGAAACCATGTATTTCATTGGTTATCGGATAACGGATTTACTGAAAACACTGGTCTGTTTCAGCATTATTATGCTGACTGGTTTGTGATCGGAGGACGGTGGTCCGGTGAGTTAACCGCAAACCAGCTGGACCAGGAGAAACTGACCGAGTTAAATAAGGAGTTCAATGATAAGCACGGCTTCTGGATCAATAAAGATATCACCGAAGAGATACGCCAAAAACAATACCGTGAAATAACCCAAAAGTATTTCCCTGACTATCAGGGAATACCCTGGGCTTTCCGGGACTCATACCAGGAACAAGGTTATGAAGACGATGCGCAAATCGTAAACCGGCTGCTCTACGAGCGAATCATCAAAGACCATCTTTTAGACCAAATCAGTCAGGAAAAGCTCTGGAATGGCGGAGCAGTTATTGCCACTGATATGCAGGATAATAAAGATCCAGTAACTCCTGATAGATTTATCGGGAATTATTGGATCGTAGTGGTTGACTTTCATTTTTAAAAGATAGGAGTAAAATATGGAAACAGCAGTACAAGAAAAAACAAATACACTGCCAATGCTCGTTACTCAACCACCGATTGAGCAATTTGAGCTGAAACCAATAAATTTGGTTGATAAAATCATTGATGCGCTATCCAAGAATCAACATTACCTGTCATATCACCTGATGCGTAAATTAACCGTCGAAGAATATAAAAACCTACCAGACATATCACTTTACCAGCAATCCGGTGACTATGCCTGGGAGGTGAAGCTTTGCAACTTAATCTTAGAACGTAATGTATTCACATCCGGGATTGTTCAGGCAATGGACAGTAAGAACGAAGATCCAATACTATTTGGATTTGAGGATAAACAAACCTACGTATTACTATCAATTAAGAGCTATAAGCCCACTGATATTATCAAGAACTTCTTTTACTCAGAAGAACGGGAGAGATGTCATTTTGGACGGCCTTATGCAGGTGGACATCAAGTAAAAGGACATGGCAGACGTATCAGCTTTGATAAAGACACGCTCTATTCTTACGGACAGGATATCGCGCACCGAACTATAAATGGGTTTATAATAAACGGAGATGTATCCTCACCAACGACTAATGGTGACATTAACTACTCATTCCACGTTGCTCCGCTTGGTACACCAATTATCCCTTTCAGTGTATTAGAGCAAGCTGAAATTAAAGATTTCGACAAACTCGAATTAATCCAGGGTTCTGCGGATTGGTACGAAGAAACGAAAGATTCAAAAGGTGAGACCAAACATCTTCACCACCTCGGCGAATCGGTTTTCAAATATGGCGACCGCTACTTTTTAAGCACACTCGAAGCGCGAAGGTTCCGTCAACATTACTACCTGCTCGAATTAAAACAGCCGGTGCGCTCAATAGAAGAAGCAAGGCAGTCGGCATCCGGCCTGAATAATGAGCAGTGGCTTCAATACAAAGCAGGACTGATCAAACGTCAGGGCGAGTATCTTTTCATTCCAGTCAATATCCGGGACTATGTCGGAAAAACACTGTTTAAAGTGAAGGATTACTTAGAAAAGAATAGCTTCAACAAAACACCTGAAAGAATAACCGGTAAACCGATACTCGACTTAGGTGATATCTTCAAACAGCCACACGGAAACCCTCATTTTCCGCGAGACCTGATCCGCTTGTCCGGCGATGTGTTTGTCCGAGGCACAGTAAGACATACGGAGCATGGAATGCTGCGGCTTGGAGCACAGTGGCATCTGGCGCAACTCAATTATATCAAGCGGGCATATCAACCGAATGGACGAGTTGATTGATATTTCATCACTAATTAACTCATTTTATATCGGGGAGATTTAAAGTCTCCCCGGTTAAATTTAAGAGGAGTTTAAGAATCAAAAATAACCCTAATATGTGGTTTTCGGAGGGATAAAACGGGTCAACGCCATCAAGATGAGTGTCATTGACGCCTCTGGTTTATGTATGCAAACGCCATGGGAGAAACGAAAACTCGCCATATTTATTTTTTTTGATTTTACTTTACAATAGTGGACAAAGATAGTTTTTACATAACAAATGAGGTATAAATGAAATTTTATTAAATAGCTGATATAACCAAAATATGCAAGTTGAGTCAAAAAACAATAAGGGAACAGATTAAAACCAGGTATATTGTTGTAAAGCGCATGGTGCATCAATTATAGACTGAGAAAACGAATTTGCAAAATTGATACAATCTCAGTGGTTAACTTAATTCTCTGTTAATTTCTGACAGAGGCGAATTGCATTGAGCATCGCATCTGTGTTAGCAATACCCTTCTTACTAGCAATGTCAAATGCGACACCGTGTAAAGGAGCGGTGCGAACAAAAGGTAAGCCTAGTGTCATATTTACACCTGCGCCTCGTGAAAGGAGTTTTACTGGAACTATTCCTTGGTCGTGGTACATTGCGATATAAGCGTCAAAGCGAGGGGGTAGAGAGGTGTGAGAAGAGAAGAATGAAATTGAATCAGCAGGGATAGGTCCTTCAGCAGAAATGCCTGATTTTCGTGCTTGTTTTATTGCCTTAAGGATTTTATCTTCAGCACCACAACTGAATTCAAATGCGTGAGGGTTTAATGCGAAGACACCAATCTTAGGTTTTCGTTTCTTCTCATATCGAATAAAGTAATCATTTAATAGTTTAATCTTTTCTAAAACATTTTGTTCGGTAACGAGTTTAGTGACTTCTTTTAATGGATGATGGATTGTAACAAGAATGATTTTTAGTTCCTCTGACCAGGCAAGCATCCCATATTTTTTCACGCCAAATTCGGTGGCAAAATACTCGGTCTGACCAGCATAAGGAAATCCTGCCATTGCCAAAGCGGTTTTGGATACTGGTGCTGTAACAATGCCTTTGATTTTTCCAGTCTTTAGTAAATGTGATGCTAAATTTAGTTGTAAAAACGCTGCAATACCACATTGTTTCTGAGGTTTGCCATATTCATATCTAAAGTCACCAAAGGCATCGATGATATTAAATTTTGCAAGGCTAAAGCCTCGCCCTACATATTTACGTTGCAGGTTTTCTAAAAGTTTATGATTTCCAATTAAAAGGAGATTGCCACCGTATGCGCGCAATGACGAAGTGGATAGTGCTTTAAGAACTATTTCAGAACCGATTCCTGAAGGGTCTCCGATAGTAATACCTATCATATATTATGAAAAATCCTAAATCCTAATTTCTAATTCCTAATAAAATATCCAATGTCAAAGTTCATTTCAATTTTTTTTTGATTTGTTATTTGAAATTTCATTAGAGATTTGTAATTAGATATTAGACATTTATATTTGATATTAGTAATGTGATATTGTTCCAGTGCGTCGGGTGCGCTGGTCAATAATTTCAAAGATAATTATGCCAAAAGTCACCCAGGCAATTCCTAATAAAGCAAGACGGAAAAATGACGTGGCAACGGAAAAACCCATATTTTCACCCATCAGAAAATGACGCACGGTCATTATACCATAAGTGGTGGGAATGAACATAGCTGCTTTGCGTAGAAATAATGGTAAAACCGCAAGCGGATATGCGATTGGTGTTATAATCATCATTATTCCGGATAATGCTTCAGAGACCAACTGTCCTTGTTTGAGTACCAGGGTTACACTTGCAATCATCATCCCTAAACCGTAAAGTGCAATGAGCATAACCGCAACAACTAATAAAGAAGGCAAGATACCAGCCGGATTGATTGTTAATTTGAATATTAAATTTATCACTAATAGTTGCACTGAAATCATCAATCCCTGATGCAAGGTTGAGTGAGCCGCCATACCCATTGCAAAAACCCAGCGCGGCACCGGTGCGGCAAAAACCGATTCCAGTGTGCCCCAGTATTGTTCTTTTCTTAAAGAAAACCCCATTGCCCACAATGCCATATTGAGAAATCCGATAAAAACATATCCTAAAGTAACAAAGGTAATTATATCACCAGAACCGACCAAACCCTGTAAGGTTTTAGAATTCCTGCCGCCAACTAAGGCAATACCGTATAATAAATAAGGCAAGGCATAAACCAAGGGGTCAATTAAGCCGCGGATAAAATCAGGTTTATACGTTAACTCGACTTTCCATTCTTTGATATTCTCAGCCCAAACCGCTCGGGCATAATGTTTCATCTGTTTTATAAACTGTTTCATATTAATATTGCGATATCGTTCCGGCTTGTCTGGTCTTTCGCTCTAAATATTGGAATAGTAAATAACCGCCTATAATTAATACAATATCCATGCCAATAAGGATAAGCATCGTTTGCCAGAGATTTACAATATGTTTGTTCAAGAGAATTATGCCGCGAATTGCGACCAAAGCATAGGTCAATGGTATCAATGCGGACAGCGTCTTTGTTATCGAACTTACTTCAACCGGATAACGAATTGGGGAGAAAAGATAAAAGACCCATTCTAAGCTATGAACATAACCATGCACTTCTTTTATCAGCAAAGTAAATCCGGCAAAGGCAATGGCAAATCCGTAAAATCCTATTAACAATAATAAGACAATGACCATGACCGGGAAGATTTTGGCAAGAGTTAAATTAACGCCTAAAAAGAAGGTAGCGATTAATGCTTGGATTGTCACATTTGCTGAGGCAAGGATAAACTCAGCCAAGGTTTTTCCCAAGAGCACAACAACTGGGTTTGTTGGGGATGCGATGATATATTCTAACGTACCCCAATAAGTCTCTTCCCGCAATGAATTTCCTACACCCCACAATCCAGAGAAGATATAGGTCGAGACCATGGTGCCGATTAATATAAATGGTAAAAAGTTAGCCGAACCGGTCAAAGCTTTAAACGATGCACTTGACATACCGCCAACTAACGCCTTGCCTTGAAAAACAAATGGTAGAAGCCAAAGTAACGGAGCGATTCCCCAGAAGACTAAAAAAATTGGATATGAGAGTGCAATATCAATCGTCTTTTTATTTTCAGCCAAAATAATTTTAAGGTTGTTTTTGAAAGTCATTTTCTAATCTTTAGTGGCAGGTCTTTCTTCGGCAGTGTCTTCGCTCAATCGAGTGCCGGTAACATAAATAAATACATCTTCCAGGGTTGGTTGCTCAACATTTATCCCTAAGATTTTTCCCTGTTTTCGCACTAATTCAATCGTATCCGATAGAATCGGTTCAGCCCGGGGCAGGATAATTTTAATGTTCGTGACATGGTCCACTGAATTAGCGGTTGTTTTTTCAACGGAGTTCAATGATTGCAGTTGTTTCAGCAGTTCGTCACAGTTCTGTATCCCGGAACAGCGCAATTCAAGAACTTCAGTGTGGGGCAAGTCGCGTTTATACTCATAGGGCGTTTTGACATCAACGATTTTACCCCGATTGATAAAGGCAATCCTTTCACACAACTCGTCTGCTTCGTCCATGTAGTGAGTGGTCAGAAGAATTGTTTTCTTTTGTTCCTTATTTAAAGAGTTCTTTATGAAATTACGCAAGAATCTGGAGAATTGCGGGTCAAGCCCAAGCGTCGGCTCGTCGAGCAGTAATACTTTGGGGTCATGAAGTAAAGCACGGGCTAAAGAAATTTTCTGTTTCATGCCCGACGAATATTTTTCAATCCGTTCGTTTTGGACATCCTTGAGGTCTAAAAGTTCCATCAGATACTCAATTCTCATATCGCGTTCTTTGCCGTCTAATCCATAAAGGGCAGCAAAGAATTTAAGATTGTCCCGACCCGAAAGTTTCCAGTAAAGAGTCCGTTCGCCCGAAGTAACCAGTCCGATTTGTCTTCGGCAATAGAGCGAGTTGCTGTAGATATCTTTACCCATAATCTTGATTGTACCTTCATCCTGTATTAAAAGGGTCGCAAGACAACGTACTAAAGTTGTTTTTCCTGCTCCATTGGGTCCTAATAGACCGAAAAGTTCGCCTTCCTCAATATCAAAAGTTGCTTTATCGACCGCGAAGATATCCCGTTTCTTGAGTCTGCGTCCGCGTCTGAATTTCTTGACAACATCTTTAACTTCGATTGCAACGCTCATTTATTTATTGTCCTTTCGATAATTTTTATAGTTTCCTTTGCACAATTATCCCAACTAAAATTCTTTGCCCATTCAAGCCCGGCTTCTGCCATCTGTCGGTTAAGATTTTTATCGTCTAACAGCAATTCAATCTTGTGAGCAAGCTGTTCAATATTGCCGTAATCATATAGAAAACCAGTCTTTTGGTCAAGTACCGCATCTCTTAGACCGGGCGAGTTTGCAGCGACAACCGGTATTCCGCACGCATTGGCTTCAATTATAATCATTCCCCATCCTTCTTTGATTGAGTTCTCAACTAATAAAGTCGCTTTCTGATAATAGTTCAGTTTTTCCTGTTCGGAAATATATCCGGTGAATGTAACATAATCATCAATTGTTAATTTCTTGGCTAAATCTTTTAGTCTTGGTAAATCGTCACCATCACCGATAATTAAAACTTTAAAATCTTTCCGCTTACCTACTAACATCTGAGTTGCCCAAAGTAGATGGTCAACCGATTTATACCGTTTTAATCGACCAGCGTGAATAATCAAATTGGGTTCTTTTACTTTAGAATCAGGTTTAAAGTAATTTAAATCAACCCCGGGTGGAATTACTACGATTTTTTCAGGTTTGACACCCATTTTTATTACATCCTGTTTTGTGCTCGGTGACAAAGCAGCAAAATTATTATTTTTGTAACACCAGGGGATTAAACTTTCAGTCAAATAAACATAACTGGCAAAAGGTATCGAAGTTTCAGAAAAGATACTTTTACGGAATAGATGCATCAGTAATGCTAATACCGGCTTTTTAGTAAGCCACGGACTGTAGAAAGGTATCTTATTTAAATCGTCAATTACAATATCGTAATTACCTTCTTCAAGATAATGGGGAAGTTCCCGATAAACGGAGAAGTTGAAAGTATTCTTTTCGCCGATACGGATAATGTGAATACCATCAATATCTTCTTTATCCGGCGCACCTTTAAAACTGACGGCAAGCTGAGTGACCGAGTGTCCCATCTGCACAATGCGTTTGAAAATCTCTTGAAAATAAATTTCTGCGCCGCCAGCTAATGGGTTTTTAATGCAGCGCCAGTTGTTTACGAAAATTTTCATGAATAATATCATAGTTTAAAATATTATAAACGTCAACCCCGCACCTATTTTTGCTATGTTATTATTCAAAAATATCTGCATGGACAATATTGTATGACATATTGACAATCATTTTAGCGAGTTATATTATTACTGGTGGAAGAAATGGCTGTATGGAGAAGTTCATACATAAGAATCATTGTTGTTATATTTGTATTGCTGTTTTCCACATCCTGTATTAAGTTTTATAAGCATCAACCATCAGATAAGGAAATAATGCAGGCAACAAATCAGTTTGATTCAACATATAGTTTAAGATATCGCAGGGCTTATTATCAGGGGATACAAGAAGCCAAGAACGAAATCAAAGAATCAAAAATGACAATCTATATTGCTGGATTAATACCACCACAATCGAATAACATTGATAAAGAGACCGATTTGCCAATGAAAATAATTGCCGGTTGTATGATAACCGATTCAATCGATGGGTTAGCGCAAGGGCATAACGATGTAATCGGAAAATACCTGATATCAGACGAAGAAATGAGAGCGACCAGTCATCTTGAACCAGATATATCTATAGTTTATCGAAAGGCATATTATCGAGGGATGCAGGAAGCATATACTGAAATAAAAAGTAATAAAATAACAAGATATGTTCTCGGGGAAGGTGATTGGGGAGATATTGATAAAGAAACAGGTGTTCCGATAAAAGTTATTGCGGGATGTATTGTATCAGATTCAATTATCGGCAGAGCTGATGGACATAATTATATAATAAGAAAGTATCTTAAACACGAGATTAGGTGATGAGCAAACAATATTTTGACCATATAGCAAACGAGTGGGATAATATCCGACAAAGTTTCTTTTCCGAGACAATTCGGGAAAGCGCACTGTCTTTAGCTTGTGTTAAGCCTGGTAAAGTAGCGGCAGATATCGGAGCCGGGACTGGTTTTATCACCGAAGCATTGATTCGTGCCGGATTAAAAGTAGTTGCTGTTGACCAGTCTGAAGCTATGCTTTCAATTATGAAAGATAAATTTGCCGGCGTAAAAGATATCAATTTTCATTTAGGCGATGGAGAAAAATTACCAATTCCGGATAATAGTGTTGATTTTGCATTTGCGAATATGTATTTGCATCACGTCGAATCACCTTTGACCGCAATAATGGAGATGTCTCGAATCTTAAAACCAAACGGCAGACTCGTTATCAGTGATTTAGATGAACACAAATTCGAGTTTCTAAAAACTGAACAACATGACCGGTGGATGGGGTTTAAGCGGGAAGATATTATTCAGTGGTATCTTAAAGCCGGTTTTGAGCTTGTGTTTGTTGATGATGTCGGTAATCGATGCTGCGCAACATCCAAATGCGGTAGTAAAAATGCAAACATCACGGTTTTTTTAGCTTTGGGTGCAAAATAAAATTTATTAGATGCCCGTTTTTATATGCTAGGCACTTTAGTTAATGTAGGTGCAATAATAGTTGGTAGTGTTATTGGTCTTTTTATCCGTACTAAACTTCCACAAAGAATTATAAAAATCGTATTTCAGGGGATTGGTTTATTTGCAATATTCCTTGGAGTCAAGATGGCATTGAAAACCGACCATTTGTTGATAATGGTGTTGAGTATTGTTATTGGTTCAATTGTCGGTGAGTTGATAAATATCGAAAAGGGAATTAATAATCTGAGCGAATATCTGAAACGGAAGATAAAACTGAGCAGTGATAAATTCTCCGAAGGATTAATCACTGCCTTTTTATTATTCTGCCTTGGTTCAATGACGATTCTGGGCGCGATTGAAGAGGGGTTGGGTGGGCGACCGAATTTACTGATGACTAAATCATTGATGGATGGTTTCTCGTCAATTGCTTTAACCGCTTCTTTAGGTATTGGAGTTATCTTCTCGGTGATTCCTTTATTAATCTATCAAGGAGGATTAACTCTGTTCGCTGGGTCGCTTCAGCATGTCATGCCATCGATTCTGATTAATGAGCTGACTGCTGTAGGCGGAATTCTTTTAATTGGTTTGGGAATAAATATATTGGAAATTCTGAAGATACGAATTTCTAATATGCTGCCCAGCCTGGTAATCGTAATTATTTTAGTGTTCATATTTCTATAATTCTTTATATAAAAAATATACCCAGGGAGTATTTAGAAACCCTGGGCATTTTTATTTTAAATAATTTATTCTTGCTTTAATTCGATATCTCCGGATTTCGTATGACAATAGAGCTTCTTAGTTTTATTGCCTAAACCGATTTTCAGATAACCACTCTTTTTCTCAAGTTCTTCATATGATTTATCAATTGATATCTCGATTTCGCCATCCTCGCTCAATAGTTCGATAACCGCATCGATTTTCTTAGGTAAAACTATTGAAATATCACCACTTTTTGTTTCAATCATGCTGTCTTCGAATTCGTTAAAGATGACTTCAATATCACCACTGGCAGTTTTTACATCAATTGCACCCGAAAACTCATCTACATCGATATCACCCGATGCTGATTTTATCTCGACTTTACCAGAGATTTTTTCTAATTCAAGATCACCGGACGCGGTCTGGACTTCTAAGTTACCGATTATTTCGGTACACTCAATATCACCCGAAACCGATGATATGCGGATATTCGTTTTAAATGGAACTTTGAGTTCGATATCATTCGAAATCATGTTTAAGATAAGTTCATTTTCTTTATCTTCGATCTTTTGCAGACCACAGCAGGCATCTAAAACTATTTCATTCGATTTCATACCTTCAATATCAATATCGCCACTTACTGCTCGGATTACAACATTTTCTTTGGCGGCAAACCGTCTTTCGGAAATCTCTCCTGATTCTCCCATCGCCTTATCGACCGCAGCTGAGCATGAGTCAGTAACAATTTTTGTAACCATTTCAGGAAATTTACTAAAACCAGCAAATGCAGCTTTGGGGATATGCGGCATGTGAAAAACAAACTCCTCATGTCTCTTATCTTCGGTCTTTTGTTCTAATGCGTCAAGAAGACTTGATGCTTCTTCGGTTGTTATTTTGCCCTCTTTGAGCAAGTTTAGAATTCTCATCTTTTCTTCCATGTTTTCTCCTTATATTATGAAGGGATTTAACCACTGAACACACTGAGTACTGTTCTGGGATGAATTGGTGTTTATTATATTTGTTATTTCTTTCCCTTTGGGCTCAGTGGTCTCTGTGACTTTTGTGGTTAGAGTACTTTTTTTCATATTATGTTTCCTTGCTTTTTTTAATCATTTTTTCTGCTTCTTCAGCAGTTATTTCACCTGTCTCAAGTTTAGCAATGATATCTTCAATTTCTTTATTAGTAGGAGCAGGTTTATAACCTAAATTTTCAAGCAGACTATCTAAACGACTTCGAACCGTGGGGTAAGAAATACCAAGTTCTTTTTCGATATCCCGGATATTACCGCGGTTCTTCAAGAAAACGAGCATAAAGTCATACAAATCCTGAGGCAATAAACAAGCATGGGGGATCTCAAAGGTTCCCGAAACCGACACTCCGCATTCCTGACATCTCAGTTCGGATATTAGCATTTTTGAATTACATATTGGACACTTTGTTAAGATTGTTGTTTTCATATGTATTATTTTAATAAAATTGTTAATTTTGTCAAGTATTTTATTAATATGCATTAATTATGTTGATATTTAGTTAAATTATTGTGATATAAAGCTTCTATAGTGGTTCAAATTATTAATAATTATATATATCCATATTTTTTGAGTAATCAGTTAGGGGAGGGGTAGTATTTTTTGCTATTTCTGAAAATTCTGAAGTAATCTTGAAAGATGCAGATTTATACCTTCGGTCCAGAAGACTGTCTTGCCATCTTTGAGATATAAAACAGATGGCAGGTTTTGTATGCCCCATTTCTTATAGGTGTCTTCTGATACATACTCGTGATATACATTATTATTTTTAATACCACCCAAGAACCCCAAATCTAATCCTCTGCTTTTGAAATTGAATAAAAAATAAACCTTTCCTGGAAAGTTGCTAATCGCTTGTTTGGCATTATTGATAGTTGATTTAGATGCTTCAGATTCGGAATCAAAGACGATAAATAATATATCGCCATTTTCAAGATCTTTGCTTTTTATACCAAGTTTATCTATATCTGAAAATCCATGGTATTCTCTAACAATCAAATCACCTGGTTTTACGTCTTCAGGAATATCGGTTTTAATTGTTATTCTTGTCATATCCAAAGTCGGCAGAAATCTCTTTAGTCTTACATAAGTATCGCCAAATCCATTACGCCAGCCCGAAATGAGATATGACGGTGCTGCATCGAGAGTGATAACCTGATAACCATTAAGTGTATCAATCGATGGTTCAAGTCGGTTAGGATTATCTTTAAATGTTGTAACACTGTAATCTTCATAATAATTCATCTTTTGCGTAACATCGATTGTATCTTGTATAAACTTGATACCGACCCAGACATTTTTCTTTTCCCACTTTTGTTCAAAACTCTTTTCTTTCCATTGTCCGTCCCAATATTCTACTGCGTCAAAGCTCCATTTTATCCGTGACGAGATTCCTTGACTTCTTAAAATGCCAATAATAAAAACATATCTTTCAGTATCGGTTGCCCGCTTTGCTTTATAGACATCTTCAGGATTCATCATTGGACCAAACACATCGCCATCTTTTTTCTTTTCAATATTATGCTCAACCCAGCTGAAAACACTATCTACTGCGAGTGAAACTGAATAATTAGCAGATTTGAAGATTGGAAGATTGGTGTCCGAAACATTTTGAATATGCTCTCGCCACATACCGATATGTTCATAGAGTATTCTTGAAGGGATTAGATAATCTTTAATAATCGAATCTGGAGTATTTTTATCAGTTAAAGTTATTGATTTTAGTACTGCACTTAATTCTTGAGCAAGACCGATTGTATCGAGCTCAACAATGTCTTTTGAGACAAGCCGCTTAAAATACTCGGTAAATATATCTCTTAAAGAATCGGGTAAATCAAGGTCAAACTGTATTAATGGTTTTGCATTGCCTTTGGCATTCTTGAAAATCGTTAAAAGATTTGTATCAATCTGAAACAAAGTTGCGGAAAGGGATGTGTTGGTCACGTCAATTTCTTTGAAGTGCAGGTCTTGTAATTTTTTCAGCTTATTAATATCAGGTTTATATTTTGATTTTGGGTTTTGACCACTAACTTTTCTTGTATAAAGCCAGAACGATGTGTCGGGAATTTCTCTTCTGGTAATATCGATAAACATTGTATCATTAGTTTTTGCTGATGGTCGCCAGATTTGATAACCTGTCATAGTATCTTTGTATGCATAAATGAATAAGTCAGTCTTGCCGACAATCCATTTTACATAACCATTATTGTCAGTCTTTTTGTTGCCAACCGGCACAAGCGATGAATAATTATAAACATTGATTGAAACCTGGGCACTTTCAACTGGCATATTGTTCTTGTTAATCTGAATATTAAGTTCAGCAACATCTCCGTAATTCGGCGTTGAATTGATAATTGTAAATTTATTATCTTTTCTATCAATAATTTCCTTGCCTTCAGGCATTTCACCATAAATAACACTTTTAATAATTGCAGCACGCTGCGATGGAATTCTAAACCAGACATTGTCTAAATCAGTAAGTTCACCGCCACCGATTGAATGCCACTCGCCATCGACCCAGACTTCAACCCAGGCATGGTTGGAATTAGTAAATGGCCACCAAGGAGTATAAGTGTGACGACAGGGAATACAGACAGTTCTTAATGCCTTGATAAATAGAATTGACATCTCCTCACATCGACCGATACCGCGTTTGATTGTGGTGGTTGCGTTCTGGTCCCATTGCTCGGTTGGTTCGTATTTCATTTTAGTATAAACCCATTCATTAATCCTAAATACTGCATCGCGCATATTCCTGGTATTTTTCACAAGATTATAAAGCGTATCTGCATAATGAGCAGTAAAGTTCTCTAAAGGTTCCTGGCTTACTCGGTGGGGCAGAATATAATAATAAAACAGATTATCATCTATCTTGTTTCGCCATCCAACCCGATTAAAGTTCTTTTTTAAAGCATCAAAATAAGCAATAAAATCATCGGACTTAAGATTGACTAAATCGACATCCGGCATTGCACTTAACAAGAAATCAGCCCAGTTTTTATAACCTTTTTGTTCTGATTCTGAAATAAATTGTTGCACTTGCGGAGCATTACTGCCTGCTCGCATTAAAATCGAGTCTTGGTTGGTATTTATCAATAATAAAAGGAGAATAAGTTGCACTAACTAAATCTTACATTATTTTTAATAAAGGTCAACAATATTATATCTATTGTTACTATCGGAAATTCTCGATGGTGTCAGTTTCGGGATTGAAGTTAATTAATCTTTTAATCGGTTTGGATAATATCATTGACGAGTGTATTAATAATGTGATGAAAAATGCTGATGAAATTATTATCCGAATCGGTATAAACTCTGCTAAAATCCCGCCCAATGCATAGGCGATTGGCATTAAACCACCAACAATCGTGCCGATAAGACTGAAAACTTTACCACGCATCGCTTGAGGAACAGCAATACCCAAAGTGGCACCAATAAATGAATTCAGAATCGCATTAGTTGAACCGACGATGAATCCGAGAACAATCATTATTGGAAAGATTAACCATACAGGTGTTAATACGGCCGCCGACATGCTTATTATGCCGAAGCTATAAAAGATAAAAAACCGATGTGAATATTTAATGTGAAAAATTGACGTTATAAGATAACCGAGAAACATGCCACCCAGGAAAACTGCAATGAAAATTCCATACAATGCCGCCCCTAATTTTGGGGTTTTCTGAAATAGCGGCAGATATAACATAATACCCATAACCGCAAAAAAGTTTAATGCGGAAGCGACTGCCATCAGATTTCGGATACCGCGATACTGCCAAACGAATTTGAGCCCGGTCTTCAAGTCAGCCAAGAAATTAAATTCTGGATGCTCGTGATGGATTTTGGGTATGTTAATTATTGATGTGGCAAATCCGCCAACTAAATAAGAGATACCATTGACCAGAAACATCAATGGCGCGCCAAGCATCTGGAAAAGAAAGCCGCCCGCTGCATTGCCAATTATACCTGAACCAGTCTGAATCATGGAAAATGCCGAATTTGCTTTGAGCAGTTTATCCGTCGGCACGATATCTGGCACTGAAGAAGCGGCGGACGGAATAAAGAAAGCGGAACCAATACTGATAATGATTCCCGCAACAAAGACCATCCAGATTTGAATCAAATTAATATACGCAGCAACTGCAACTAACAAAACGCAAATTCCGCGGACCATATCCATTACGACTAACATTGCTTTACGATTACTGCGGTCAACCAAAACACCAGCAAACGGCGAGATGACTATTCTAGGCAGTGTTGAGGTAGCCATTAAAGTTCCCATCAATGCGGTCGAGCCGGTTTTCTGTAATACCCAGAAACCGAGTGCGATTCCATAAACAGAATCACCGATTATTGAAATGAGTTGCCCAAACCAGAGCATCGTGAAATTAAAATTCCAGAGCTTTTGGAATGGTTTTAGTTGTTCAGAATTAGGTTCGTTATTCATTTTATTGGTTTACACTTTAAGGAAAAGAAAGCAATCAGTCAAGAAAAAGTATTAACTGTGAAGAACGCAGAGGAATTTCAACCATGAAAATACGGATTTGGTAATTGGTCATTGAAAATTGATATTTACTGATGCACAGGCTATTTTGGTCTACTTGCCAGCTCAAGAAGTTATGGTTTAGGTAAGCCCCCGGGCAAGCCAGTGGGTAACCTGTGGGCAAGCCTAGGGCATGCCCCAGGGCTTGATTTTACGGGCTTCCCAGTCTCTTTTCGGGTATTTTGTGGGCTCGTTTGCCGATGAAATTACCAACTCGATCACAAACTTTGTTAGCTGATGGATAACCTAATGTACTAATCAGATCCATGATTCAAAAATTTTGATGATTAAGAGAGAACTATTCGATTAACTTACAGAAATTATCAGAATAGTTATTTATTAACTTACCAGTTATATGGTTCCTCTAATTTAAATGACTGAGAATTAGCAAAGCAGAAGCTTTGCCATAAATATTTTATCTATCAATTTGTACTTTTATTTTCCCAAGAACGGTTTATTCAAATCACCTTTATTAGAATAACCGCGAGATTCCCAATAACCTTGATAGGTTTCGTCGGCAGAGATTTCAATTTCTGTAATCCATTTTATCCACTTATAACCCCACTTGCTTTCCGCAACGAGTTGAAATGGAAAACCACGCTCAGGAGGAATTGTTACATTGTTCATTTTATATGCCATCAATATGTCGTTTTTCATTAAATAATCAATCGGGAATGACGTTGAATAACCATCATAGGCTTTGAAGATGACTACTTTTGTTTGAGGCAATGGTTTTGCTTTGTTTATTAAATCTCTGACCAGAATACCTTCCCAAAGAATATTAACACTCCATCCTTCGACACAATCTAATTTTACAACCTTTTTACAGTTTTGATTGTATTTGATTACATCACGATAATTTAATGACAAGGGATTTGAAACAAGACCGGTAATTTTCAGCTGATAAATAGCGGTATCGACCTTTTGTGACCCCCTTATTGAGTTTTCTCGAAAATCATTAATTGTTGAAAGTTTCTCGCCTTGATATTCGGTAACTTCAGATGGTTTAAGAAATTTCACCCGCGGAATAAAATTAGTAACAACAATAAAAATTCCGATTAGGATTAAAATCCCAGCGACCACTTTTACGACTGAACGATTACTTATCATACTCTTTTTGTTTTGTCTCTCTGTTCACCTCTCTCTTGCAGCAAGGGCGGGGTTCATCTATGTTTATTTGTGGTTGAAAACATTCTTTGTGTGTTCAACAGTTATTTTTTTGATTTTAATGCGGCTTGGGCAGCGGCGATGCGTGCACCAGCTACACGATATGGCGATGATGATACATAATTTAATCCAACATTATGGAAGAACCGAATTGAATTTGGTTCACCTCCATGCTCACCGCAGATACCGATTTTAAGGTTCGGTTTTATCTTACGGCCCAATCTTACTGCGGTTTTAATTAGTGCACCAACTCCACGAGTGTCTAAGGTCTCAAATGGATTGGTAATTAAAATACCTTTGTTTAAGTAATAGGGTAAAAATTTACCAGCATCATCTCGTGAATATCCAAATGTGGTCTGAGTCAGGTCATTAGTTCCGAATGAAAAGAAATCCGCTTCTCTGGCAATCTCATTCGCAACGACTGTTGCTCTTGGCACTTCAATCATTGTGCCGACCGTATATTGAATCTTAACCTGATATTTTGCCATAGTCAGATTAGCAACTCGCTCGATAATTTTCTTCTGGTCGATAAGCTCATTTACAATACCGACGAGAGGAATCATTATTTCTGGAAAAACTTTCTTACCTTGTTTTGTTAATTCGCAGGCAGCTTCAAAGATTGCGTGCGCTTGCATTTCGGTTATTTCGGGATATGTAATACCGAGCCGGCAGCCACGAAAACCGAGCATCGGATTATCTTCTTTGAGTTGGTTAATAGTTTGCCTGACTTTATCAATTGGCAACTTCATCGACGCTGCCAATCGGACAATCTGTTTTTCTTCCTTAGGTAAAAATTCATGTAAAGGCGGGTCAAGGGTTCTAATCGTCACTGGCAGTCCTTCCATTACAGTAAAAATATCGATAAAATCTTGTTTTTGGAATGGCAGTAATTTTTCCAGGGCTTTTTTGCGTGCCTCTGAAGTTGGCGATAATATCATCTCGCGCATTGCTTGAATCCGCTTTGCGCCAAAGAACATATGCTCGGTTCGGCATAAACCAATTCCTTCCGCGCCAAAATTGCGTGCGGTTAATGCATCCTTCGACGTATCAGCATTGGCTCTGATTTTCAGTCGTCTGAATTCGTCGGCCCATTGTAAAATCGTTCTGAATTCTTTACTCAGTTCTGGTTCTTTGGTCAGAATACTTCCTTGATAGACCGCGCCGGTTGTGCCATCAATAGTTATAATGTCACCTTCCTTAATCGCATAACTACCAAAGACCGCTTGACGTCCATTGTCTTCAATCTTAATGCCTTCGCAGCCGACTATACACGGTTTACCCATACCGCGCGCAACAACCGCGGCATGCGAAGTCATTCCACCCGTAGCTGTAAGAAATCCAACTGAATGTGCCATCCCACCAACGTCTTCAGCTGATGTTTTTGACCTAACCAAAATAACTTTTTTACCATTGCGTCCCATCTTAATTGCTTTAGGTGTGGAAAAAATTGCCTGACCTGAAACCGCACCGGGTGATGCGGCAATGCCTTTGACTAACGGTGCTTCTTTAACTACACCGGAAATAGTCGGATGTAATAACGCTTCTACATCATTGGGTGCGATTCGCATTACTGCTTCGGTTTTGGTAATCAGTCCTTGTTTGGTCATATCACAAGCGATTTTTACTGCAGCATGAGGAGTCCGTTTGCCTCGGCGTGATTGCAAAATCCATAATCGGTTTTTTTCGATGGTAAACTCGACATCCTGCACGTCCCGATAATGGTTTTCCAACTTTTTCAGATAGGTAATCAGTTCATTATAATTTTTAGGATGAGTTTCTTTAAGCCATTCAATCGGTTGGGGAGTTCTGACGCCAGCAACAATATCTTCGCCCTGGGCGTTGATAAGATATTCACCATAAGGTTCTCGTTCACCGGTTGCCGGATTGCGGGTAAAAACGACTCCGGTTGCTGATGTTTCACCCATATTACCAAAGACCATTGCCTGGACATTTACCGCCGTGCCCCATTCTTCAGATATCTTATAGATTCTTCGGTATTCCTGTGCGCGGGGATTATTCCATGATTCAAAGACCGCGGTGATCGCCTGCCATATCTGATCGAGTGGGTCTTCGGGAAATTGATTAGAAGTCAGTTCGCCGACTTTTTCCTTATATTTTTCGATGATATTTTCTAATATGATTTCAGGCAAACCCGAATCGATTTTAATCTTATTCTTTTTCTTCTCGGTTTCGAGAATATTATCAAATTCTTCGGATGGCAAATCCAAGACGACATCAGTAAACATCTCGATAAAACGGCGATAGGAATCTAACGCAAAGCGAGAGTTTTTTGTCAGCTTTGCCAATCCTTTGACGGTCGAATTATTCAAACCAAGATTCAAGACACTATCAAGCATCCCGGGCATTGATGCTTTTGCTCCGGAACGAATTGATAGCAATAACGGGTTATCCGGATTGCCAAATTTACGTCCGGTGATATGTTCAATAAACTTCATACCCTGTTTGACTTCGTGCAAAAGTTTTTTTGGGTATTTATTGGTCTTGAGATAACGGACACAGACTTTGGTTGAGATAGTAAAACCAGGAGGGACCGGGATACCGATATTAGTCATTTCAGCCAGCCCGGCGCCTTTACCGCCTAAAAGTGTCGCAAGACGAGCTGAACCATCGGCTTTGTGATTACCAAATCGATATACGTATAACATTTTATGCTATATTAGACTCCTATATTTACTGAAAGTTTATGGTTCGTCTGGACTGGAATCATTGTCCTCAGAACTTTTCTGTTCTGTAGCTAAAAAATTACTAATAATTTCATACGCTTCATTATAATCATCTTCATCGACTAAAATCTCGCCCCAGTCCGGTTTCATCATTTTCGCGAGTCCGTCATACCATGGAATCTGAAATGAATGAATCATTGCTTTTATGCCTGATTCTTCTAACAGCGATTTAATTGTTACTGCCATCAGTTCATTTTCCGGATTGTATACAGGTTTTAATGCCATAACTTATGATTATATGCTGTCTAATTAATATTGTCAACCAGCGTCAGCATCGATTACGAATATTGACAAAGCGATAGTTTTAATCATACTTTTAAAAGCGCTATGCGAGGATTTTGGATGAAAGCGGTTAAAGTGATATTTATCATTATTGCATTCTATTTAATATTACCAGCTAAATTATATTCACAGCAAAGTTCAATGGATTGGAAACAGGTGACTCCGGCGGCACAGTGGCCAACTAAATACCGTCATCAATCAGTGGTCTTTAATGATAAAATATGGGTATTAGGCGGATATAGCACGGGTGGTTTTATGAACGATGTCTGGTCTTCGTCGGATGGAGAAAACTGGACCTGTGCTACTGATTCGGCTAGTTGGTCAGGCAGGGCAGATTTTGGTGCGGTTGTGTTCGGCAATAGAATGTGGGTATTAGGCGGATACAGTGCAAGTGGTCGTAAAAACGATGTCTGGTTTTCTTTTGATGGCGTCAACTGGACTTGTATCAAAGAATCAGCACCGTGGTCAAGAAGAGAAGACCTTGCCGCAGTTGTATATGATAATAGAATATGGGTTCTGGGCGGGTATCCCAGACTTAATGATGTTTGGTATTCCTATGATGGTCTCAACTGGATTTGTGCAACCCCAGCGGCGGCATGGTCGACAAGGTATCAACATGTCGCAGTTGATTCGGATAATAAAATGTGGGTACTTGGCGGTCATGATGCAACCAGTAAAAAGAATGATGTTTGGTACACGACCGACGGTATTAACTGGATTCTGGCAACTAGTTCAGCCGAGTGGTCAAGGAGAGAACAGCATACCGCAGTCGATTTCATGCATAAAATTTGGGTCATCGCAGGCGATGGCAGCAGGCTTAATGATGTCTGGAATGCGCGATATGGAAATGACTGGGGTCAGGCGACCAATAACGCGGCATGGTCGCGTCGCTACGAACATACCTCAGTGACATTTCATGATATGATATGGGTGCTCGGCGGATATGATGGTTCTCGAAAGAATGATGTCTGGTGTTCACGCGGCTACACGATGACCATTGTATCACCGAATGGCGGAGAAATCTGGTCAGGCGGGACGACTCAAACTATTCGGTGGCGGACAACTATTACTGATGCAATGCAGTATCGGATATTATTATCGCGCAACGGCGGTATGACATATCCGGATACGATAACTAATAATCTTTCATCGGCTGATACTATAATTCAGTGGTCAGTACCGTTTATAAATTCTAATCAATGTCAATTGGCAGTGCAGGCTTATGAAGGTGACACATTGCGCTTGCAGGACACAAGCGATAGTTCATTTACAATTCAGTCATTGATGATTATATCACCGAATGGTAATGAAATATATTATGGCGGAAGCAATGAGACGATTCAATGGCACGCAACTTATCCGAATTTTTGCTATTATCGACTGCTATTGACTACGGACGGATTGAATTATTCTGATACAATTGCGGGCGGTCTTACACCTTCGGATACTTTTGTCAACTGGTCGGTGCCATTATCAAACTCAAATTTGTGCCGGGTTATGATTCAAATGCTTGATTCATCCGGTTCAGTCAGATTTCGTGATGAAAGTGACGATTTTTTCACAATCAACACAATAACTCTTTTATCACCTAATGGCAGAGAAGTTTGGTCAGGCGGGAGTAATAAAATTATCCTGTGGCAAAAAACAACCAGTATTGGATTTTCATATTACCAGCTACTGTTTTCCCGAAATGGTGGTGTGACTTACTCGGACACAATCGCCAATAATATTGCACCGACTGAGTCAATGTTGGTCTGGCAATTACCGGTTGCTAATATCGAAATGGCTCGTGTGAAAATACAGATGATGAATAGTGCGAATTTTGTATTATCGTACGATGAGAGCGATGATAATTTTATCATTGATGCCGACCCGCCAAGCCAATTTAATCTTTTATCACCTTACAATTATGGCTGGGCAGGTCGAAATGTGACTTTTATCTGGCAACCGGCAATCGACAATTTTGCATTGTCTTATTACCAGCTGGCAATTGCATCGGCATTGGATACTCTAAGAGCGAATGCTTATGATACGGTATATGCTTCGGTTGAAGGCAGCGCCTGGGTTCAGGCAACCGATTCCGCACAATGGTCAGCAAGAACTGAGCATAGTTCAGCAGTATTTGATAATAAGATGTGGGTAATGGGTGGTGAAGACGATAACGATGTGCGAAGTGATGTGTGGTATTCGACAGACGGGTTAAACTGGATTCAAGCAACTCCGGCTGCAGACTGGTCATCGCGCAGCGGTCACAGTTCGGTTGTTTTTGACAACAAGCTCTGGGTGATTGGCGGGTACGGTAATGGTATGAAGAACGATGTCTGGTTTTCCAGCGACGGAGTTAACTGGACTTGTGCTACGCCATCGGCTCAATGGTCTCCGCGAGAGAATCATACATCGATTGTATATAATAGTCTGATATGGGTAATTGGCGGTATTGATGATGTAGGTGAGAAGAACGATATCTGGTGTTCAGCGGATGGTATTAACTGGATCCAGGTAACTTCTTCCGCGCAATGGGAACCTAGAAGCGCGCATACATCGGTTGTGTTTGATAATAAACTTTGGGTACTTGGCGGCAGTTATCAGAATGATGTTTGGTTTTCAAGCGATGGAATTAACTGGTCAGAAGTAACCTCATCGGCAAGCTGGGAGGGCAGGACATCGCATACTTCTGTTGTTTTTGATAATAAGATGTGGGTAATCGGTGGCAGCAGTGGCAATGATGTCTGGTATTCTCAGGATGGTGTGAGATGGACTTGTGCGACTTATTCGGCAAACTGGTCCGAGAGGGAAGGTCATACATCGGTCGTGTATGATAATAAGATGTGGGTAATCGGTGGTGATTTTCATAATGACATCTGGTACTCATCTTTACCGATGCATCTGAGCGAAGATATACATAACTGGTGGGTTACCGCATTTGACCGAGCCGGTAATAACCGAATATCCAATGAAATAAATTCAATCCGAGTTGATACGACTTTTCCAACCGTTCCGGAATTAATTTTACCGATAAACGGTGCTGCGGTTGGTGAATCAGCAGTCAATTTTACCTGGCATCAATGCACTGATAGTTTAAGCGGGCTCTGGTCTTATCGATTTAGAATTTCCGAAGACCCGAATTTTTCAACTTATTCTGATTCGGTTAAAAGCGATACATGGATAATACGTACTTTGAGTGATACGACATATTACTGGCGTGCGCGCTCGATTGACAGTGCTGGCAATGAAGGAAACTGGTCAGAGACAAGAAGTGTTACAGTCGAAATGACTAGTATTGAAGACCGAAATCTTATATCGTCTATTTATAAATTATCATTGCATATATTTCCTAACCCAGCAAAGTCAGTATCGATTATCCGTTATTCGATACCAGAAAGAGATAATATATTACTTCAACTATTTGATATATCTGGAAGATTGGTAAAAACATTGGTCAATGATAACAAGAATACAGGTATTTATAATCTTAATTTGCACACAAAAGGTTTATCCGCCGGTGTTTATTTTATTATACTCAAGACAAAACAGAAAGCGCGGATGATTGAGCGGTTTGTGATTGTAAAATAAAAGTATTAAGAATCCTTAGAAATCCCTGATTACATGTATTGAATCATAAATTATCAAATACCAAAGATGAATATCTTAACAAGTGGCATGTAGCCGACCTGCCCCTGGCTAGGAAGGGGGGGTTTTAGGTCAAGGTTAACCAATTGTCGACTATCTTGCCCTATAAGTGGCATACACGGTCGCCTATGGGTTAGCCTTGTGCCTTTATTTTTAGGTTTAATATATATTATTTCAATATGTTTTTTCGGTTGTTTATTTATTATTTTAAATGCTGACAAATTAGTTTTAAGAATAATATGACAGATAGGATTTTTGTCATTAGATAAAAGACTCGGTCAGTTAAATATCATATTACAAATCAAGTCGATATACTGATTATAATCTATAGATCAGTGAACAAAAAAGTGCCACTTGACAATTGACGAATTCAATACCATATTTCATATATGAACTTGGAGGAATTATGAAAAGAGATAATTTTTTTATTTTATTATTTGTTCTCGGCTCTCTATTTTCTTTTCCTTTATATGCACAACAGGGTTCAATGGACTGGACACAGGCGACTGATTCCGCTCAATGGACAGGAAGAAACCAACATTCGTCAGTAGTATTTAACAATATGTTATGGGTTTTGGGCGGAAATGCTACGGATGTCACTCGTAAGAACGATGTTTGGTATTCAACTGATGGAACAAACTGGATATTAGCGACCGATTCAGCGGAATGGACACCAAGATATAACCACGCATCCGTTGTTTTCGACAATAAGATTTGGGTATTAGGTGGATACAATCGTACAAATGATGTTTGGTATTCTTCAAATGGTGTAAACTGGACCCGAGCAACAAATGCGGCTGGCTGGTCAAGAAGAGACGGACACGCAGTAGTGGTCTTTGATAACAAGATGTGGGTTTTGGGAGGCATGACAGTTTCGACTGGAAGAATGAACGATGTCTGGTATTCAACTGATGGTATCAACTGGACATTAGCGACTGATTCAGCAGGTTGGTCAAAAAGAGACGAACACACCGCAGTGGTTTTTGATAATAAGATGTGGGTTATAGGTGGATATGCAACTTCGGGTGGAAGACAGAATGATGTTTGGTATTCAACTGATGGCGTAAACTGGACTGAAGCTACTGATGCCGCTGGTTGGTCAAGAAGAGATGGACATGCAGTAGTGGTTTTTGATAATAAGATGTGGATATTGGGTGGTTATAGTACAAGAAAGAATGATGTTTGGTATTCATCCGATGGTGCGAATTGGACTCAAGCAACAAATACAGCAGGTTGGTCAAAACGCCATCTCCATACCGCAAATACTTTTGACAATAGGATTTGGGTAATGGGAGGAAATGCAAGCAATGGTAATAGAAAGAACGATGTCTGGTATTCACGTGGCTTTGCAGCAACACTGATTTCACCGTACGGTGGTGAAACTTTGGTTGGTGGAAGTACGCAGACAATAAAATGGCGGACTAATATAACAGGGTTTACTCATTTTAGTTTACTGTTTTCCAGTGATACAAGTATGAATTACTCCGACACAATCGCTAACAATATTCTACCAAGCGAGACGACTTATCAATGGACTGTCCCGTATATCAATTCAAAACAATGCCGGGTGATGGTACAGGTTGTTGATGAAGATTCAGTCCGAATACAGGATGCGAGTGATAAAAATTTTATAATTCGGACAATAAGCATCGTTACTCCAAATGGCGATGAATTCTGGCAGGGTGGAAGTAACAAGATGATTCAATGGCGAAAATATGCGGATATAAGTTTTTCCTATTACCGTTTACTTTTATCAAGTGATGGGGGGGTGAGTTTTCCAGATACAATTGCTAATAATGTCGCCCCGACCGAATCGACTTTTATCTGGACGTTGCCCAGTATTAACTCAAATCTGTGTCGAGTTAAAGTGCAAATGATAAATGCGTCTGACTCGGTAATATCAAGTGATGAAAGCGATATGGATTTCACTATTGATTCTGACCCGCCAGGTGCGTTTAGTCTTTTATTACCTCTTAATAATGGCTGGACCGGAAGAAATCCAAGATTTATCTGGCAGCCAGCATTTGATAATTTTGGTACATCGTATTATCAATTAGCAATTGCAATTCCGAATGAGACGATACAAACAAATTGTTATACAAATTATTATTATGCAAGTGAAGACAGCAATTGGGCACAAGTTACTGATTCTGCTGAATGGACAGGAAGATATGGTCACACATCAGTAGTATTTGATAATAAGATGTGGGTATTGGGTGGTCAGGATGAAAATGATTATAGAAATGATGTGTGGTTTTCTATTAATGGTGCGAACTGGACTCAAGCTAGTGCATCAGCAAGTTGGGCGCCAAGATATAACCATACATCAGTTGTTTTTGATAATAAAATATGGGTACTTGGCGGATATGATTATAATAACGACAATGAATTAAATGATATTTGGTATTCAATCGACGGCGTTAATTGGATACAAGCGACCGATTCAGCAGAATGGTCGCCGAGAGAAGGTCATACATCTTTAGTATATGATAATAAAATCTGGGTAATTGGTGGTTTTAACAATAACGGAGATTTTCTAAATGATGTCTGGTATTCTTCTGATGGTGTGAACTGGACACAGGCAACTGGTTCAGCAGAATGGCTGCCACGATATCGTCACACCTCATTCGTTTATGATAACAAGGTATGGGTGATTGGCGGTGAGGACGGTACTTATCAAGACGATGTTTGGTATTCTTCTGATGGTGTGAACTGGATTTGTGCAACTGATTCTGCAACATGGTCTCAGCGACTTAACCATACCTCATTCGTTTTTGATAATAAAATGTGGGTAGTTGGTGGAGACGACGGATATGACTTAAAAAATGATGTCTGGTATTCAAGCGATGGCACGAATTGGGTTTGTGCAACGTCTTCAGCAAGTTGGGAACCAAGGGAAGGTCATACATCAGTTGTTTTTGATAATAAGATGTGGGTAGTTGGTGGGTATGGTGTAAATAATTTATTAAATGATGTCTGGTATTCTTCGCTGCCATTGCATCTTACTGAAGAGCCTCATAACTGGTGGGTTATAGCATTTGACCGAGCTGGAAATTCGCGTCAGTCCAATGAAATTTTTTCAGTTCGGGTTGATACTGGTTTACCAATCACTCCTATTCTTATATCGCCAAATGACAGTACAATAATCGGTGATTCATTTGTTACATTTGTTTGGTATCATTCTATTGATAGTTTGAGCGGTGTTATAGCTTATCGGTTATGGGTTGCCAATAATCCAGAGTTTTCACCTTCTGTTGATACGATTGTTTCCGATACATTAGTCACACTTGTATTGAGTGACACAACTTATTGGTGGCGAGTATGTGCGATTGATTCGGCAAATAATAAAAGTGACTGGACCGAGACAAGAAACTTTCGAGTTCTGACCTCAGGCATTGAGGAAAATCAAGGTTCACCAGCTATTTTATATTTATCGTTAAGTATCTATCCAAACCCAATAAAGTCATCAGCAACTATTCGATATACGATACCGAATAAAAGCAGGATTTCGCTCTTGCTTTATGATGCGGTCGGCAGATTAGTAAAATCTTTTGAGAACGGCGAGCGAAATCGAGGTGTCTATCGGGTGAATTTAAGTAGTACAGAATTATCTGCTGGTGTTTATTTTGCCGCTTTACGCAGCGAACAGAAAAAAGTAATAATTAAAAGAATAGTTGTAGCTAAATAGTAATAACTTAATTAAAATAGAGTTGACATTATTATAGATATCAGTATATTTTATCGTTGTTTAATAATATAAAATAAGTGTAAAGGAGAACAGATGGAAAGAGCAATAAAAATATGTATTATAGTTCTTATCGGATTTATTTCAATGAGAGCAACCTGCGGTAAGCCAAAACCAGTAACTATCACCGTAGCACAAACAATCGAGATTACTGACAATGTATATTATCATAATATGTCAATTACCTATGATGGGTCGGATTATGTTACGATTAATGGCGGTAATACCGAATACTGTAAAGTGAATACTTATGATTCTGACGGTAATTTTTATGAAAGCTATGATGTGAAACTTGACGGACGGGCGATTTTCTTTAATCCAAATGATGACCAGTTATATGTGAAAGTCTATGGTAATGATTTATATCAAATCAGCCTGGAAGATGAAGATTCATATCTCGAACACGAGAATCTATTTCAGGATGAAAATAGTTCGCCGGCGATGTCTTCGGATAGTAAACATTTTTATGAGTTGATTGATAACAAAGTGTATGTGATTGATGTAGCAAAGGGAAAGATTGTAAAATCTTTTAAAGTTAATGCTTATAATGAAACAAATACCGGTTATAATACAAGTATTGCAGCTTCGGATAAATATTTATTTGTCTGGGGTTCAGAAGACGAGATAATTATTTATGATTTACAAGGTAAATATGTAAATACTTTTTCATTACCACAAGCGGGTTACGGATTTTCACTTTCATATTGCAATGGAATGCTCTGGTGTGCAACAGATGCGGATGGCAGTACAGATGGTGCTGATGGTATGTGGTACGGATACACGTTGGAAGGGATTGAATAGAATAATAACAAATAAGAGCGATTCAGGACACTGAACATTTAATATATCTATTAATCAGAAAGTATCTACAAAATCAGGTATTATTACCTGGGATGGCAAAGACGATAATAAAGCACAATCGCCAATTGGAATCTATATAATTTACCTTGAATATAAAACGAGTAAAACTACTATAACTCAGAAAACATCAGCAGTTCTAGTAAGAAAATTAAATTAGTATTTACTATGGAATAGCTATTAGATTTAGGTAAGCAAGACCTGAAAAATAAGATGGGGAAGACAATATCTGTCTTCCCCATCTGTTATTAATGGTTTAATTATTTCTTAGACGGCATTTTTTCAACTGGTCCTGGCGGAGAGGCGCTGTAAGTATTAACCGGTGTAATAGTCTGGGTTGCGCCGTCGATATCAAATACATACCAATACCAAAATGGCTGGCAGGTGCCAGACGGCGGAGTAAAAGTCTGAAGCAGTACGCCATTGTGATAAATTTTTACTACAGCCGATGAAGTGGCGATTGTGCTATCACCTGACCAATGATGAACTGCATATTTATAGGTGCCGCTGGATAGCTGGCTGATTGTGATATGCTCTGGACCGTAACTGGTCACATCGTCAACATCAAGCGTGCAATAAGGGGCGGTATTGAGAGCACCTTTATCGCCGAAATAAACATGATACGGTAAAGGTGTCCAGCAGTGTGAATCCAAATCATGGGGTTCAACGCCCCAGGTCAATGCGATGGTAAACGGATAGGCGAGATTGGTAATAGTAATACCGTGTCCGAGTGACCAGTCAGTTATCGCGCCGAGCTGGTCTTTTGCCTGAACCGACACATAGAATGTGCCGCCGGTTGTGTAAGTGTAAGCCATCAATGCAGTGGCGCCACTTGCATAATAAACCGACCAGGCAGATGTATCGCCATTGCCCCAATCAAAACGGTATGCGACGCTGTCGCCATCCGGGTCAGTTGTGCTGGTTGAAAATGTATCAGGAACATTGATTACGCCGCTTGACGGGCCTGACGGCATCGGCGGTACGGGTGGTAAATTATTAGGTACGATTATTATGACATGCGATGGCGACCAGTCTGATGCGTCGCCATGAGTATCTTTGGCACGGACCGTAACTTCAAATGTGTCATTAGTAGTCCACGCGCGACTCATTGTTATCTGATCGCCGCTTGGAATAAAACTTGACCAAGCCGATGTGTCATTAGCATTAACGCCCCAGTTAAACTGGTAGGCGATACTGTCGTCATTAGGGTCAGTGGTCGTTGCTTTGAAGGCACACGAGACATTGATTGCGCTACGCGTTAGACCAGTCGGTGCAGCCGGAATCTCTGGTGCGTCATTGTTCGTGCAACTGATGATGAACAGTGTAGTTAACACTATCATAAAGCCAACTAATGTTATTAGTTTTTTCATATGGCTCCTTTCTTAATTGTATTAATTGTATCACCCCAAACATTTAATGTCAAGAATATCTATTGTCCAATTACTGATATATTATCAGAGTTACTATTCATCACGTACAAATAAGTTCCATTGGGTAAAACTATAATACCATTGGGACTGTGATGAACCGGTATTTGGGCGACAATTGTATTATCCGATGTCGCAATAACCGAAACATTATCATTACCGGCATTTGCAACATAAACATAATTACCACTGGGCAGGGCAGTTATGCCATAAGGACTATTTTGAACCTCAACCGTTGTAAATAAAGTATTATCCGAAACGCGGATTACCGCAACGCAGTTACAAAATGGCGTGCTCGCATAGACATATTCACTGTTGGGTAACGCAGTAATATTATATGGAATGTTACCCAAAGGAATTGTGGTAACTACAATATTATCGGAAGTACGAATCACAGAAATGCTGCTACTACCCATATTCGCAACATAGATATAATTTCCATTAGGGAGTGCGGTCAAATCCCATGGGCTATTTCCTACAGTGATAGTTGTTATGACTGTGTTATCGGATGTCCGAATAACTGAAACATAATCGTTGCCAGAATTAGCCACATAAATGAAATTACCATTCAGCAATGCAGCTATACCAGATGGATTGATGCCAACTGGGATTGTTGCAATGACTGTATTGTCAGACGTACGGATTACCGAAACATTGTTGCTGTTCTGATTAGTTACATAAACAAAGTTACTATTGGGTAAAGCCGCTATTCCATATGGATTACTACCAACTGGAACAGTTGCTATTACAGTATTATCGGATGTGCGGATTACCGATACATTATTACTGTTCTCATTAGTGACATATATATAATTACTATTAGGAAGGACGGTTGCATTCTTTGGCTGATTTCCGACCGGGATCGTTGCAATCATATGATTTGGGAATGTACTGCCAGTCAGATGTAGTGAAAATGGATAGCTATAAGACCAGTCAGAAATATTACCTTCAATATCTTTGGCGCGTGCTTTTATCAGATACTGACCGGAATCAGACCAGCAATTCGAGGTCGTAAATAGACTATCACTTGAGACAAAATTACTCCAGTTGGAAGTTGAACCATTGCCCCAGTCAAACTGATAAGCAAGATTATCATTGTCCGGGTCGTGAGTCCGGGTAGAAAAGTTATAAAATAAGTTGACAATACCACTTGTGGGTCCGTACAGAAATGGCGGGGTAAGTGGTGGATGGTTGGACGAGACAATAAATGTTTTACTTTCTGACCAAAGCGAAAGGTTATTATATATATTTTTTGCTTGTGTTCTTATTTCATATGTATCAGCGGTTGAATATGTGTGACTCATGGTGACCTGGGAATCAGATATTACATTAGAACTCCATTCGGATGTATCACCATTACCCCAGGCAAAACGAAGTGACACATCGTTACCATCAGGATCATTTGCTGATGATGAGAAATTATAAGATACATTTATCATACCGTGGTTTTGGCCATCAGGAGTTGTCGGTGCATTCGGTGCATTATGAGTTTTGGGACAATTAGTAAATAATAGAAAGACTGATAAAGATAATAAAGCTATTAATAAAACATTTTTCATTTAAACTCCTATTTTATAACAAATGATACAGTCAAAGTAACGGTGATATCTTTGGTTTTAGTCGCCGTGCTGTATACACCATAATCACTGACTTCGGTCGAATTGGGTTCGGTGATTTGAAAAACACCCTGACGGGCAGATATCATTTTACCCAGTTTTGAACCGGAACTATTGGCAATCTCAAGCGCGCGACTTTTTGCATCTTTGGTTGCTTCAGCCAACAGTTCTTTTTTCAAAACCGATATTTTTGAGTAGTTATATTCCATATATGAAGACTCAAGGATAATACCTTTATTGTAAATAAAATCCGGATTGCGCGCCAGTTTTTCAATTGTGTTTAAATTGTTCGAGATTATGTAGAGAGTCTGTCTGATGGTGTATCCTGAAACCAGACCATCACGGTTGTATTGCTGCTGGCTTGATACCGGCTGTATCGTAATTTCACTGTCATTAATACCGTTCTTTTTCAGTTCATTAGTAAGCGTTTCGACATCCTGTCTGATTAATTGATAACCGGTTTTCATATCATTCAGACCAGCTGGTCGGCTAATCACCATCGTCCATTTCACAACATCGGAATCAAACCGTTTTGTTGCATATCCAGTCACTCTGATTGTATTTTGGGTTATTCTACTGTTATAGAAAAATATACCAAAAATTATTGCGGATAATAAAATACAAACACTAAAAATTATAACATCTTTTGTACGCATTTTTGCCGCCTTTCTCTTTTATTCCTTCTCTTAACATAATGAAAACTTATATTTTGTCAAGTTAAACCTTAAGTTGATTATATAACCGATTCTAATTATAATAAGGCGGATATAGTTCTTGACAAAGGCTCGTTATTGATTATCTTTTTTTATTTTTAGAAATTTCAGTTGTAGTAAAGAAAGGATAAGAGAGATGGATACTCAGGTAAATAATTTAATTGATTCTGTAAATTATCAGGAAGGTTCGGTCGTAAGCCGAGAGATAATAAAGAAACCGACTGGAACCATAACGATTTTTGCTTTTGATGAGGGACAGGGACTCAGTGAACATACCACGCCATTTGATGCATTAGTTTATGTTTTGGATGGTGGAGTTGAAATTAAGATAGCGGGTAAACCATATTCATTAAAACAAGGAGAAATGATAATAATGCCAGCTAATCAGCCGCACGCATTAAAGGCAGTAAAACGATTCAAGATGATGTTAGTAATGATAAAGTCGTAGAAGTATATCTCTATTTAGATTACACCCCTTTATATTAAAAATATCCTAAATTACTTCGATAAAATAGGTTATTTGTAACTATACAATAATACTTCAGTTATAAATAACATCGATAATTTAATTTAATTATTTTTACCTTGACAATTCATTAAGATTAGATGTAATATTATCGGCATTTATAAATGAGTATTGGAGATGGTGGTAATTAACAAAATGAAGATAGCAATGTCGAAAACTTCAAATAAAATAATATGGAGGAAAATATGAAAAAGTTAGCATTGATTCTTATTCTGGGAATCTTTGCCGTAGCACTTGGTGCTAACACGATGACCGAAAACGGCAGGTGGTTAGGACCAAAAGTTGATAGAATAAATAATAGTATATCAGCACACTCAGTAGTAACACAGGCAAAAATTAACAATGCAAAGATTGATATGTGCGATAAACCAGGCGAAGCTGCTCCCAGTGATGTTATTCCTTATGCGGTAGAATGGGAACTCGATATATCCGCGAACAATGGTACGCTTGGTTGTACACCAGTATTCGATACTTTATTATGGGTATCATCATGTGGTGATGGGGCTGGTACAAGCACCGATAATATGATGTATATTTACAATTTGAATACACGAACATTAGTTGACTCTTTTGCTCAAGCAACGACTTATGGTTGGGGTTATCGTGATATGTGTTTCTATAATGGTTATGTTTACGCTGGTGATAGTACAATATTACATAAAATTGACCCAACGACACATACTGTTGTTGGAACTTATCCAGTAACCGGTATCTCGGGAACTAGAATTCGAGCTTTAACTGATAACGATGTTCAGGATTCACTTTTTACCGCTAACTGGGCGACACCGATTTACAAATTTGCTAATACAGGCGGAGCAGTCAGAACATTAGGTAGTAACACATACTCACTTTATGGTTTAGCTTATGATCCACATGGCTATTTCTGGGGTTCGTCACAAACAACTAATGCCGAACTGGTTAAGTACAATTATCCGAGTTGTACAGTTGCTGGTTATGGTTCTCTCCCGGAAATGACATCGGTTGGAAGTATTGCCGGTGGTTGTGAAATGTGGCGAGATTCATTCTTATTATATGTTGCGCAGGGTGACCGAATATTATGTTTAAGACTGTATGGTTTTCCTAACACCGATATTAAGACACAGTCGATAAGTGCGCCGGGAAGTGTTACACCATATAAACGGGTCAGCATTCAGGCAATAGTTCAGAACCTTGGTGTTAATCCCGCACCGATTAATACACCGGTTAAAATGCAGATTACTGGTCCGAGCGCCTATGTTTATAATGATGTTGACCAGGTAACAACTCGTGCTTTGGTATTTGGTGATACTAATTTAATTACTTTCAGTCCCCAGTGGCAAGCACCCGGAGTTTTAGGAATCTATACAGTAAAAGTGTGGATCGAGCTTGCTGGAGATGAGAATCCGGGGAATGATACATTAACGATGACAATTGATGTTACAAACTGGATCAATTATGCGGATTTTAATGGTGCGGGTTATTTTTATTCAGATCTTGCTGGTGAAAAAGCTACTAACTTTGTTCCTCGGGAGTTAGGTGTTATCCCCCCAGTAACTATTGAATCAGTATATGCTCAATTTTATGATGCGACTAATCATACACAAAGCCCATCTCCGACAAGAGATTCATTAATAAAATTTAAAATCTATAATAGTGATGGTATAACATTACTATACGAATCAGATACTATCAGACTTCCAGTTGTTGCTAATTCCCGATACAGTATAATATATGGTCTCAATACACCAGTTGCAATTACAGGAGCACATTATTATGTTTCAGTTGTTCCACACGGTGATAGTAATCCAAAGTTACTCTCTGATGATTCATCACAAGGAAGAAGTTTTAGTGGCGAACCCGGTTCATGGACAGTAAACTCGTCTGGTGAATGGCATATTGCCAGTTTTGTTAACTGGACACCAAGAAATAATGATGCGAGTACGATTTCAATTGCCGCGCCAACAACGATGGTTACACCGCTTGTTTCGATGAATCCAAAGGCGTTAATCGCAAACTATGGATTTAATGACCAGACCACAATTCCGGTAAATTGTAAAATCGATTCCGCCGGCAGTACGATTTATGCCGGCACCGCATCTGCCGCATTAATTTCTGGCGATACCGTAACTGTCTCATTCAATCCGACCTGGACACCCGGTCCAGCCGGAGCGGTTTATGATATTACGATGTACACATCACTCGGAACCGATGAATATCTTAACAATGATACGATTACCGGATTTACCTCATCTTATGTTGCAACCACAGTAATCAATTCAAATTACACAACCACCCCGCCTAATATTGACGGTGATATTCAGCCATCCGAATGGTCAGATGTCGAGCAGAATGACATATCAGATATATTGGGTCGTTCGGGTGTCGTATCGTATGCGGGAAGCGCTTATCTATGGGTTAAGCACGATGCAAATAATGTATATTTTGCCTGTGCAATGCCGCATGCAACCACCTCGGATACTTCTGACCAGTTAGGTATTTATCTTGATGAAAACAATGATGGCGTTTGGGCAACGGATTCAAGTGAAGGTAATTACTGGCTGGTGAATGTTGACCCGGGTACCGATTATATAGAATATCGCTGTCATCCATTCACGAATCCGTCGGTCTGGGCAACGCTCGTTTCCGGTGCACAAATAAATGCTAATTTGACCAACGGGTATATGCAGTTCGAGGCTTCAATACCAATTGGTTCGTTTAAAGAATATATCAATGCCAACCCGAATGGCGACACTTTAGGATTCTGGATGTATGCAGATGATAATCCGACTTCAAGATATTATGGTTGGTGGTCGCAATATACCGCGGCAGACAGCTGGTCATCAGCATCCGCCTATGGTAAACTGATTCTGCGTAATCCGGCGGACGTCGGCGTTGATGCAATTCTCGCCCCGGCTGGTACATTATTCCAGGGAGAACAAGTTATGCCGAGCGCAATTATTCAGAACAACGGACCATTATCAACCAGCATTTTCCCGGTTATCTTTACGATTAACGAGCAGAAAGCCGGCGAATATATTGATACAGTTATGTTGTCGCTCGACCCGGGACAAATTGATACCGTAGAATTCGACCCGTACACAGCATCGACAATCAGTATTTTCGCGACTCAGGTTCAGGTTGTATTGCCGGGTGACGGTGTTCCGGGCAATGATATAATGGCGGGTAGCGGTTTTGAAGTTACATTACCTCCAGCTGCGTTCTGGCAGAGAAAAGCCGATATTCCAACTGCTGTTTCCGGCAAAGGTGTGAAAGACGGCGGTTCATTAGTCGGTGTTTCGTCAGGGAAAACCAATAATCTCTATGCGTTCCGAGGTAACAAGTCAAACGAATTCTACAAGTGGACTCCGAATACATGGAATGCAAAGTGCACTTTGGCATACGGCTTAAAACCGCTTATCCCGATTGACTCGACAAAAATCAATAAGAAGAGAGTCGGGAAGGGCGGATCACTTTGTTATGACGGTAATGATATAATCTATGCGACCAAAGGTAATAGCACAACCGAGTTCTGGGCATATAGCATTTCGGGTAATACCTGGACTGCCAAAGCATTTGTCACAGTACCGAAAGCACTCAAAGGCGGCACTTCAATCGTATATCTCAATGGCAAAGTCTATCTCTTGGCTGGTAACCAGAAGAAGACCGACCTGAACAACTTCTATGTCTATGATGTTGCAAGTAATATTTGGACCGCTGGTGCTCCAATTACACTTGGACCAAGTATCAAGGTGTTCAAAGACGGCAGCTGTATTACTGAGCTTAATGGAGATATCTACGCGCTCAAAGGCGGAGACAAAGGCAACTACTTCTATGCTTATGACACGGCTACAACAATCTGGTCAGTATCTGATTCAATGCCATTAGGTGACAGTTTGCTTGGCAAGTGGAAGAAGAAGCTCTTGGTGAAAGATGGCGCGGCAATGACCAATGACGGAAATACAATTTACATGATAAAAGGTGGCGGTTACAATGTTTTCTGGAAGTATGTACCAGCAAGTGGTTGGTCACGCTTTGAGTCGATTCCGAGATTTGACAAAAAATCAGTACCCAAGACCGGTGCGGCAATTACTTGTGTTGGTGGTTATATCTACCTCTTGAAAGGCAACAACACTATAGAGATGTGGAGCTACGGACCGCTATACGGAGATAAAGTAGTTACTAACACCCCAGTTACACGAACCAACACTGCAGTGATGACTGAAAATACAACAACAACCCATACATTCAGCTTTGATGTAACACCGAATCCATTCAGCAAACTGACCACAGTAAGATACACGGTACCGGTTGCAGGTAATGTATCAGTCAAACTTTACAGCACAACCGGCAGACTGATTACAACCGTCTATGACGGCTATCTTAATGAGGGAAATCATACGACTAATCTAATGATAACGAATATATCGAACGGAGTTTACTTCCTTAGATACGAAGACAAGACTAATCGGGCGGAAATAAAGCTGATTGTGAAATAAGCATATAAACCCCGCACCTATGTATATGTGCGGGGCAAGTCAAGGGCGGGTTTATACCCGCCCTTTTTTATTTAATAACCAAGTCATGGTTCCTTATAACATATTAGGTTATCTACCAGGTGACTGAGTAAGTAATCTATCTGGTAACCTATCAGGTTACCTGGTTGGTTACCTAGTAAGTAATCTACTAGACAATGGATTAGGTAATATATAGCAGGTGACTTGGTAGGTGAGCCAGGGTGTAGGTGTTCAGTATTTCGGTAACATTTTTTAGTATAATGTTATTATGAAAAGGAGCATTATTATGTTACCTTCAGTTAAAAAGCTTTAACTGCTAAATGGCTATTAGTAGTCCAGGAATACGAGCTAATCAAACAGAAACGATCAAATAACTTTAAATCTGTTAAACAACTCAGCGA
>CAIPLT010000081.1 GCA_903865935.1 Caldifarciminota bacterium
AATATTTGAAGTATAAATAATTTGGAGAAAAAAATGAATGATAATAATAAACCATGTAGATACACTTCGGAATGCAATGCACCATTTTGTCCGGAGAGAAATAACGTTGACGGCATTTGGTTTCCGTCCGAAGCGATTTGTCGGCGCAAGTGTTTTGCATCTATGAAATTAATAAAAAACCAAAAGAAGATTAACAAGAAATCTATTTATCGAGATTTTTTCTTCACGTGGACTGACCTCGAAAATATAAAGCGCGTAACCACCAAAACCAAAGGTCGCAACCCGGACAAAGATATTACTCAGTGCACCACCCAAAACTACCCCGAATTTAATAAAAAAACGTTAGCTAAGGTGGGGGTAAGTGACATTACTGGACCACAGACGAGTAATTATATTACCGATAACCAAAATCCAGTTAAAACGCCAATTAGACACGATTAACTATATGGAGCGATATTACAGCGTTAAAACTCTAGCTTTGATGATGGATATGGCACCGTCTACTATTTACGACAAAATCTACAAAGGAGAAATACAGTGTTGTAAATTTGGTAAAAGTGTTAGAGTTAGCGAAAGTCAGAAAAATGAATGGATTGCATTGGCCACTCAAAAAAACAATAAGTTAGATCTTGATAACCTGTTAAATAAAAAAAATGTAAATGTAAAAAAAATACTTAATCAGAAATAACATGGCGGAGGAAAATTATGCCTGTTTTTAAGAGAAAAAATACATACTATATCGACTTCTATCACAATGGAAAGCGATACAGAAAAAGGATTGGGGAAAACAAAAAAAACGCAGAAATTAAACTGAAAGATATCGAGGTTAAGCTATACAAAGGTGAATATTTAGGAATAACTGAAATCGACAAAATACTTTTTGAAGACTTTACTAAAAAATATCTTGACTACGCGAAAATTAATAAAGAACCAAGCACATACGCTGCAGACGAAAAAAGATTAAAGGCAAACCTTCTTCCCTATTTTTCCGGAAAATATCTGCACCAAATTAACATTTCGATGATCGAAGACTTTAAAAGAATGCGTGCTGAAAAGGCTATACAAGGTTCTACCATAAATCGAGATTTGGCACTACTTAAGCATATGTTCACAATAGCTATTGACACAGAATTTGCTTTATCTAATCCAGTAAAAAAGATTAAATTCTTCAAAGAATCGGATGGTCGAACCAGATTCCTGAATCAAGAAGAAATAAATTCGCTACTTAACCAGTGTTCGGGAATGTTAAAAACAATCGTATTAACAGCCATACATACAGGTATGAGACGCGGAGAAATTTTTAATCTCAAATGGCAAGATATTGATATAGTAAATAGAGATATCACAGTCTCTCGAACTAAAAACAATCTAGTCAGACACATTCCAATAAGCGATGCACTTTTTGATGAACTCATTCTCTTACCAAGAAAGAGCGAATTCGTATTTTGTAGCGATAATGGTAGCCAATTACAAATAAAAGATATAAGAACAGAATTTGAACACGCACTAAAAAGAGCAAAACTTACCGGAGTTTGTTGGTATACTTTCAGACATACCTATGCTTCACATCTTGTAATGAATGGTGCTGACCCGAGAACATTAGCTGACTTACTCGGTGATAAGACACTGCAAATGGTAATGCGTTACGCTCATCTTTCTCCAGGTCATAAACGCGAAGTAGTTAATAAAATGACTTCAAGTTTGATTTGGTCACAAATTGGTCACAAATCAGACATACTATAATATTGACTTTTTGTATAAATCTGGTAACCTATTGAAATAACGAACATAAGACTCATGCCGAAGTGACGGAACTTGGGAGACGTAGCGGACTCAAAATCCGCCGAGGGTAATTCCTCATGAGGGTTCAATTCCCTCCTTCGGCATTCCTTTTATTTCAACCACGAATGGACACGAATTGACACTAATTTAGAGTTACAATCTTTTATTTTTACTTCGTGTTTATTGGTATTTATCCGTGGCTAATTTTATCTATGAAATCTGTATAATCAGTGGTTAAACTAAAATTAATCGTAGCCAAACTTACTTACAAACCATTTCTTTACAAACTGCACTAAGAACAAATAAATAGTGACCATTATAAACAATGCAAGAAAATACATTGGTGGCGGTGAAACAAATCCAAATGGTTTTGCCAATGGTGAAAACGGTATCAGGATTCCAATCGTAACAATTAAAATCGAAGTGAAGATAAGAAATTTACTCGGTCTGCTTTCAATAAATGGAATTTTACCGGTCCGGATAACATGTATGACTAAAGTCTGAGTGCATAACGATTCGATAAACCAACCGGTATGGAACAAAGACGGCATTGCACGAAAGATAAACAACATCACGCCATAAGTCGTAAAATCAAATATCGAGCTGATTGGTCCAATGTAAAACATAAACCGCCGGATTGATTTGACATTCCATGGTCTTGGTTTTGAGATATAGTCCTTATCAACCACATCAGTCGGTATTGCAACTTGTGATAAATCGTACAGGAAGTTGTTTAAAAGAATCTGGATTGGCAGCATTGGCAGGAATGGTAAAAACAGACTGGCTCCGGTCATACTAATCATGTTACCGAAGTTGGAACTCGAACCCATTTTAATATACTTGACGATATTGCCGAATGTTTTCCGACCTTCTTTAACACCATCTTCCAGCACCATCAGACTTTTCTTTAGCAAAATAATATCAGCTGACTCCTTGGCAATGTCCGCTGCGTTATTTACTGAAATACCGACATCCGAACCTTTCAATGCCGGTGCGTCATTAATTCCATCGCCCAGATAACCGACAATGTGCTTGTTTTCGTGCAAGGCATGAATGACTCTTTCTTTCTGTAAAGGCGCAAGTCGGGCAAACACGGTCGTAGTTTCAACCAGCTCGCGCAATTCATTGTCATTAAGCTTGTCAACCTGCTCACCGGTTACGAGTCCCTTTACATCCAAACCGACTTCACCGCAGATTTTCTTGGTCACCAGCTCATTGTCACCAGTCAGAACTTTGAACTTGATTCCTAATTTCTGCACTGCGGCAATTGCTCGTTTTGCAGTCGGTCTTGGCGGGTCAAGGAATGCGACATATCCTTTAAGGATTAAATCTTTCTCGTCATCTTTAGAATAGACCGCTTTATTCGTTTCAATATTCCTATATGCAATTGCCAAAACCCTGAACCCTTCTGCGCTCAAGTCGTCGTATTCTTCTTTTAAATCTGCCAAAATCCAATCGCCGACATCAAGCACCGCGCCGTCCAGTTCATATTTTGAACAGCGCTTGAAGATTTCTTCGGGTGCACCTTTGGCAATTATTGTGTGTTTGCTATCGGTTTCAACCACAACCGACATTATCTTCCGGGAAAAATCAAATGGTATCTCATCAACTTTTATATACTGCTTAACATCAAACTTCTCGTATTTTAATATTGCCCGGTCCAAGAGATTTTTCAAACCGGTCTGGTAAAAGCTGTTTAAATAAGCAAGCCTTAACACATCCTGGTCTTCCCGTCGCGCAACATCGCAGTGGCGCTCCAGAATAATCCGGTCTAAAGTAATCGTACCGGTTTTATCCGTACAAATCACATCCATTGCACCCAGATTCTGAATTGAGTTCAACCGCTTGACAATAACCTGTTTTTTGGACATTGCGATTGCACCTTTGGATAAATTAATCGCGACTAACATCGGTAACATTTCGGGTGTGAGCCCGACTGCGACTGCCAAGGAAAAAAGCAAAGCTTCAATCGGTCTTCCTTTAAGTATGGTGTTAACTAAAAATATGACTGCTACCAAAACAAGCATTAATCGTATCATCAGCATTGTGAACTGGTGAATACCTTTGTCAAAACTGGTTTCGACCCGCATCGTAGTCAGCTTGCGCGAGAGTTCGCCGAATTGTGTTGCAATACCAGTCTTGATAACTACTGCCAGACCAGTTCCGCTGACCACGCTCGAACCCATAAATGCAATATTGGTTAACTCGGAGATTGAGTGATTTTTTGGCAGTATTGGCTCACTTACTTTTTCAATCGGGAATGACTCGCCGGTTAATGACGCCTGGTTAATAAACAAATCCTTGCACGATATGATGCGTAAATCAGCTGGTATAATATCACCGGCAAATAAATCAACAATATCACCAGGAACTATTTCATGAATTTTGACTTCTTTAGGTTTACCGTTGCGATGAACGGTTGCGGTAGCGCGCACCATTTCACTCAGTTTCTCTGCTTCTTTACCAGCTCGATACTCCTGAATAAAGGACAAAAAGACACTCATGATTGCCATCAAAATGACCAGTATTGCGCTGATCTTTTCTCCAAAGAAGATAGAAAATCCCGCAATTACCAAAAGCACAATGACCAACGGATTAAGAAACTTAACCAATATTTGAAAAATTATTGCACGCTCTTTCTTGCGCGCCGGCTCGTTATAACCATACTCTTCAAGACGCTGTTTTGCCTCGGTTTCAGTTAACCCTTTTATTGAGGTCTTCAGCCGCTCGAAAATAAAACCTGAAGTTGTGCGGATATAATCGAAATCCAGTATCTGTGGTCTTTTGTTATTCATTGAATCTGATTTGTTCCAAATATTTTCTGACTTTTTCTAAAGCTCTTGCCCGATGACTTATTTTATTTTTTACCTGCGCTGGCAGTTCAGCAAATGTTTGTTCATATTCATCTGGCACAAACACGGGGTCATATCCGAATCCAACTTTACCGCGTGGTTCTTCGATAATTTGCCCCTCGCAGATACCATCAAATGTTTCAGTCACACGATTAAGTGATTTTGGAAATGCTATAGCACATACACACCTAAATCGGGCAAATCGATTTGGTTTCTTAACATCTTGAAGTAATTTTAGTAATTTCTGCATATTTTGTTCATAAGTGACATTTTCACCGGCAAATCTTGCTGAAAATATACCGGGCTGCCCATTCAAAGCGTCGACCTCTAATCCTGTATCTTCACCCATACAGATATATCCTGTTCGCTCGCAAACAATCTCGGCTTTTTTTCGGGCGTTCTCTTCAAAGGTTACGCCATCTTCGATTATTTCGATGTTGTTGTTGAGCTCAGTCATTGGAATTATTTCCCAGTCAGAATTACTTAATATTGCTTTAATCTCGGCAACCTTATGAGAATTCTTTGTTGCGAGAATTAATCTCACAGATACTTCTTCCCTGCTTTATCTTTGCCAATTATTTTTATCAGTTCTTTTATTTGTGCCGCTTTGTCTTTCGGGAGTATGAGTGTTGCCTGTTTAGTTTGAACAATGATAAGATTTTTGACGCCCAGCGTAGCAATCATACCATGGTCGCTTAAAATTATTGAATTCTCTGTATCCTTTCCATAAAAGTGTGCAAGTCTAATATTACCGGATTCATCTTTGGGAAAATGGCGCTCTAATGCCTGCCATGAACCCACATCATCCCAGCTAAAATTTGCTTTTACCACGACAATATTTTTAACTTTCTCCAAGACCGCATAATCGATTGAAGTTGCTGGCGCCTTTGCATAAATCTTTCTGAGCAGCGATGCTTCTTTATTAGTACCGATATATTTTTGAAAGTTTTTCAGTGAGATATAAAATTCAGGCATGCACTTTTTAACTGCCTCAAGAATCGCGGACACTCGCCAGACAAACATTCCGCTATTCCAGAAATAGGTCTTTGCTTTGAGATATGCTTCAGCTGTTTTCTGATTAGGTTTCTCAACAAACTTTAAACCATTGTAGCTTGATATTGATTCTTGCTTTGAGAACTCTTTACCGATATGAATATATCCAAACCCGGTATCCGGAGCAGCCGGCGGGATTCCGAACGTGACCAGATAATCTTTTTGTGCAATTTCATAGGCAAAGCGAACACAGGCAAAGAAATTCTGTTCATCTTCAATTAAATGGTCTGAAGGGAGAACAATCATTGTGCTGTCCGAAGCAATGCGCTCAAGATAGATCGCGGCTAAAGCGATTGCCGGTGCGGTATTACGTCCAAATGGCTCATTGATGATATTACAAGACTTTACCGGTATTTGTTTCTTAAGCATTGAAACGAGTTCTCGAGGAATTACGAATAATTGATTTTGAATAGGGATTATTTTTTTAACGCGTTTATAAGTCTGTTGTACCAATGAATCTTTGCCAAATAAAGCGACAAACTGCTTGGGAAAATTCGCTCGGCTCTTGGGCCAAAACCTCTCCCCTTTTCCTCCGGCAAGAATAACTGCATATAATTTATTCATATTAACCATTACTCACAAAATTAAATTATACTCACAAAAAATAATCATAATAATAGTAGAGATATAAGAGAATTTGTCAACAAAAATGAATATAAAAACAATTGACTTTTATTAAGAATCGGGTAAATTATATGATTAAGTTTTGCTGATATGTTCTTTTACAAATTGTGATTTTGTTACGGAGGGCTAGTCCTAACTTGGTAAGGCACCGGACTTGAAATCCGGCTTCCAGCAATGGAAATGTGGGTTCGAATCCCCCGCCCTCCGCTTTTAATATTGAATAGAACGCACTTCGGAGAGGTGGCCGAGCGGTCTAAGGCGCCCGCTTGCTAAGCGGTCGTGCGAATAAAATCGCACCGTGAGTTCAAATCTCACCCTCTCCGTTGAAATATAATTTATGAATACAGAAAACAAAGAAATACGGGTTAGGATTGCCCCCAGTCCAACTGGTGCGGTGCACGTTGGATTAGTTCGTTCAGCTTTATACAACTGGTTATTTGCCCGGCATAATCATGGTAAATTTGTTCTAAGAATCGAAGACACGGATGTTGCCCGTTCAACTCAAGAGTCAGTCCAAGCAATCATCGAAGGTTTTAAATGGGTTGGTATTGACTACGATGAAGGTCCGTATTTCCAGTCACAAAGATTTGAAATATATCGACAATATACCAAAAAACTTATTGATGAAAATAAAGCGTATTTTTGTTATTGTAATCCTGATGAATTAGAAGCAGAGCGCCAGAAAGCATGGGAAAAGAAAATTGCCTGGAAATATGACCGCCGATGTTACAATTTGACGGCAGAACAAAAGACAAAATATGATGCAGAAAACAAGCCCAAGGCGCTTCGTTTTTTAATTCCCAATGAAACCGTGATATTTGATGATATAATTCACGGCAGTATAAAAAAGGAACCGCAGGACATTGAAGATTTTATTATCGTTCGCGGTGATGGCACACCAACTTATAATTTTGCGGTTGTGATTGATGATGCGGAAATGAAAATCAATCACATTATTCGTGCGGTCGAACACATTGCCAATACACCCAAGCAAATTTTACTCTACAAAGCATTAGGGTTCTCATTGCCTAAGTTCGCACATTTACCTTTATTATTGGGTACAGACAAAAAGAAATTATCAAAACGGCATGGTGCGTTGTCTTTGTGGGAATACAAAAAAGCTGGTTTTTTACCTGAAGCGATAATAAACTTTCTGGCATTAATGGGCTGGTCGCCAGGACACGATATAGAAATCATGACCCTTAAACAGATGATTGACTTGTTTTCTTTGGAACGGGTCAATAAAGCCAATGCTGTATTTGATATTAATAAACTGGAATGGATGAACAGTATCTATATCAAAAATTCAAATAGCGAAAAATTGGCTAATGAATTGTTACCTTTACTAGCTGAGATACAAATTAAACCTGAAGATCATAAACATTTTTTACGAGTTATTGATTTAACCAAAATAAGGGTTCGAACCTTAATTGAATTAAGAGATATGGTTGGTGCGTTTTATTTGAAAGAAGTGCAGTATGACGCTGAAAATGTCGCGAAATACTTAACTGAACAGGCAAAGGATTATTTAAAGCAAATGAATACACGCTTTGAAAATTTGGCAGAATTTAATACGGCAAATTTAGAAAATGAACTTAGGAAATTAGCTGAGGAATTAGGAATAAAAGCAGCGGTGTTAGTTCATCCTTGCCGTGTTGCCTTGACTGGTAAATCAGTCGGACCGCCTTTATTTGAAACAATAGAATTATTAGGTAAAGAAACGACAATAAAAAGAATTAACAATATTGTTAATAAATAATCTGAAAATCTGAAAATCCTTTTATCGAATTTTCCCAGTTAATTTGATAATATTTTACTTGTGCATGGTCAGGACCAATCTTGACCACTTCGATTAACTTATTTAAATTAATATTGTCGCCTTCAGCGATTATTTCGACCTTCCCATCATTGGTATTTCTTACCCATCCGCTTAATCCTAATTTTACAGCTTGTCTTTGGGTAAAATCTCTGAAAAATACTCCTTGCACCCGTCCCGATACAATAATATGTACTTGCTGTTTCTCAGTCATTTAAATCTTCTGAGCAACAATAATCATTCTTCTTGAATTATTGAAAAATGCTTTGCCTTCCCAGTCTGTATACATTGCATATATTCTCATTCCTACTTTTTTTAGCAATATTCTAATTTCAGTCGGAGAATAAAGTCTGACAAAAAAAAGGTTTGTCTTTTCTCTTTCCATCTCTGATTACTATCCGTTTATTATACAGACGAAATGTTTTATCATCATATCTGTGGATATCAATCATTAAATCATTACCTTTTTCAGTAACGATATATGGCAGATAGTTTTTAAGTAAAGCGTCGCGATTAAATGTATCAAAACATAACAAACCTGTTGGTTTAAGCGTCCGCGCGATATTTCGCAAAACTTTTAAGTTTGTCTTGTCATCAAAATAACCGAATGCCGTGAATAACAGTAGCACTCGGTCAAACTTATTTTTGAAACTAATCTTTCTCATATCCTGCTTGATATAATTGACCTTGACTCCATTTTTCTCAGCATCCTTTTGGGCAATATCAAGAAAACCCTTAGTAATATCTATTCCGGTTATGCGGTATCCATGCTCTGCTAGTAAATTTGAATGCCTGCCGTGTCCACAAGCCAAATCGAGTATTTCTATCGATTTCTTAAGTCTGAGATATTTGATTAGAAAATTTACTTCCCGCTTGGTTCTTTCTTTGGTTAAACTATCAGAATAAAAATACAGATAATCATTCGGCTCAAAAACCGCTTTGAAATCAAATTTTAGTTTAAATGTATTTTGTTTCACTTGATAATTATGTGTTTTAAAATCACACATTGATTATCAGCTTGTATGCGTATAATATAACAACCTATTGGTAATGGTTTATCTATATTAAAAAAACACCCCGCTTGTCGTATCGAATAAACCAATCTACCCATTACGTCGAAAATCTGGAACTGAATATTGTTAAATCGGTCAATTCCTGATAATACAACTTTATTCCCTTTTATATTAACCGACAGATGCTTTGATATTATGTTTTGTATTTCAGCAATACCATTAGGATGAGCATAACAGTTTGATACAAGCCAATCGTTGTTAGGATTCACATCACCAACAAGTTTAGTCGAACATTTAACAACATAATGTCCGGTATCAGTTGCATGCCATATTGAATCAAAAACCATATCATATTCTAAATCCGGTGCTAAACTGAATTGTTTGGTCGTATGCCAATTACCAATAGAAAAATCAACATCAAACATCTCCCGTAAATTACCGTTATTTCTCACCCGCGCTTGCGGATGTATAAAAGTACCAAGATTAACTTGTGACGGGGGTTCAAGAATCATTATTGTTGCGACATCTTGAACGCGGACAAAAATACGGTCAGAGACACTATTATTTGTTGCCCGTTCATCCTGCGCAAGCAAGGTTGTGCATTTGTAAGCGTTATAATCACGTGCTCGCAGCGTACACGGTAAAAAACTCACCCAGTTCGAATCATTAGGGCTTAAACTGATATTTTGAATATTAGAATATGAAGTACCAACAGTCAGACGAATCTGAAATGTTTCAGAGTTTAAACCGTAATTTTTAATCAGCGCCTGAGGAGTAATTACAGTTCCTGAATCAACATATGTTGTCGGAAAACCAGTTAATTGTTGAATGCCAACATCATGGAAAACCCTAATATTTGCCGAATAAATAAAATTCAAAGCACCAGTACTCGATTGCCACTGCGTAACGACCGGTAATAATGCAAAGTGGTCATAATCCTGCCAATAAAAAGAGTCGCTCGCTTGTATTTGAGTGTTAAGCGGCAGTTCGATAACTGTTGCAAGATTATTAGGTCGATAACCTATAAGATAACATGACCATTGATAACCATCCTGCCCATCAAATGAAATGAAGAACTTACCGCCGCCGTTCTGAAACTGAATATAATCAGCACCTCCCGGACCAGTTAAAGGATAATTTCCCTGGTTCCCGGATATCGGATATGAATAATGGATATTGAGCATTCTTGCTAATGGATATAAATTTCCTTCTTTAAAATAGTGAACCGTGTCAGCTCGAGTACCAGTAAAATAACGCCATAAAGCATAATTTTTGAGCGCAGTCTGTAAGCTTGAACTGTACTGATTGATTAGAACATAATTCATCCCGGAAAGTGTATTTTGTCCGGAAATTTGTCCTTGGTATAACCATATTTTACGCGGACAGTCATAATCATAACAATCCTGAAGAAATTTTCCCCAAACCGCACCCGCATACTGATAAAGTCCGGTAAAAGTGCTTATCGGCAATTCCGGATTGGAAAAAGGATTTGGTGAAGATGTAAGATAATGGACATAATCATTTATATTATTATAACACATGTCTTCCATCCAGGTTGCAGTATTTTCATACCACCAGCTTTGCTCAGCACTGCTGTATCGGAATTGGCAGGCATGATTAAACTCATGTGCTACCACGATTCTTATACCATTAACCATATCAAGGTTATTGGCTATGCGAATATGTGAACAGCAACCATTTGGATAAGGATTATTGTAATTAGCTTCTGAATATGTTACACCAGCAATATTTGTCGATAAAGCAGTAATATAGAAATCGTAACGGCTGTCTCCGCCTAAAGTTCCATCTGGTGGCGGCGATGCCCATCCTAATGAATCAACCTGTTTTGCCCAGCTATATGAAGCAGCACTTGCGGTTGATTCCGCATACGATTGGCTTGCAGCATCTCTACCCTGGGTTGTATAGTGAATGCGGAAATTAGTTCGGTCAATAATTATTTCGGGTCCGGACAAAGTCGGTCTAGTTGGAAGTTTTCCATCCTGAAAATCCTTTATTGCTGGTATTGTTCCGCACCAATCTCCAGATAAATCTGCCCAAGCGATTGATATAAACAGTAACATAATGAAGAAAAATGTTTTCATGAAGTCAAATAAGAATGTGTATTAATTTACGATAATGCCTTTATGCACTAAGATTTTGTCGTCATATTTTACCCGTATTATATAACAACCTGTTGCGAGATTATTATTCAGTACAAAATAATGCTGGCTCGATTTGTCACTAAATACTCTTCGCCCCTGTGAATCATACAACTCAAGTAATAAAATACCGTTTGAATCGAGATTATTTATTGTTATTCGATTATTGATAAAAGTTATTGTCGGTTCTTGTATTGGACGAACTGAAATATCATCGTTAATCGCACTGGGATGGACATAACAATTGGAAATCATCCAGTCATTGTTGGTATTGACATCATTAGTCAGTTTGGTTGAACATTTTACTGCATAATGACCGGTATCCATCGCAGACCAGGTCGAGTCAAATTCCAAATCAAATTGTAGCCCAGCCGCAAGACTGATTCTTTGCGTTCCAGTCCAGTTACCGATCCGGCAGTCCACATAAAATATCTCACGCACATTACCATAATTCTTAATTGTAACTTCTGGATGGATTTGTTCCCCTTGATTAACACTCTGCTCAGGTTCGAGTATTGCCAACAGTGCAACATCTTTAACGCGGACAAAAATCCGGTCTGTCAGAGAATTATTAGTAACTCGTTCGTCACCGGTTAATAAAGTTGTACACAGCACCGCGTTGTAGTTGCGTATCTTTAATGTACACGCAGGGAAACTAACTAAATTAGAGTCACCCGGACTGAGCGTCAGATTCTGGTTATTAGTGTAACCGTCTCCAATTGTAAAGCGGATCGGGAACGTTTCTGAATTTTGCCCATAGTTTTTGACCATTGCTTGGGGTGAAATCACGGCTCCAGAATCAGCATTATTAGTGTAACCCGCCAGACTTATAATACCGATATCATGTAAAATCCTGAGTGTCGCTGAATAACTAAATCCGAGCCCGCCCGTGTTATATTCCCATTGCACCGCCACTGGAATCAAGGCAAAATGATCGTTGGGTAACCAGGTAAAAGAATCACCGCCAGCCCCCGAAGAGTTTAACGCCAGTTCAGTTACGGTTGATAAATTATTAGGACGATAACCAACGACAAAACATGCCCAGCGGAATAAACTTTGCGCATTAAAATTGATAAATATTTTGCCACCGCCATTTGAGAATTGAATATAACCCGCCCCGCCTGGATTATTAAGATTGTAGTTTAACTGAGTCCCTGAGACTGGATACGATGTATTATTCTGAGTTATATGGACGGTTGGATACAAATTTCCTTCTTTATAATAGTGCACAGTATCAGCTCGACTACCAGTGAAATAACGCCAAACCGCATATTGTTTGAGTGCGGATACTAGGCTTGAGCTATATTGAGAAGACAACACATAATCCATACCGGACAGCGCATTTTGCCCGGAAGCTTGACCCTGATAAATCCAGATTTGACGGACACAGTCAACCCCGAATCGATCGCTCAAAAACATAGGCCAAATTGCACCCGCATACCAGTAAAGATTTGTTCCAGTTGTAATCGAGAGATGCGGACTATCCAGTGGATTCGGTGCTGAAGAAAGATAATCAATATAAAAATTATCGTTATCATAGCAGTTATCTTCCATCCAGGTTGCGCAATTCTCCATCCACCATGTCCCTTCAACATCGCTATAACGCATTTGGCTCGCATGGCAGAACTCATGGGCAATTGTAACCTGCAGGTCACCACCGGAATAAGCTTTCGACAAACGAATATGTGAACAAACGCCATCCGGATACGGTGTTGAATAACCGTATTCTGGATAAGTTGCACCCATCACCCCTGATGACAAAACCATAATGTAAAAATCGTAGCGGTCATCTCCACCCTGGCTATAATCTGGTGGTGGTACGGCCCAACCTAATGTATCGATCTCTTTTGCCCAGCAATATGAAACATAACTCGCGGTTGACTCGGCATATACATCAGAAACTGCATCTGCACCTGAACGTGTATAATGAATGCGGAAAAGCGTTCGGTCAATTGTTACTTCGGGTCCGGATAATGTTGGTCGGATTGGAAGTTTTCCAGCGCGATAATCTTCCATCGCTTTTGCCGTACCGCAAAAATCTCCCCGATTTGTTGCCTGTGCTATATTTATTGTAATAAATCCTAATAAAAACAAAACAATGTATTTTTTCATAACTATGATTTTGCCATAAAAACGCCTTAATTACAAGAAAAATAATAGGGCGGGACAAGCCCGCCCTTTCTGTTTTTCTCCTCCCTTGATGGGAGGAGAGTAAAAGGAGGGTAATTCCCCCTCGCCTCAACCCTCTCCTACAAGGGGCGAGGATATTTTTATTATTCCACAATCAGTTTTATCTCCTTCTGATATGTATTGTCGGTATACCGTAATAAATAAACTCCTTTAGTAAGATTCTTAGCAGAAAGGGTTGTTGTATAAATACCAGCATTGAGATAACCATCATTGATTGTCTGAATCAATCTGCCTGCTGTGTTATACAGTTTAATCGAGACTGTGCCTGAAATAGGAACTGCATAATGAATCGTGGTAAATTTAGTAAATGGGTTAGGTGTCAAATCAAAGTTAGTGTTTTGTACGGAATTGTTGTTATCCAGAGATTGAACTGCATAATAATTATGATTCGCGATACGCTCTTTAGTAAATGCCGGCTCGATATATTTCCAGAACTCAGGTGTGTTATTGCCTTTGAGTAACCAGATTGCACCATCGAGATAAGCGAGTGCTCCACCTGTCTTCACAACTGATTTCTTGTTCAGTCTTGGAATCGATTCTCTTCTTGACCAGCCTGCCATTGGTACATACTTCCAGAACACATTAGTACCACCACCTTTTACCATGTAAATTGTACTGCCGTCATTCGTCATTGCCGCACCATCTTTCACGAATAGCTTTTTCTTCCACCTGCCATATAGGCTGTCGCCCAATGGCATTGAATCAGATGCAAACCAGGTACTGGTTGTGGTATCATAAGCATAGAAGTAATTACCTTTATCGCCGCCTTTGAGTGTATAGATATTTCCGCCCATTTCGGTTATACAACTGCCGTCTTTGAACGGTTTGAGACTTGGTCCAAGTGCGATTGTACCACCAGTGGTCCAGGTGTTACTTGCGACGTCGTAGACATAGAAATTATCCGGGTCGGTCTTTTTCTGGCTGCCGGCTAATAGATAGACTTTACCATTCAGATATGAAATTGAAGTACCGCCTTTGAGTGCTTTGGGCACTGGGACGAATGCTTTCTGAGTCCAGATACCGGTATTTATATCATATGCCCACAATTCTCTGGTCCCGTTACCTTTGGTCGCATAGATTGTATGATCATTGTCAAAGCACATTGCCGCACCTTTGCCAATCTGCTTCTTATTAATTTTCAATGTATCTGGTGGCGGTTTTGTACCATACAACAAGGATTCTTTTAAAGTCCAGCCAGCATCATACTTATAGAATTCCTTTTTCTTGTTGCCGCGGAACGCATAAAGTGCGCCAGATGTTTTCTCTGAACCAGACGGAACTGCGACTAATGAACCACCAGCTTTCACATATTTACCAGCAACACCAGTCTGAATTGATTCTTTCTGATACCAACCACCCAGTATGAATGTGGCGGTGATGTTCTTGTTTGTATCCATTATAATTGTGGTTGGTGTTGACATGTGGTTGATGCTGCCGCTCCAGCCTATAAACGCATATCCGGTATCCGGTATCGCATTCAGCCATACTTCGGTTCCATATGGATAGTAAGTAGAATCAGGAATTCTTATTGCCGTTCCGTTCCCGACAATATTCATCGTCAACGAATAATAGTCAATCGAGAAATAAGCAGTTATCAAGTGGTCAGTAATTACATTGGTAAATATATAAACTGAATCAGTCCCGATATTTTCATTATCAACAACCACACTATCAATATGATAACCAGTGCTTGGTAATATGGAAAAGGTTGTATCAGAATTATGATTCACGATTACTTCACCTGAAGGTATGATTGTACCGCCACCAACAGTCATCGCTGTAATTGTATGGCTTTGTACATATTTTATAGTCGCATAGTCATCATAACCACCAAGCCCAGCACTATATCCAGTTATACAGACATATCCAGAACCGTTAACCGCAATCGTATTTGCTTGGTCGCTACCATTTGCTGGTCCATTATATCTTCTAACCCAGGCAGTATCACCATTAGCACAATATTTGATTGTCGCATAGTCATCAGAAGTAACCGAACCGATACTATAGCCTGTGATATAGATATTACCGGAACCATCAACTGCAATTGCATTTGCTACATCGGTATTATTTCCTAGTCCATTATATCTTCTAACCCAGGTGGTATCGCCATTACCATAATATTTTATTGTCGCATAATCTTGTGCTGTACCTGAACCATAGCTGGCACCTGTTATATAGACATTGCCAGAACCGTCAATCGCAATCGCATTTGCTTGGTCGACACTATTTCCTGGTCCATTATATCTTCTGACCCAAGCCGTATCACCGTTAGCATAATATTTAATTGTCGCATAATCATTACCTGTACCTGTATTATAACTAAGACCTGTTACATAAACTTTGCCGGAACCGTCAACTGCAATCGCTTTTGCTACCTCAGAACCAACTCCTGGCCCATTATATCTTCTGAACCATGCAGTATCGCCATTAGCATAGTATTTTATTGTCGCATAAACACGTTCTGTAGGTGTCCAGTAACTGTAACCTGTTATATAAACATTACCAGAACCGTCAACTGCAATCCCACATGCTTCATCACTATAACTTGCTGGTCCATTATATCTTCTGATCCAGGCAGTATCACCGTTAGCATAATATTTAATTGTCGTATAGTCTATATCTGTACCTGAACCATAACTGCCGCCCGTTACATAGACATTACCCGAACCATCAACCGCAATCGCTTTTGCTTCATCAGCATCATTTCCTGATGGTCCTGGTCCGTCATATCTTCTGACCCAGGTCGTATCACCATTAGCATTATATTTGATTGTCGCATAATCATATAATCCACCTGACCCAGCACTGCCGCCAGTAATATAGACATTACCGGAACCGTCAACTGCAATCGCAGATGCAGCATCATCACCATGTATTGGTCCATCATATCTTCTAAGCCAGGCAGTATCACCATTAGCATAATATTTGATTGTCGCATAATCAGATGTAAAATCTGGTTTAGAACAATAGCCCGTTATATAAACATTACCTGAACCATCAACCGCAATCGCATTTGCTTTATCTTGAAGATTTCCTGGTCCATCATATCTTCTAACCCAGGCAGTATCAACTTGCGCGGATAAAATAGCAGGAAGCATTGAACATAAAATTACTATCAACCATATATATCGTTTCATCTTTCCCCCATTGTTTTAGATTTTGTTGCCAATAGTACTCATTATCTTGATTAAATTGTTAAGCGAGTTCGTTCTTCTTCGAACTCGCCGCCTAAATATGTCTAAAATTCCTCCATTTGTCAAGGATTATTTATGTAATAAGTAAATTAATAGATGAGATAAAACGTATACTTAAAAGTTGCCTAATTTGTAAGCGAAAATTTGCTCTAACTTCATAAATTCTATATTGTTAATTCTAAACTCCCTTAACATAGGGGTAGCAATCCCCTGTAAGTGTTCAGTATTTCGGTAACATTTTAACTATAATGTTATTTTGATAAGGAGAGCAGTTATGCCATTGTTTTGCGGATTGATTAGCCTATTTATTACAGCATATATTATAGAAGCAATCAAGCTATCTATCATTGATGTTATTTCTCTATCTATTGACAAATCTATCACGAATTATATCCAGAAGTATAATAGAGGGTATTTCAGATCATTGAACAGGGAATTCATTACGGGATTTATCAGTATATAAACTACGCCATCGAAAAAAATAATATCATAACTCTCTTTTCTACAAGTAAGTCTGAGATTTCCGATTTTGTCAAAGGTCATGATACGGTTGACAATTAAGGTAATTGCAATTATATTATCTCACTTATGAACGAAGAACATCAGCCAATAGACGAGAAAAAAATACGAATAGAAAAACTTGAGAAAATAAAATCTCAGGCAAGTCTTCCCTACCGTTTTGAACGGACTTATTTTAATGCCGATATTATCAAGAACTTTGAAAATCTTTCGACCAAACACGAAATTGTGAAGATTGCCGGTCGTCTCATTGCTAAACGGGAACATGGAAAAACTAAATTTGGTCAGCTTATCGACCAGACCGAAAAGATTCAAGTCTATTTTCGCAAAGATTATCTGGCTGATTCTTTCGATAGATTGGATTTGGTTGATATCGGTGATTTACTTGGCATCGAAGGTGAAGTTTTTAAGACCCACACCAATGAAATTACGGTTTTGGTCAAATCATACACAGTCTTAAACAAATCCTTACATCCTTTACCGGAAAAATGGCACGGTCTTAAAGATGTTGAAATCAAATATCGCCAGCGTTATTTAGACCTGATTGCTAATCCTGAAAGCAAGAAAACATTGCTCAGCCGAAGTCATATTGTAAAATTACTCAGAAAGTTTTTCGACTTCAAAGGATTTATTGAAGTGGAAACCCCGATTTTACAGCCGATTTATGGCGGTGCTGAAGCCAAACCGTTCGAGACTTATTACAATGTGCTGGAAGAAAAGATGTTCATGCGTATCTCTGACGAACTCTATCTTAAAAGACTGATAATCGGTGGTATTGAAAAAGTTTTCGAAATTGGCAAAGATTTTCGAAATGAAGGATTAGACCGATTTCATAACCCGGAATTCACCCAGCTTGAAGCTTATGAAGCTTACAATGACTATAATGACATGATGACATTGGTTGAAGAGCTTTTTAAATTCTTATGCCAGGAATTATTCCAGACCATGACGATTACTTATCAGGGTAAATCTTTGGATTTCGGCAAACCCTGGCAGCGGGTCGAGTTTTGTACATCGCTTAAGGAAAAAATCGGCATTGACATTTTGACTGCTGAATATAAACAACTCGAAGAAAAAACGATTGAATTAGGTATTATTGACAAAGCTGCTTATCCCCGACCAACTCTGTCAAAACTCTTGGATAAACTTTTCTCGCACTTAATTCAGAAGGAGATTATTGGACCGGCATTTGTTATTGACCACCCCAAAGTGACAACACCATTAGCACGCAGTCATCGCACAAATCCTTTATTGGTCGAGCGATTTGAACCGATTATCTGCGGTATCGAAATCGGTAATGCGTTTTCCGAACTGAATGACCCGGTTGAACAGAAAAAGCGGTTTGAAGGTCAATTGGAACGACAAGAGGAATTCGCGACTTTGGATGAAGACTTTATCAAAGCATTAGAATACGGCATGCCGCCGACCGCTGGGCTTGGTCTCGGTCTCGACCGAATTGTAATGATTCTCACCAACTCTGAGTCGATTAGAGAAGTCATTCCATTCCCGCAATTAAAAAGATTGGAAGAATAGAAATCTTATCTTTAATCTTAAAATTAGAAATCTTAAACTTAAAAAATGTTTGAATTCTTTATTGCCCGTCGTTATTTAAAATCCAAAAGCGGTAAATTTTTCTCTTCTGGTGCAACCACTGCGATTGCCGGTATTTTTGTCGGAGTCGCCGCGATTATCATTGTTCTGTCGGTGATGAACGGTTTTCATCAGGAATTAAAGAACCGCATTCTTGGACTTACTCCGCACATTATAATAACAAAATATTCTTACGAACCAATCAATAATTACGACTCGCTATTAACTATTATTCGCACATATCCGGGCATCGCCTCAGTCGAACCATTCGTTTACTCTAAGACAATAATTCGCAAAGAAAGCACATCGGATGGAATTATCGTCCGTGGCATTATGAATAATTCCGGCACTCAAATTATTGATTTGAAGAAAAATATTATTCAGGGTAATTTTGATATCAGCAAGGATAATATAATTCTCGGTATTGACCTAGCAAGAAGTGTTGGCGCGCGGGTCGGTGATGATATTTCTTTGGTTGCACCATTTGCCGGTGAGGCAACACCATTGGGTTTTTTACCAAAGGTCAAGCGCTATAATGTTGCGGGAATTTTTGATGCCGGAATGTATGATTATAATGCGACGTTGGTCTATGTCGGATTAAAAAACCTGCAGGATTTTCTTGCAATGGGCGATGCGATAACCGGATTTGAAATAAAACTGAAAGATATCAATAATACAATAAAAATTTCGCGCGGAATTAGACAAAAACTGCAATTCCCCTATCGCGTGCAGGATTGGGTAAGTATGAATCGCAATATCTTTACCGCGCTCAGACTTGAAAAAATTGTGACTTTTATTGTTTTGGTATTAATCGTCTTAGTAGCTGCGTTTGGTATTATTGGCATGCTCGTGACAATGGTTATCAGAAAAACCAAAGAGATTGGCATTCTCAATGCGATGGGTACGACCAAGAAAAGCATTGTCAAGATTTTTATCCTGACCGGCTTTCTGATTGGCGTTATCGGCACCGTTTCAGGAACAATCTTCGGTGTCGCGGTCTCGCTCATTTTAGACCGATACCGTATTATTAATTTACCCGGGGATGTTTATTTTATCAAAAACCTGCCGGTTCAGGTCGAGCTGTCCGATGTTTTATTAGTCTTCGCGGTCGCACTCATCATATCTTTATTATCAACTATCTATCCCGCATACAAAGCATCAAAACTGACACCGGTTGAAGCAATCCGAAATGAATAGCTTGACTGTCAATGGTAGAAATTTTATAATAGTATAGATGGAAGACATAATTCTTAAAGCACAGGCAATCACGAAAAGTTTCATTTCTGGCAATGAACGCCTGGACGTACTCAAGAATATTGACCTGGAAGTAAAATCCGGCGAATGGTTGTGTATTGTCGGTCCGTCTGGCTCCGGCAAAAGTACATTATTACACATCCTGGGCGGTCTTGATAATGCCGATTCCGGTAGCGTTACACTAAATCATAGTAATTTTTCAAGTATCAAAGCGGATGAAGTCAGTCAAATCCGTAACCGCGATATTGGATTTGTTTTCCAGTTTCACCACTTGTTACCCGAGTTTAACGTTTTAGAAAATGTCGCGATGCCGCTTTTAATCAATGGTACAAACCGAGATGAATCGTTTAAACGAGCCGATAATATTCTTAAAGAAATCGGCTTTTCTGAACGTGGAAAGGCACGTCCGTCAGAGCTTTCTGGTGGTGAAAAACAGCGGGTTGCATTGGCTCGGGCTTTAGTAATAAACCCGTTGATTATTTTAGCTGATGAACCAACTGGTAATCTGGACGCAGCTAATACTGATATTCTCTTGAATATCTTACAAAAATTGAATCAGGAAAAGAAAACAACGATTCTTACTGTAACTCATAATCCGAATGTGGTTGAATTTGCTTCGCGAAAACTTATATTAAAGAACGGTAAACTTTTATCGGTCGAAGGATAGGAGATGTATGAAAAAATGCAGTCTATGCCATAAAGAAGAAATTACCATTGTTATGACCGTGATTGATAAAGACGGTCAGGTTATTGAGCTTTCTTTATGTAAAGAGTGCGCTGCCAAAAAGGGTGTCGGTGAGATAAAGAAAGCAAAACTCAACACCGAGGCGATCTTGGCTGAATTACAGGAAAAGATTTCCGAAGAAGACCACAGTCTGATTTGTATTAACTGCGGTTTATCGTTTGCTGATTTCCGTCGTCAGGGTCGATTAGGATGCGAACAATGTTATGAATCATTTGCTAGTCGGTTACAGCCAATCATCAAACGTCTCCACAACGCGACCCAGCATATGGGTAAAGGGATAACTGAGGGTAAAAAAAAGATGACTGAACGTTTTGAAATAAAAAAATTAAGGTTGACATTACAGAATGCGATAACTAAAGAAGATTATGAAAAAGCGGCTAAAATCCGTGACCAGATTCGAAAAATGCGAACGCAACAATGAAAGAAACTAAACTGTCCTTTACCAATAGAACTCTGCCAATCTGGCTTGAGTCGGATAAGGCAAGTTCACTAACCGTCTTATCAAGTCGAGTTCGATTTGCCAGAAATCTTGCTGGGTATCCATTTCCGACTAAAGCCACTGCCAATGAATTAGATGAAATTTTGGAAATGATAAGTCATGCCGTTAAAAAAGAAGAAACTTTAAATAAATTTTTCCCTGACAGCGAACCGATTGCAATCGATAAAATAACCCCGCTGCAAGCTGAATTTCTTGTTGAACGTCATCTTATTTCGCCGGATTTCTTGCACCGCATGACTAAAAAGAAAGATTCCAAATCGTCTGGTTCATTCGGTCGTGCGGCTTTTATTAACCAGGATGAAACTGTTAGTTTGATGATAAACGAAGAAGACCATCTTCGATTTCAAGTATTAGCCGCCGGGTTAAATTTTACGGATAGTTTCCGGAAACTGAACGAACTTGATGATTGTTTGGAATCACTACTTCGTTATGCCTATTCTCAGCAATACGGGTTTTTGACTGCTTGCCCAAGCAATGTCGGAACTGGTTTACGAGCTTCAGTGATGATACATTTGCCAGGATTAGTACTAACCAAAGAAATTGATAAGGTATTACGTGCGATTTGGCAAATTGGTTATGCGGTACGCGGTTTGTATGGTGAAGGAACTGAGACCCGGGGATATTTCTTCCAAATCTCTAATACTGTGAGTTTAGGTCAGTCCGAAGCAGAAATTATCGAAGGTATCGAAAAAGTCACCAATCAATTAATCAGTCACGAAGAAAAAGCACGTGAGTATCTGTCAAAAAATATGAAATCTGAAATCGAAGATAAGGTATTCCGTGCGCACGCTCTTTTAAATTCTGCCCGGTTGATAACCAGTGAAGAAGCATTGAATTTATTAGCAACAGTACGGCTGGGTGTTGCAATGAAAATTATCACCAACATTACTTTAACGGCATTAAACAAAATTATGTTTCTTTTAAAACCAGCTAACCTGCAGGTCTTTTACAATCAAGAAATGTCACCGCACGAACGTGACGAGAAAAGAGCTGCGCTTATCCGCCAGATATTAACTGAAACATCCCAATTACCAATATAATAGCTTGATTTCTTATCAAGTAGTCTAAAATATAGTAATTAATAAAAAAAAGAGGCGGGAATATTTCCGCCTCTTTGTTATATATATATTAAGTCAATTATCGAAAACGTCGTCCGCCACCACCACCACCGAAACCACCTCGTCGTCCACCGCCGCCACCGCGGCTATTTTCAGTACGAGGACGGGCTTCATTAACGGTTAAGGTTCTTCCCTTAAGTTCTTTGCCATTCATGCCATTAACTGCTGCCTGGCCTTCATCTTTGTTCGGCATCTCAATAAAAGCAAATCCACGCGGTTCTCCGCTGAATTTATCTTTTATGATATTAATTGTGGTTATTTGACCGAATGCTGCAAACGCTTGTCGTAAATCCTCTTCGCTTGCTTCGCGAGACAGATTTCCTATATATAGATTCATTTAGACCTCCGTTGGTCTTGAGCATTACTGCTCGATATTTGCCCAACTCTTTTCAGGCTTAGAGGATATTCGACTACACGTATACCCGCTACGCTGTAAATATTGTCGAGAGTTAGCATTTAACAACATAAAATGTTACAATAACCACATAGAATGTCAAGTAGTTTGCGTATATATAAATAAAAATCATGGTCAGCATTAAACATTGACAATAAGCACATGTGAAATATAATCAACCTAACGTGATTAAGAAGTTTCTTCTAATTGTAATTCTTATTGGGTTATCTTCTATACGATGTACGCATGACTTAAAAAACAACCTATCAGCTTTAAACCAATTTTCAATTATTTATATTAATAACTGGAAGATTGATAATTCAGCAAAGATAGCTACTTTAATCAGAAACGAACGCAATTTACAACCAACCGTGGCTCTGTTGAGCAATAATGTTTTCTCCGACTCATTAATTAAGGATGCGAGTCAAAGAAATGCGGTTATCGAGATTTTAAATGCTTCGGATATCGATGCGATTCTTTTAACACCGGATTTTCTGACCTTTGGAATCGACCAAGCTAAACAGCTTGTTTCTGAATGTGGTTTTTTCTGTCTTGCGGCTAATGTCAAAGATAAACTGACTAGCCAAACCCTGGGACAGGAATATTTAATTTTAAATCTTGGCAAAACTCGGGTTGCAATAATCGGTATCAGTAACGATAGCCAGCAATTTTACGGACGAAATATAGATTTTGACAATCCTGCTTTCACCGTACTAAAAATTTTACCACAAATAAAAAATCGTTCTGATTTTCAGTTTGCACTAACTCACAGCTTCGATACACTCGACCTGCCCCTCGATTTTATTTTTGGTGCGCCAATGCATGATAAATTTCAAATGCTTCCTCTGACCGAAACGGGTATTTACAAACTGGAGTTTGGATACGATAAGTCGAATAATATATCGGAACTGAAAAGAACTACGCTGACGGTTGATACTTTGCCGGATGATTCGGTAATCAATAATATAATCAATCAAAAAATATTGCATAATTAGAGTCTTGCAGTTTTAAAAATTTTCGGTAATATGTAGATAAGTGAACTTGGAAACAGATATGGCTTTTATAAAAACATTTCGGTTTGGTCGTTTTCTCTGGACCGCCTTTGTCACTTGGTATTTTATCAATTTCAGCAAAAATTTCTTCGGCTCGCTTACATCTGATCGGATACAGATTCCGGTTATCTTCTTCTTAATTTTAGTATTGTGGATGGCAATCGAGTATTATTTCAGTTCGCCGCTCTTCCAGTCCGGTATTGTGAAGCCAGTATTCTTTGAACGAATTCTCTTTTCGATATTTTTCTATGCCACGACGATATATTGCATCGCTGATTTTACCACATTGCACTGGACACAGGTAAATTTTGCGTATTCTTATCTGAATATTATCGGTATTGTTATATTTGGTATTGGTGTTTTACTGAGATATTTTACGCTCTTTGAGCTTCTTCGTTTACCTGCTCAGAAATTACCCAAATCCGGAATTTTTCAAGTTTGCCGCCACCCGCGCTATTTGGCGACAATTCTGCAAACAATTGCGATACCGATGGTTTTCTCATCATATCTGGGTATTATCCTTGCTTTGTTTCTCGGTCTCTATATTATCTATCGGGAAATGCGTGCCGAGGAAAAAATTCTAATTAAAAATTTTCAGGATGAATATACATTTTATCAGAAAAATGTTCCGTTCATTATCCCGAAGCTCTCACGTCTATCCCTGGTCAGGGTAGAACCAAGCTCAAAACAGAAATCTAAGAAACCAAAATAAATAGTTAAACTATTTAATATAACTTCCAGTCTAATATATTGATGTATCAAATTAAAAAGCTACGTAAAAAGCAAAATCTATTGACAATAGCAATAAATAACTCTACAATGAAATCATGCAGGAAAGATTTACTGAGCGAGTAAGAAAGATACTTGGCTTGGCCAAGCAGGAAGCGATTCGGTTACACAATGATTATATCGGTACCGAACATATTCTTTTAAGTTTGGTAAAAGAAGGTGAAGGGGTAGCGGCAATGGTCTTAATCGACCTGGGCATTAATCTTGAAGACCTGCAGCGTGCGGTTGAAAATGCGGTTAATTATGGAACAAAAACCCTGGTTCTTGGTGAGATTCCATTAAATCAGGAAGCACGCTCAGCACTTAACTGGGCGGTTGACGAAGCACGCCGGATGAATCATTCTTATATCGGTACTGAGCATCTGCTTTTAGGAATCCTGCGCGAAGATCGCAGTATCGGTTGTCAGGTGCTTCAGTCTTTAGGAATTGAACTCGAAATTGTCCGGCAGGAAACGATAAGACTTTTGGGTGGTGAAGTTGCTGAATCCCAGAAAAAACAGAAATCAAAAACACCGGCCTTGGATTTCTTTTCGCGTGATTTGACCCAGCTTGCTCGTGAAGACCGGCTCGACCCGATTATTGGTCGCGAAAAAGAGATTGAACGGATCATTCAGATACTTGCCCGGCGCAAGAAGAATAACCCGGTTTTAATTGGCGAAGCGGGTGTTGGTAAGACCGCAATCGTTGAAGGGTTGGCACAAAGAATTGTTGATGGCAGAATTCCCGGTGTTCTAAAGAATAAACGCGTTCTGGCTCTGGATATGGCCGCGATTGTCGCTGGCACAAAATACCGTGGTCAGTTTGAGGAAAGACTAAAAGCAATTGTGAATGAAATCACGGCTCAAGGTGACAGTATAATTTTTATTGATGAACTCCACACAATCGTTGGTGCCGGCGCAGCCGAAGGCTCGATTGATGCATCGAATATCTTAAAACCTGCACTAGCCCGCGGTGAACTCCAGTGTATCGGTGCCACAACATTGGAAGAATACCGCCGTCATATTGAGAAACATTCAGCATTAGAGCGCCGCTTCCAACCAATCATTGTTGAACCGCCATCCGTTGAAGAAACCGTGCGTATCCTGCTTGGGTTAAAAGAAAAATACGAGTTACACCATAAGATAATTTATACCGACGGCGCAATTAAGACTGCTGCCTATTTGGCAGACCGCTATATTACCGATCGTTTCTTACCTGACAAGGCGATTGACATCATTGATGAAGCTGGTTCGCGTGTAAAATTACTCCGGGCAACCGTAAATCCTGAATTAGAAGATTTGGAAAAAAAGATTGAAAAGGTCCGTAAAACAAAAGAAGAAGCGATTAAGTCACAGAAATATGAAAAAGCCGCAGAATTAAGAGATGAGCAAAAGAATTTAATTGACAGTTTGAAAAAGCAACGCAAGGAATGGGAAAAACAGGGTAATTTCCCGGTCGTCAATGAAGAAGATATCGCATATGTGGTTGCTTCCTGGTCATCTGTACCGGTTACTAAACTTGAAGAAAATGAACAGCAAAAACTGTTAAAAATGGAAGACGAAATAAAACAGCGAATCGTTGGTCAGGAACCGGCAATTGAGGCAATTGCCAAAGCAGTCAGACGCAGCCGAGCTGGTATCAAGGATCCAAGACGGCCGATCGGTTCATTCATCTTTCTTGGTCCGACCGGTGTCGGTAAAACCGAACTGGCAAGAGTCCTGGCACGATTTTTATTCGGCAATGAAGATGCTCTGATTCGTTTTGATATGAGCGAGTATATGGAAAAGTTTAATGTTTCGCGATTGGTCGGCGCACCACCTGGTTATGTCGGTTACGAAGAAGGTGGTCAGCTCACTGAAAAAATTCGACGCAAACCATATTCAGTTGTCTTATTCGATGAGATCGAAAAAGCGCACCCGGATGTTTTTAATATACTCCTGCAGATTTTGGAAGACGGGCAGCTGACCGATTCTTTAGGACGTAAAGTCAATTTCAAGAATGCGGTCATCATTATGACATCAAATATTGCCACCGCCGAGATTAAAAAGGCCGCTTCATTAGGTTTTCAGTCAAAAAGCGAAATCGATACGTACGACAAGATTAAGGAAAAACTGCTGGCTGAGGTAAAACGCGTATTCCGACCCGAGTTTCTTAACCGGATTGATGAAATAATTGTCTTCAATTCGCTCGACCGCTCGCAGATGGAAAAAATCGTTGATATCCAGATGGTCGATATTGCGGTGCGGTTAAAAGAAAATAAAATTATTATTGAACTGGACCGGAGTGCCAAAGAACTATTAGTCGAGCAGGGTTTTGACCCGGAATTTGGCGCCCGACCGATTAAAAGAGCGATTCGGCGATTATTAGAAGACCCGTTAAGCGAAGAAATTCTCAAGAACCGGTTTGCCCCTGGTGCGATAATAAAAATTGTGCGCGATGTAAATCGGCTCGCTTTTAATGTCGAAGCAACGCCCGCTTCAATCGAAACCGAACCCAAGTGATTCCATTAATTTTAATATTTTTCTTAAATAATCAGGTAATAACCAATGTTACCGCACAGACAAAATATACCGATTCCACGCTGGTCATCAGAACTGCCGGATTAAAACCAGGCGACCAATTTTCAAAACTGGAACTTGCTCAGGCAGTTCGCCGTCTGTACCAGCTGCACCTTTTTGAGACGATTGATGTCGATACCGCCCGTTTAGCCGATGCGGTATCAGTAAAATTTATTGTTAAAGAATTCCCGGTGCTCAAGGATATAAAATTCTTTGGCAACCGCAAGATTAAAGCCAAAGATTTTATTGAAAAAACTAATATAAAACTCGGCGAGATTGCTTCCGACCAGAAGCTGTTTGACTGGCAGACCAAAATTGAAGAGTTATATAAGGAAAAAGGTTATATCTTAGCCAAAATCAATATTCAGCAGTCAGAACCAGATTCCACTAATCGCGTTAATATTATATTCCAGATTGATGAAGGCGAGCGCGTGCGGATTAAAAGAATTGAAATCCTGGGAAATTTTGCTCTTTCCGATAAACAGATTAAGCGTAAACTTACTAACAAAGAAAAAGCCTGGTATCGCAAGGGTTTATTCAAGGAAGATAAATTCAAAGACGACCTGGACAAAGTGGTTGAGGTCTATAAAGACCACGGTTATTTAAATGCTAAAGTTGAAGATTATGATTTGCATTACGACGAGACGACTGGCAGGCAGTGGCTCTATATCACAATTAAAGTTTCCGAAGGGCAGAAATACTATATCGGTAATATCAGTTTCGAAGGCGACAGCCTGATTGCCCGAGATAAAATTACCGATGTTATCCGAATCAAAACCGGTCAGGTGTACAATGCGAAAAAAGTGCAGCAGAATCTGGTTGATTTATACAGCCTGTATTCAGAAGAAGGTTTTATTTATGCTTCGATAACACCGATTGAGGATATTAATCAGGATACGGTGAATATCCGTTATCAGATTGGTGAAAATAATCCGGCACGCATTCACCTGGTATTAATCGAAGGCAACGAGCGGACCCAGGACCGGATTATCCGCCGTCAGATTAGTTCCTTGCCCAATTCGATATTTAAGCGCTCGGATGTTTTAAGAAGCCAGCGTGATATATTCAATCTCGGATTTTTTGACGATGTCAAGCTCGATTACAAACGCGCCAATGAACAAGGCGACATTGATTTAATCTATCAGGTAAAAGAAAAGAGTTCGTTCGGCACAATCGGAGCCGGTGTACAATATTCCGCAACCGATAAGCTAACTGGTTATCTCGAATTATCACAGCCCAATCTGTTTGGTCGGGGGCAAAAATTCTCGATAAAAGTGGAAAAAGGCAGTTCCAAAACTAATGTTCAATTGGGATTCAGTGAACCATATCTCTTTGAACATAATCTTGCGGCTGGACTCAATTTAACTTATCTTACAACCGTGTACGATTACTACTCAAAACAGGAAGAAGGAATTGATATCAGTCTTGCCCGTCCTCTTCCCTTAGATTATTCAAGAATCTATCTTGGTGTTAATCTTAGCGGCAGCAAGGTACCCGGCAGTTCAATTTCATCCAGTTATACACCAACTTCAGTCTATAGTGTTTATCGTGATACAATTCACCGCACAACTTTCTCACCAATCATTAGTTTTACCCGCGATTCCCGCGATTACATTTATAATCCGCTTTCGGGTTCGATGATTTCCTATTCCGCTGAAATGTCAACTATTGATGTTTTCTATCACCGCCATATTCTGGATGCAAGTGTTTACTTTCCGATGTTCAATAAATTTACATTGATGTTCCGTTCCCGGCTCGGATTTATCGAAGGCTTTCGTGCACGCGATACAATACCGATTTACGAACGGTTTTATCCCGGTGGCACTGGCGCTGACGGTATCCGCGGATATGGTGACCGCTCGCTTGGTGTCAATGTCGGCGGTTACAATATTGGTGGCAAAGCTGAAGCAATCTATTCCACTGAATTCAAGTTCCGACCATCTCCCCAACTCGCATTTCTGGTGTTCTTGGATGCGGGTAATACCTGGAATACCTTCCGCGATATGAATATCTCGAATTTAAAACGCGGAGCAGGTGTTGGCGTGCGACTGGAAGTGCCGATGCTTGGATTAATGGGATTTGACTTTGGTTATGGATTTGACCGCGAAGGCGGTGGTAAATGGGAACCCCATTTCCAAATCGGCAGAACCTTTTAAATACATTAATTTCACTCGATAATCATAAACCATTACTTTAAACTTTGAACTGTAATTTGGCGCTTTAAGTTTTGACTATTAAGCTTTAATGCGTAGAATATTTCCTATTAAATCTCCTATTAATGCCCTAATAGATATCATGATAATATCAACGATATATTTTGTGATAAATATCAATTTATATTTAGAAATACATATCAATTTAGATGAAGAAATAAATAACCTAATAGATTGAGAACTAAATCCCTGACTAAATCACTATTTTACTCCACTGTTTAATATTCTTCTGCATCTCAAACCCTATCCCCCGAATACTACCCCCTGATTAGCTGAATTAACAATAACTATCGTCAAAACAATAAGTTACAGTAAATTTTCGTCTAAAAAAATTATATATTGCCGGTATAATTTTGAATATAGTAAAATATTAGAAAATAGATGTAACCCTGTGAATCTATTTATAAATTATCCATCAATTTTACTAAGATGAAATTTATAGTTAATTACTCCACTGCAAACTTGGGAAAGATAATCCTAAAAATCCATCCAGCCCTAGGCAAATTGTAATACATTTAGAATCGATATTGACCGGATAACCGAGCTCAAGATATAAACCATTAGGCAAGCTCGACAGTCTCTGGTCTTTCCACCCGCCCTTCTGGAATATATGCACTCCGGTGTACAACATTGTACCAGTTTTATTCTCTTTTATCAGAGGGAATTCCTGCATTCTCAAATTTGACCAGTGGAATACTTTCATACCACCGTATAAAGAGACATTTTTCCCGAGCTCGACTCCGGTCATAAGTACTCCAAATGGTGCAAGCATCATCTCATCCATTATATAATCAAACCCGACCATCGTGGTCAGATTTTTGACTGCTCGATATTTTAAATTTACACCAATTGAAGAATTGACTGAACTATTACCCTGAAGTCCCACATCGAACTTATCTGTGATACCATATTGAATATATCCGCCATAAGTTCTGAACTTGTCATCTGAACCGGTCAAAATAGCGTCATTTTTTGCCTGGCTGGTTAAATATAATGGTAAAGTCAGAAAACCGGTGTAGCCTACATTCCCCGCGCCGCGTGTTGAAATATCCTGTGTAATGCCCCAGATACCAAAAGCAGACTCAATACTCAAAAGGCAAAAGGTAAAACTCAATATATAAAAATATTTCTTTTTGAATTTTGATTTGTAATTTGATTTTTGATATTTCATTACAATTTTGTCGCCACCACGACTGGTTTACGGACTGCGATATCTTTGCCTTGAGCAGTAACTGCTTTAAGGTTCAGTATATAGATACCGATTGGACAAGGTTCCTGATTATCATCCCTACCGTCCCAGTTCAGCTCATAATAACCGCCCGGCTGATTGTTCAGCAGGTTTTTCACCAATCTGCCTTCGGTATCATAAATATCTAAATACAGCTTATAACTAATCGGCGAGTTCACTTTGATTCTCGCATACTGCAATAATGGGTCTGGGTCATTTGGTGAAAATGGATTAGGATATACTGTATCAATACGCAGCGCCTGACTTGCCGGCATTGATTCGGTGAGATTAACCAGCTCATAGCCAAAACGCGGCATCACCTGATAACCGGTGCTGAACGGTACGGTTGTCGTGTATTGACCGACAATACCGGTAACACGCACCCGCAGATTTTTCTTTACCCAGTTGGTCAGGATACCCGCATTATCAACAACTCGGATAGTAATTCCTGGCGTGCCGTTCTTAATCGTAAAATTCATACCGCCGCCCGCTGCACCAGGGTCAGTAATAACAGAACCGGTCACTGTAATCAATTTGCTTTCCATTCCTTCGGAGATTGCAGTATTGAACGGTAATTCTCGCGAAGCGACCGGAATCATCGTTGAATCCAATAAAGTTATAACACCGTTGGCAACTTCGGTCAGACCGTCATACTCGGTAACTCGACCGATGCATTCCCATTCGGTTCCGCAGCTATCAAGCCAGTTTGCGGTTGCTGCATCATAAGTCGGCGCATAAACATTCACACCATTCGTCGCATCCTGAATATATAAACTCTTTGACGAACCGCTGGTAAAAATATACGACGGACCGGTTATTCGGCCGTGCACTTTAACAAACTGCCCTTCGTAAAAAGATGAATAACCATCACCGCCCGGTCTTTGTACTTCCTCAATTGTTAATAACGGCAAAGAACTATTTAAGCTCCTGGAAAAATCAGTGCGAAACCGCGGGAAAAATTCGTAACCGGAATTAACCGGCGGGAATGTATCTGATGTATACTGGCTTTTGATCCCGACCACGGTAAAAGTATCCTGAACCATCACTAGCCCCGCAATACCGGCATCAGCATCAATTCGCATTGTGCTACTACCCGTACCGTCAATTAACATAAAATTCGCATCGCCGGTCAATAGAAATGCGGTGGTTGTAACACCGCTAATTTTGACTAACATGCCTTCATACGGCTCACGATTCATCATTGCACAGGTTATTGGCAAAGGTTCTGGCAACGGGCGATGAGATGTTGATTCTGGATCAACAATTGTGACTGTTGCATAACTGATTTCCGTCTTACCCCGATAAAAATAAACTTGCCCGTTAACAATAACACTGTCACCTAAAGCCACTGGAATAATTGAATAATTAAAAACATTAACCCCGGCTGTGTTATCTTGCACATAAATATCGAGCTGGGTTTTTGAGAATACACCTGATGGCACAGTAACAATACCGGTTATCTGGACGTAAGTTCCTCTTCGGTCCGGAATACCATTGCTGTCTGCATCAACAATCGCATCGGCAATCGGAATTATCTGTGCACTCAGCATATTAATAAATAATAGTGAAAAAACTGCGATTAATAAAATTTGTATCTTTGATTTTTTACTTGTCATTTCCACTCCTTTTCTAATTTTATTGCAGCATTGTCCAGAGATTTTTGCGGAAGTGTTTTAAGCCGCAAGGCTTCTTCCATTGCATCGCCCAGATAACGGCGACCCGCAAACCATTCCTCTCCTCTTGGTTCAAATGTTGCATAATTCAACTGCTCAACTGCTTCTTTTAATCCTTTGACTTCGCCTAACAATTTTGCGTAACTTGGTTCATTTAACGCTTGTTTACATACCGGCACATAGAAAGTCTCGCTCGCCCAGCGTGCCTGCTGTTTTGGTCGGGTGAACCATTTGATAAACCGCCATGCCGCTTCTTTCTGCCGGGGAGTTGATTTTCTAAACAGACAGATATTGGTGCCGTAACTCAGAACCGCCCTCTTATCCCATGACGGCAAAGGTGCAATCCCTATAGGAAAACTCATCTTGTCTTTCATAAAAACCCAGGATACGATTGTTCCGTAAATTGTTCCTAGCTTACCAGACAGAAAATCATTTTGTGGCTCATATCCCGAAGTAAAGTTAGCTGACGAATCCTTATAAATCAAATCAATCATATACTGCAAAGACTGTACACCAGCTTGCGAATTGAACATTGCTTTCTTTTTTGTCTCATCCAGCAGCTGGCCGCCTTTTTGATATAACATGCATCCGAAAAGCCACGAGTTGACACCGCCGCCGGTTCCATATATTTCAGGTTTCCCACCTTTTGAGGAAACTTTGGTTATTTGTTTGACCGCAGCACGAAAAGCGTCCCAGGTTTTGGGAAATTCTTTTATGCCATTGGAATCAAACATCGCAATATTATAAAAATAGACTGGTACACTTTTATTAAAAGGAAAAGTCAGAAACTTGTCATCCCATTTATTATTCTCGGCAAAAACCGCATACATATCATTTATTTCTTCCTGAGTTAAACCCGACCGACCATACACAAAAGAATCCAACGGACATAACTGATTTTGAGCATTAAATTGTGTTGTCCATGATTCATACACTTGGGCAATTGTCGGTGGATTATCAACCGAAATCGCACCCATCAGCTTTTGCGCCAAAGCACTGTAATCACCCATTCCGACCAATGTAACTTTGATATCCGGATTGGCTTTCTCAAAGCCCAAGACCATATTTTCGAGCGTCTTGCCTAATGGTCCGCCCATCGCATGCCAGAAGGTTATTTCGGTCTTTACTGTTGCTTTTTTACAGGAAAAACTCACTAATAGTATACAAATTAATGTCAATAAATATATGCGTTTCATAAGATAAAATCTTACTCGCATAACCTTTAAATGTCAACTATTTTAACTTTAATGCTCTTGTGAAATTCAATTTTTTTTATATAATATAACGTTATGATTTTCAAATAGCAAAATCTTTTAAAATTATTATAAATTATCAAAATATAACAAGGAGTATTTATGAATAAAAATATTAAGTTATTAACAGCTTTATCATTTACCTTGCTCTTTATTAATATTCCAGTGGTTTTGGCACAACCCTTCGTTGATATAGAAACCGGGGTCATGTTTAGTGGATATAATGATGTCCAGATTCCAAAAAGTACTGGTACCAGAATATCTTTGTCACAAGAGCTGAAAACTGACCCTGCCTTTTTTTATCGTTTAAGACTCACCTATACATTTAATAAGAAACACACGATATCCGCATTGTACGCACCCTTAAAACTGTATGGGTCGGGACAAGTAAATGATACGGTAAAATTTGAAGGTGTCACTTTTTCTCCTAATACTCCTTTGAAATCAACCTATATGTTTAATTCATACCGCCTTACTTATCGCTATAATTTCATCCAAAATGATAAAATGCAATTCGGCCTCGGTTTCACAGCTAAAATTCGAGATGCAGCAATAACACTGGAAAGCGCAGATACAATATCAAGAAAGCCCAACGTCGGTTTTGTACCGATAATTAACTTTAATTTCCAATGGATGTTTACCAATGCACTGAGTTTTCTATTGAATGGTGATGCCTTAGGTGCTCCGCAAGGAAGAGCTGAAGATGTATTGACTGCCATCCAGTATAATATGAACAAAAATGTTGATATCCGATTAGGTTATCGAATCCTTGAAGGTGGAGCCAATGTTGAACAAGTATATAATTTCACCTTGATAAATTACTTGATTTTCGGTATCACCTATCGCTTCTAATTTTTATGCGGATTTCAATAACTGTAAAACCAAATTCACGATTGGATAAAATAGAGAAAACTGAAAATGGTTATGATATCCATGTTCGAGCAGTACCAATCGAAAATAAAGCTAATATTGCAGTAATAAAATTACTTTCCGAATATTTCGATATACCTAAATCTCGGATTGTAATTATTTCTGGATTGAAATCAAAAAGAAAAATTGTCGAGATTAAAAAATAGAACTAAGGATTCCTGATAAATTCAAGTACGTAATTCTCGGGTCGCTGGGTTACGTACAGCACTTTGAAGTTTTGTGGGAAAGCTCTTATTGTCGGTATTAAATATTGTTGCGTAGTCCCGGATATCTGGTCAACAATCACAAATTTTGCACCACTCGTATCAATGTCATTTTTCACTTGCTTGACATCAGTCCGCCAAATATAACCTTTGGAAGGATGATTAGAGTACCACCAAGTTAGTGTCGGTTTACGGCTTATTACACCTGAATTAGTATTATCATTACTTTTTATCCACTCGTTTACTTCAATAAAACGGACAAAATTCGCCCCATAATCAGCATACTTATTACCTTTTAAATATTGTGAAAGAACACTACGATTAGCAGATTCGGCTTTGAAATAACTGGGTAATGCAAGTATTACAAGTAACAAAATAATACCAAAGGAATAAGCTGGTTTTGTCTGTATTTTTTTCCAGATTTTTTCTAAACCTAACAATAGAAGAACGGCGATAAAGGGGAATATCACAACCAGATACCGAACAATTGCTGCCTGCTCACTAAATGAAATCAGAATCAATATACTTATTACAATATACAAACTATATACGCTCAGTTTAGAACGAATATTATTAAAAACACCGATTAGTATTGAGATAGAAAAAACACTGCCAATTAAATAACCAAGAAATGCTTTTGTTACAAAATTATCCTGACCAATCGGGAAGAACATCGTCGGAAGGTTGACAAATAAATAACGTGATAGATTTCTGAACGCTTTGGCAATAAACCCACCCATTGATAATGTTTCGCCCGTATCGGGATTCGAGAAAAATTGAGGCAAATAAATACCGCCACCGGTTTGCTTTCCGACTGTCATCATTCGTAAGAGCCAAGGTGAAACCAGCACGACTACTGCTATCGAATAAATAAAAAATTGATTCCATTTTCGTTGCAATAACAATGCAAAACCAATCGCAATCGGAATCGCGATACCCGCTGCCCGCATATAAAATGAAGCAGCCGCTAATATTGCCGTGATTATCCAGTTAAGCTTATTGTCTTTTTGTAAGGAGACTAAGTAATATAGAATCGCAGCTGATGATATGAGCATAAACGGCGCTTCGGTAAGCTCCCAGTGTGAAAACTCCGAAATCAAAGGATTTATTACGGCAAATGCAAGAAACCCGATTGAAACCCGCTTGTCAATTCCCTGCCGATTAAAAAGCTTCCACCAAATCAATAATGACGTGAGAAAACAAACAAAAGAGAAGATCTTTGCCGGTATAAAAGTTCGACCAAAAGTCGCCAATGAAATAGCTAAAATAAAAGGATACCCAGGAGTCACACCCGTTTCCGGTGGCGCACCGATAAACGCTTCAGTCCGATAATGTTTATGTAGAATCGATTGGGCAAGACTCATATAATGGCAATTGTCTCCGCCTAAAAATGTCCTTGGGTCAAAAAGTAGTATTAATAACAATATACCAATTCCAATAAGTATCGGTAACCATGGAATTTTTGGTAAATTTCTTTTAGTTGCGACTGGCTTTTTAATATTTTTCTTCTTCATATGCTTACTTAAGCGCAATAATTATAACACCGATTATTATTACAACAATCCCTACATAACGATTCCATGGTATGCTTTCACCAAAAAGCCATAAACTCAAAAATACTGCGAAAATATAACCTAGTGCATTCATCGGATAAACTAAATTAAATTCATATTTTGATAATATGTATATCCACAGTCCAGTGGCAATAACATAGAGACCTGCGCCTAATAAGAAATACCAGGAGCTGATATAACGGGGAAGTGCGCTAAATGTAAATTTGGCGGTTCCACTTAATTTTATAACTCCTAGTTTCCACAAAGCTTGCGCCGATGCAATGATTATATAGCAAATCCCGACTTGAATTACTGCGGCTAGATTTTTTGATAAATTAATCATAATCTCATTTTACCATGCTTACTATTATAATCAATAGTATATTTAAAAATTAGTTCGGATTTTTATCTCTTTTTATTTCTTCTTCAAGCAGTGCAATTTTCTGAGCTAATGTTTTGATTTTTTCCGATTGATCGCTTACAATAATGGAAAAATATATAAAAAGCACAACTGCAATAACAATGATTATTGGAATAAGAACTAACGGCGGATAATAAATACCCATTATTTTAGCTAAAATTTCGAGCAATCTTCCCCATAAAGAAAAAATGATTAAAATAATCGCGGCAATAAGCCATAATAATGCAAAACGCTCTTTCAGTTTCCTTCTGCGAATAAGCTCAAGAATACACACAAACATTGTTAAAGCAGCAAGAAACGCAATTATTTGTATCTGCTTCATTTTGCCTCTCTTTTCACTGATTGCATCAATATTGCCAAAATGACTTTCGCCATATAATGCAATGATTTATAACCTTTGATTGATGACTGCCCACCTTGCCGGTTACGCATCTCGACTGGAATTTCAATTACTTTGTACCCGTTCTTCTTAAGAATTATTAATACTTCTGGTTCTGGATAATCTTCCGGGTACTTATCGGCAAGGAAGACAATCGCACGCTTGCTAAAAGCGCGAAAACCCGATGTGCTATCAGTAATTTTCTGTCCGACAACTAATCGGTTAATGATTTCAAAAATCACAATGCCAATGCGACGTAAAAAAGACGATTTATAACCACCTTTTTTAATAAATCTCGAACCCGAAACAACATCCGCATTCATCTGCGTTAAATCAGATACCATCTTCATGATAAATGACGGATCATGTTGCCCGTCAGCATCAACCTGCACTGCGACGTCAAAATTATTACGAATTGCGTAGATAAAACCGGTTTGAACTGCCGCACCAATTCCCATATTGAAAGGATGTGAAATCACAACTGCGCCAGATTTCTTTGCCACATCGGCAGTATTATCATACGACCCATCATTTACTACGCATACAACTATACCCGGAACTTTGTCAACAATCTCCTGAACAACCGACTGAATTGTTATTTCTTCATTATACGCTGGAACGATCGCCAATACTCGCAGGTTCTGTGCAATGGTTTGGTTCATGGAAGCTGATTAGATAAAACTGTAGAGTGATAGAATAAAATTAAATTATAATAACATATCTTACTATCTATCACTATGAAATATTACTTTAGAACGGTAAATCGTCTAAGTTTTCTGGCGGAATATTTTGTTCCTCTGCTTCAGGTTCTGGAACCGTTCCCGCTTCTGGTTCACTACCCATTTTATCAAGTATCTGAACGCGTCTCGCAAAAATCTCAACTGTATTTCTCTTATCACCATTTTGGCTTGTCCAGGACCGGCTGCGTAAAGTACCTTCAACAATGATTGCACTACCCTTTTTTAGCCGTTCCGCGCAACGTTCCGCCTGCTGCCCGATCGAGACACAATTAAAAAAACTTGCTTCGTCTTTCCATTCTTGAGTCGCTTTATCCTGATACCGGCGATTAACCGCAATCGAAAAATTGCATATCGGATTTCCCTTCGGCGTGTACTTTAACTCTGGTTCACGTACCGAGCGACCCATCAGGACAATATAATTCAGATTTCCCAATCTTATGTCTGCCATATTTACTCCTTTTTAACAAATGTGGTTCTCAAAATTTCTTCCCGGTGTTTAATTTCACCTTTGATATTGCTAATTGTTTCTGGTGGTCCTTGAAATTTGTAAGTTATAAATGTCCCTTTCGTTTCTTTATTTATCGGATATGCAAACTGGCGTGGCTCGACGAGAGTTTCTAAAATTTTGGCGTTATTTTTCGACTCGATGATTTTCTTTAATTCTTCCGTGATATCCTTTATTTCATTTTCTGAAAGTTTTGAAGATATAACGAATATTGCTTCATAGTTTCTATCCATTTTTCCTCCTAAAATAAGTTATTATTAAAATCATTATTAATGTGCACTAAACTTTATTAGAATTACATCACCATCTTTGACGATATAATTTTTTCCTTCAATCAGGACATGACCGGTTTCCTTGGCATTGTGATAATTCCCAATCTTCTGCAGTTCTGAAAAAGCAATCACTTCGGCTTTTATAAATCCGGTCGCCATATCGCTATGAATTTTTGCCGCGGCATCAACAATATGAGTACCTTGGGGAATTGACCAAGCTCTGCTTTCATCTCCTTTTATTGTATAAAATCGTATTAAGTTTAACTTTTTAAAACATGCTTCAACAATACCGGAGATACCATCCGAAGCCAATCCCAGACTTTGCCGCATTTCGCTCTTTTCGTTATCTTCAAATCCATCCAGTGACTGTTCTAATAGAGCAGAAAAAAGAAAAGTGTCTTTGTTCTTCAATGAAGTCAGATTCGACATGTCGGTTCGATTCTTATCCGAACAATTAAATGTATATATGACTGGTTTCATCGCAAAAAGGTTCAGGTCTTTTAACATTTGCCGGTCGGCTTGTTCAATACTTATAGAAAATAATCCTTTAATTAACTGTGATTCTATATAATCTAAAATAGCTAGCCGATGTTTTTCTTCCGGGTTATCCGCCTTTTTTCTAAGAGTCTCGGTGTTTTTCTTAATAATATCCAGATCAGCTAATCCCAGTTCAGTTTCAACAATTTCTAAATCGCGTATCGGGTCAATTGTATTATATATATGAGGGATAGTCTCGTCTTCAAAATCACGAATTATGTGAAGCATCAAATCAACTTCACGAATATCGGCAAGAAATTTATTACCTAACCCTTCGCCTTGATGAGCCCCTTTTACCAATCCTGCGATATCAATAAATTCAATTGTTGCTGGAGTCAGGACTTTTGGTTTTATTATATTACCAATTATCTGCAGTCGTTCGTCTGGTACAATGACCGTACCGACATTCTTATCAATCGTAGTATATGGATAAAGTTCGACTTTCGCATTGGCTTTGGTCAGAACATTAAAAAATGAAGATTTCCCTGCGTTCGGTAATCCAACCAATCCAATCTTCATCATTTTTTTATTCCCTCATCCATTTCCGTGGTAAATGATATTGAATTATAGTGATTCATTGCCATTTTGACACCTTGTTCTTCGATCATCAATAATGCAGAACAGGCATTGTCAATTGTCTTATCAAGTATTTGTTTTTCCGGTCGTGAAAATTTCTCCAGTACATATTCAGTAGCACCAATATCTGACACCGGTTTTCCGATACCGACTCTGAGACGTGGAAAATTATTTGTCTGTAAATGATATATTATTGAAGCCATACCTTGATGACCACCGCCGCTGCCTTTTTCACGAATTCTAATTCTTCCTAAAGGCAATGCGATATCATCATACACAACAATAAAATTGTCTGGATTATCGGATGTCTGTAAAAATTCTCGCACAGCGATTCCCGAGTTGTTCATATATAGCATTGGTTTTACTAAAGTCATGTTGCTTTTATTCGAATGTGCAGCATGATAAGCTGAGTGATGTTTAAATCGTACAGCCAAGTCTTTTGCCAGTCTATCAACAACCATAAATCCTACGTTGTGACGCGTATCTTTGTACTTAGGGAAAGGATTACCTAAACCAAATACAGTCAAACTATTTCTTTGCTTCTTTTTCTTTTGGTTGTTCAGCTGCTGGCTTCTTCTTCTTTTCACCTTCTTCAGGCTCTTCTTCCTCTTCTCTCTTCTTTTCCGTAATCACTTCTGGTTCTTTGAGTTCTTCAGTAACTGGCGCAGCAACTTCTTCGACAACCTTACGCGGTACAAGTACTGATACAATTGGTGCGTCAGATGCGAACACGAATTCAACTCCCTCTAACTTTATATCAGATATGTGTATGCTGTGCCCCATTTTCAAGTCGGTAATATCAATTTCAATATGTTCTGGTACTTTGGAAACTTCGCAGCGGATTGGAATTGACCGTAATGGATTGTCTAAGATACCGCCATCTTTTACACCAATCGGACTACCTTTAAGTATTACCGGAATGCTCAAGGTTATCTTTTCTTTGGCATGAATGATTTGAAAGTCGACTGACATGACCTTTTTAGTCATCGCTTCTCGCTGCATCGTTTTGATAATCGCTTTTACTGCTGGTTTATCACCAATCGTCAAATCAATAATCGGACTGCGACCTTTTATTGTTTCCAAAAGCTTTGTAAAATCATGCTCGTTAACTGACAGATTTACTGCCTTATCGCCATGTCCATAGATAACACCAGGTACAACACCTTGGCGACGCATCTTTTTATTTGCTGATTTTCCTGATGCGCTTCTCTCTTCAACTTTAAGTCTGTATTCCATACGCCTCCATATTAGCTATTAACAAATAGTATATTTTTATCATATAAATAATGAACTTACCGATTCACCTTTGTGAATTCTTGATATTGCCTCAGCCAGTAAACCGGCAACCGATAGCACGGTAATTTTCTTGCTTTGTTTTTCCGGTGCCAACAGAATCGTATCTGTTACCGTAACTTCGGTAATTGATGACGCTTCCAGTTTTGAAACCGAATTTTTTGAAAAGACCGGATGCGTCGCACAAGCAATTATCTTTTTAGCACCATGTGATTTGAGTGCCTTTGCCGCGGCAATTAATGTGTTGCCGGTGTCAATAATATCATCGAAAATCAAAAGATCTTTACCCGCGACATCACCGATGACGGTTACAACTTCTGCTTCGTTAGGACCCGGACGTCGCTTGTCAATGACCGCAATCGGGATATTATCGCCTAACCGTTTAGCAAATCCACGTGCCCGATTAGCACGACCAGTATCGGGTGCAACAACTGATAAATTTGACAAATCGCTTTTACTAAAATAATCTACCAAGACCGGAGTTGCATACAAATGGTCAACCGGAATATTAAAAAATCCCTGAATCTGTTCGGCGTGCAAATCCACGGTTAAAACCCTTAAAGCACCTGCGGTCACAATCAAATCAGCAATTAATTTTGCTGAAATTGGTACTCGCGGCTCATCTTTGCGGTCTTGACGGGCATATCCATAATATGGAATAACTGCAGTGATTCTTTCCGCCGATGCCCGTTTCAGCGCATCAATCATTAATAATAATTCTAAAAGATTCTCAGCGGGCGGAAGCGTTGGTTGCACAACAAATACGTCAATTCCACGGACGTTTTCTTCAATCTTAATTTTTATCTCACCGTCGGCAAAATCCTGTATGCTTGCTTTACCGAGTTCGATACCCAGCTTATCACAAATCTTTTGTGCCAATGTGATATTTGCCCGACCTGAAAATACTTTTATTTTAGGCATTTTGTTTCACCATTTTTACTGGGGCGGGAGGATTCGAACCTCCCCAACAGGATCCAAAATCCTGGGTCCTGCCACTAGACGACGCCCCAAATAATTTCGTTTCATAATTTCATTATAATAAATTTATTAAAAATCGATTAAAATACATTATATACTCTCAGTCGATATGACTTTAATATTTTCTTTTCGTAAATCCGTTCTTATTGTTCTTATCATGTTCTTTGCGACCAGAGCAAATATAGTACTACCACTACCTGAAAGACTTGCAACATATGCTTTCCTGCTCAGCAGTTTGTTCTTAATTTTTAATAAGTCTGGATATTTTGAAAACACCAAACTCTCAAAATCATTAATAACTAATACATTTATACCTTGTAAATCATTGTTTACAAGTCTTTTCCTAAGTATCATAAGGGAAAAATTGGTCTCTGTCAACCCCGCACCTGTCCACTTATCAACATTCTGATACGCCCATTTGGTTGAAATCCCGTATTTTGGCGTATACAGAACTATATGAAGTTTTGGAATTTTTATCGGTTTTAATATCTCACCCCGACCTTTAGCAAAACATGCTGACTTATAAAGAAAAAATGGCACATCCATACCGATATTGACTGCTAATTTGCAAAGCTTTTGAAAATTAAGATGATTTTCATACATTGTATTTAATCCCAAGAGCGTAAACGCTGCGTCACTCGAACCTCCACCCATTCCAGCTCCAATCGGTATATTTTTCTTTAAGTAAATATCAACACCGCTCTTAATATGCGCAGCCTCAAAAAATATGCGTGCTGCTTTGACAACTAAATTACTCTTATCCCCTGACAGTTCTTTTGCATTGGTCTTGAAAAATATTCCTTTTTTTCTTTTAGTGATTGTTATCTCATCAAATAATTTTATCGGAACCATTATAGTTTCAATATTATGCCAACCTGACAGCAATTTTTCTTTGATCAGTAAACCAATGTTAATTTTTGCTGGCGCAAAAATTTTGATTTTTGAGTCTTGACTTTTGAGTCTTGACTTTTTTTTACGGTATTCCATACATCGTATCGCCAATATTTATACTGTTTTCCGCAAACCAACCGTGATTCATTTCCAATGCCACCAGGAATGGCTCAGTTGGTGAATAAGTTATGACTTCCTGATTCGGAACCATTTCTAAAATATCAATAATAACGTCATTTTCATCAATAAACGCAATACTCAAAGGAATTCCGGTATTTTTCATCCAGAACGGATAAATTCCTTTCTTTTCAAAGATAAAGAGCATGCCCGAATTTTCTTCCAAGTTTTGTCGGAACATCAGACCAAGCGCTCTTTTTTCATCGGTGTCCGCGACTTCAACTTGAATCTTTTTGTCCTTGATTGTTATTTCAGTTTTATGTTCAGTCTTCTTGGCTATTTCTTTATCGGTCTTGGGTGATTTAGCTTTAAAGTATATTAAGAAAACTACGGCTATTACTATAGCGGATAATACAAAAAGACAACCGTATTTACGCACCTTATTTTCTCTTATTTAAATTACAATTTCCGAGAGGTCGGCTATTTTCATGAAGAGCGATTTGACATACTGCAATAAACCGATGCGGTTATTCTTATAATTTTCATCCTCGGTCATTACCAATACTTTATCAAAAAACCCGTCAATTGCCGGACGTAATGTCAATAGAAGTTCCAACCCTTTTTTGTAATTACGTTTGCTCACTTCGTAATTCAAAGATGCTTCAAGTGCTTTAGCCTGATTGAACAGTATTTGTTCATTGGGTTCTATTAATAAATCTTCACGCACGAAAAACGATTCAGAAATTCCTTTGAGAATATTATTGACGCGTTTCTGACCGACGACTAATGGTTCAAATTCTGGCTGTTTCCGAAATTCTGAGAGTACTACTGCCCTTTCATAAGCGTCGAGCGTATTAATATCGCTTATTGCTAAAACCGCATTGGTCGTGTCATATGTTATTTTTTTATCCAGTAATAATGCATTCATTCGTTCAATAAAAAATAATTTTATTGTCTGTAGTAATTTATCATTCTGCGCTACACCAAAATACTCAAAACTTAAATCAATAATTTCTGACAGATTAAAATAGAACTGTTTTTTCAGACAAATCGCACCAATTGCCATTGCTTGCCGTCTTAATCCGAACGGGTCATTTGAACCGCTCGGCACCGCATTGACAATGAATGCACCGACAATATTATCAACCTTATCCGCAATGCTCAAAATCGAACCTTCAGGAGTTTCCGGCAATTTATCATCGGCTGATTTAGGCAGGTAGTGCTCAGCAATAATTTTTGCGACCAGTTCGTGTTCTCCTGCGGCTTGAGCATAAATACCGCCCATTATCCCCTGCAGCGAAGTATATTCTTTTTCTCTGACCATATTAGTCAGTAAATCTGCTTTTGATAAGTATGCTGATTTTAAAAGCAAGCTATTATTAACATTAGCAATTCTCTGCGACAGCACGACCACTAATTTCTCAAGCCGTGCGGTTTTGTCAAACAAAGATCCCAGTCCTTCAATCCAGACTACTTTCTTCTCTTCTTCAACCCGATTTACCAGACCGAATTTCACATCCTCATCATAGAAAAACTTTGCGTCATCAAGCCTTGATTCAACTGCCTGTTCATACCAGTATCTCACTTGCTTCACATCACATTTTGGCGTGTTGGTAATAGCGATAAAATAGGGTGATAATTTACTCGTTTTTGTTTCCCGCACTGCAAACGAACGGGTATGTGTTTTTAAAGCGGTTATCAGCACTGGCGCAGGCAGATTTAGAAATTCCGGTCTGAACTCACATAATATCGGATTCGGCATCTCGCAGATATTAGTTGCTTCCTCAATCAGTTCCTCGTCTTCGACCGTTTTGCCTTTGACCTTTTGAGATAAAATATGCAGTTGCTTTTTAATATATGTTTTGCGGTCTTCCGCATCAACCAGTACATCATATTTCTTTAGCGTCTCTTTATACTTTTTAACATTCGTTATACTGATTTTCTTCCTAGTATTGTTGCGATGTCCCTGAGTAAATCCCGAACTTTTCAAGCCCGCGACATTAGCCAGGACCGGCTTTGTCCCGTAAATTAAAGTAATCCAGCGGATTGGTCGGGCAAATCTCACTTTGTCTGCTTCCCATCGCATCGTTTTCGGAAATTGGAGACCGGTAATTAATCCCGAAAGATTATCTTGTAAAAGCTGTTCAATCGTTTTTATTTCCGCCTTTTTCTTTATGAAAACATACTCCCCTTTTTGTGTTTGTTTGAAATAAATATCGCTGGCTTTCAGTTTATGTGAATTGGCAAAACCAATTGCGACTTTGGTTGGTCTCCCCTGCTCGTCAAATGCAAACTTCCTGGGCGGACCTTGAATTTCCAATCTTTCCTCTTTCTGCTTTTCACTCACATTCGATATCAGGATAGTAAGTCGGCGCGGTGTATAGAAACTTTTCACCGCTCCAAATGCAATTCGCTTGTCAGTCAGAAACTGACAAAACTTCTCCTCAAGCAAATTACTTGCTGGTGCTAAAAACGATGGGGGAATTTCTTCGGTTCCGATTTCTAACAATAAATCTTTCATTATTTGAATAATATCTGATTATCCTACATTGTCAAGTATTCACAATTAAGAAATCTAATTCTGATAATTCAACATTACCACGAATTACACTAATTAAACTAATCTCACGAATAATAATTTTAAGTCATGGTTCTGTTTGACGTAGTAGGTAACCTACTAAGCATTCTGGTAGGTAATCTACTAAGTGACCGAGTAAGTTATCTGGCAGGTAACCATCTAAGTAACCTAACCAGATAAGGGGGTGGGTCACCTAATAGGTTGGCCCACTAGTTAGCCTAGTAGGTGACCTTCCAGGTAACCTACTTGTTCAAGCAGACCCATGATTAAATATTAAAGAAGTTGCCGAGGATTAACCTCGGCAATTGATAATAATATTTATTATTCTAAATTATTTTATGGCTGCACCTGAGTTACGTATCTCTGTTCTCCGTTCTGGTATTCAAGAATAACCGCACTTTTTACCGGATTACCGAACGCATCAAATGTAATATTTCCTGACACTGTTGGAAAATTGCTCATTTTGACCAAAGCATCGCGAACCGCTTCTGGTTTTTCTGTTCCGGCAGCGCGCATCGCCTCAATCAGTAAATTCGTCGCATCATAACCTAATGTACCCAGAGCATCTGGTTTTTGACCGTATTTTGCTTGGTACTTTGAAACCCATTCCTGAACTTCGGGTCTTGGGTCTTGCGGTGAATAATGATTGGTGAAATATCCTCCATTGATTGCATCACCAGCAATCTTTGTCATTTCCGGTGAATCCCAACCATCGCCGCCCAGAAATTTTGCTGTGATACCAAGTGCCCTTGCCTGTTTTGTAATCAAACCGACTTTGGTGTAGTAATCAGGTAAAAACAAAATATCTGGTTTATCTGCCCTAACTTTGGTGAGCAATGCGGAAAAATCAACATCATCCTTGCCATATGATTCAAATATCGATATCACACCGCCATTCTTAGTAAAATTATCTTTGAAGAAGTCGGCAAGGCCAGTGCTATAGTCGTTAGATTTATCGTAAAGCACAGCTGCTCTTTTCGCTTTTAGATATTCGACAGCAAACTTTGCCGCAACCGTTCCCTGAAACGGATCAATAAAACAGGCGCGGAATACATAATCTTTTCGTGTGCCATCATCTCTGACTGTGACTTTGGGATTGGTTGAGGTTGGTGTAATCATAACAACTTTTGACTCTTGGCAGATTTCCGATAATGGAATTGATGACTTTGATGCAACTGAACCGATAACGAATTTGACTTTATCCTGATTAATCAGCTTGCTTCCCGCATTTGCCGCTTCGGTCGGGTCATTCTTATCATCGGCAGAAATAATTTTGATTAATTTACCATTGACACCACCCTTGGCATTTGCTTCTGAGACCGCGAGGATTACGCTGTTGCGGACTGATTCGCCAAATGTTTTCACATCACCGGTGATAGGAATAATTAAACCGATGCGGATAACATTGCCTTCTTTATTACCGCAGGAAAGACCGAGCACTAATAGCAGTGTAATAGAAAATAAAATAAATTGTTTCATACTACCTCCTGAAAATGTCGATTATGAAAATAAAAAGTGTAACTGATTACCAAACTTGACAGATAACTTCACCGCCCACGTGCTCTTTGCGGGCATCGCGGTCGGTCATGATACCTTTTGATGTTGATACAATTGTGACACCCAAGCCATCAATTGCTCTCGGGATTTTCGAAACACCGGTATATAAACGGCGCGATTGCAGAGAAACCCGTTTCAAGCCGAAAATCGCTGATTTGCCGTCTTCGGTATATTTTAACTGGATAAATATTCTTTTATGAGGCTCGTTGCCTTCGACGATAAAATTATTGATATAGCCCTCTTCCAGCATAATGCGGGCGAGTTCAAATTTCAGTTTGGAGTGGGGTATTCGCACTTCCTTGTATTTACGGGTGATCGCATTACGGATGCGGGCTAACATATCAGCAATTTGGTCCATTATTCCTCCTACCAGGTTGCCTTTCGGACGCCGGGAATCTCGCCTTTTAGCGCTAGTTCACGGAAACAGAGTCGGCATAATCCAAACTTACGATAATAGGCGCGTCGTCGAAAACATCTTTGGCAGCGGTTATATTTTCGTACGTGGTATTTGGGTTCGTGTCCTGATTTAACAATCCAACATCTTTTTGCCATACTGTATTATTTCCCCTTCTCAAACGGCATTCCTAATTCTTCTAACAATGCTTTTGCTTCGTCATCATGTCGGGCATCGGTTAGAATTGTAATATCCATGCCAAATACTTTTTTGATTTTACTCACTTCCAGTTCCGGAAAAATAACCTGTTCGGTTAAACCTAAAGAATAACCGCCACGTCCATCGAACGAATCCGGCTTGAATCCGCGAAAGTCACGAATGCGCGGTGCGGCAAAATTGAATAAGCGGTCTAAAAACTCATACATGCGGTTGCCCCGTAGAGTCACCTTGACGCCGATCGGTAAACCAGCCCTTAGTTTGAAGGCGGAGATTGCGCGGTGTGCACGTGTTATAATCGGTTTCTGACCAGTAATGGTTCCGACATCCTCGCTGATTACTTCGAGAATTTTCGGGTCAGCAACCGCTTCACCGGCACCGACATTAATTACTACTTTCTGAATTCTCGGTACCTGGTGAATATTTTTATATCCAAAACGCTGCGTGAGATTTTTTGATACTTTTTTAATAAATAACTCTTTTAAACGAGGAATTGTTTTTTCCGTGCTTTTCTCGGTTTTTTCAGCTTGTGCCATAATTAGTCTATTGCCTCATTACATAATTTACAAATTCGTGTTCTTTTTCCTTCAGTTTTTTCACGTCGTATTTTAGCCAGCTTGCCGCATTTTGGGCATACCAATGAAATATTTGAAATGTGCAGGGAATTAGGCAAATCGATTATACCGCCGGGTCGGTCGGCTCGCTGGGTTTTCTTATGCTTTTTTGCCAGATTAGCACCCTCAACCACTACTCGTGTCTGGTGTTTATCCTTATCTTTGACAATCTCTAAAATCTTACCGCGTTTTCCTTTATCTTCGCCGGTAATTAACTCTACTAAGTCGCCTTTTTTTAACTTCATACAACCTCTGCTGCTAACGAAACAATCTTGGCAAATTTTCTGTCTCGTATTTCACGGGCAACCGGTCCAAAAACACGGGTGCCTTTGGGTTCGCCCTTTTCGTCAATTAATACACAGGCATTATCGTCAAATCGTATATATGTTCCATCCTCGCGTCGATATTCTTTTTTCTGGCGGACAATCACTGCACGTGCTTTGTCACCTTTTTTTATCGGCGCATTGGGCATGGCATCTTTAATTGCCACAACTATAATATCACCGAGATAGCTGAATCTGCGATGCGAACCGCCTAAAGTCTTAATCACCATTGCGATTCGTGCACCTGTATTATCCGCTACCGTTAATCTGGTAAAATCCTGAATCATAAAACCTTGCTCACCCGCCAGCGTTTTGTTTTTGATAATGGTCTTGTTTCAATAAGCATAACTCTGTCACCAATTTTAGCTTCATTCTTCTCGTCGTGCGCGTATAGCTTGGTCCGTCGCTTGATATATTTTTTATACTTAGGATGAAGCACCCGTCGCTCTACCAATACGACAACTGTCTTCTGCATTTTATTGCTAAGCACTTTACCAACAATACTCTTAATCATATTTATTTACTCTTCTTTTCCGGTTTAACTTCTGGTGCTGAAACCGAAGGTTTTTCTGATGCTTTTTCTTTAAGAATTGTTTCACAACGGGCAATGTCTCTTTTTAACATGCGCAATCGAATCGGGTTGGGCAGTTCTTCACCGGTGCGCCGCATCCTCAGTTTAAAATGTTCATCCCGCAAATCGCTAAGACTGTGTAAAATCTCGTCTGTGGTCATATTCCGAATCTCAGTAGCTTTCATAGTCCATCTCCTCGCGTTTAATAATATGAGTTTTACATGGCATCTTACTTGCCGCCCGCCTTAATGCTTCGGTTGAATCTTCGTGAGTTAATCCTTCGAGTTCGAATATCATCCGTCCTGGCTTGACGACTGCCACCCAGAACTCTGGATTACCTTTTCCTTTTCCCATTCTTGTTTCTGCTGGTTTCTTGGTTACAGGTTTATCCGGGAAAATTCTCAGCCATAATTTACCGCTCTTTTTTAAGAACTTGGAAATTGCGACTCTGCCTGCTTCAATCTGTCGCGCTGAAATCCATGCTGGTTCAGCTGCCTGTAACCCAAACTCACCAAAATCTAATTTGTTGGCGCGGGTTGCCTTGCCTTTGCGATTACCGCGATGGTGCTTACGATACTTAATTCTCTTGGGCATTAACATAAATTACGACCTCGCCTCCGGCGCAACATCACCTTTATAAATCCAGACTTTACAGCCAATCGTGCCGTAAATCGTCTTGGATACCGCACAATAATAGTCAATGTCTGCTTTTAATGTCTGTAATGGTAATCTACCTTCCTGATACCATTGGGAACGGGCAATTTCTGCACCGGCCAAACGTCCTGAAACCATCACTTTAATACCCTGCGCACCTAACCGTATTGCCTGAGTTACTGCTCTTTTCATTGCCCGACGGTGGGCAACACGTTGTTCGAGCTGCATGGCAATATTTTCACCAACCAGTTTTGATTCCAGCTCCGGAACTCTGACCGCCTCAACTAATATCTGCACATCACGTTTGATAATTTGTTTGAGTTCTTCTCTTAATGCATCTAAAGCCTGGCGCTTTGTACCAAAAACCATACCCGGTCGGGCAGTATAAATTGTAACGGTTGTTTTTGCGACAACCCGCTCGATACGAACATTAGAAATCATCGCATCGGCTAATTTGGCTTCGATATAACGTCTAATTTTTAAATCTTCTAATAAGTAATCACGATAATGTTTTGCATTAAACCATGCTGATTTCCAGCCTTTAGTAATACCAAGTCTAAATCCGATTGGGTGAGTCTTTTGTCCCATTAAATTTTCTCCTTTGTCGCTACTGTAATATTAATATGACAGGTGCGTCGTAAAATCGCTGCTGCCGAACCTCTAGGACCAGCCTGAAAACGCTTCATCAGTGGCCCGCCGTCTGCGGTTGCTAATTTAACATACAAATCCTTTTCCGTGATTTTTGCTTTACCGACCTTTACCATCACATTGGCAACCGCTGATTTTAATGTTTTAGCTACTGGTTTCTTAGACGATTTAGGCAAAAACTCAAGTATACCAATCGCCTGCGGTACTGGCTTGTTACGGATGAGCGCTAATATTTGTCCCATCTTTCTTGATGAACCGCGTTGAAATCTTGCGTGAGCTGCTGCTTCCATATTACGCTTTCGCCTCTTCTTCGCCTTCCTTCTTTTCGCGACGCTGACCTGAATGTACGCGGAAAGTTCGGGTCGGTGCAAATTCACCTAACCGGTGTCCAACCATCTGCTCGGTTATATAAACTGGTACAAATCTGTTACCGGTATGTATCGCAATCGTGTGACCAACAAATTCGGGCGGTATTTGACAGCGTCGAATATAAGTCTTGATAACTTTGCGTTCACCAGTTACACTGATTGCATTAATCTTCTTCAAGAGTTTTTCATCGACGTATGGTCCTTTTTTGGTCGAACGGCTCATTTCTTTCTCCTCTGAATAATTAATTGCGAAGAATACTTATGATGTTTACGTGTCTTTTTGCCTTTGGCACTAAAACCTTTTTCATTACAGGGATGGCGTCCACCCGATGATTTACCTTCACCACCGCCCATTGGATGGTCAATCGGATTCATCGCAACCGCACGCACACGCGGTCTAATACCCATATGACGGGTGCGACCCGCTTTGCCGATTGAAATATCCTTGTGTTCGAGATTCGATACTCTACCGATCGTCGCAAAACATTCTAAAGAAAATTTTCTAATTTCACCGGACGGCAGCTTAATAACTGCATGGCCTTCTTCTTTGGCTAAAATCTGACCGGCGGTACCGGCGCTCCGGATTAAATATGATTTATAATTAGGGTAAAGCTGCAGGTTATGAATTTCGACACCGACTGGAATTACTTCCAATGTCATCGCATTACCGAATCTGATCGGCGCTTCTTTGCCGGAAAAAATTGTATCATTAACTCTTAAACCTTCTGGTGCCAGAATATAACGGTATTCCCCGTCTTTGTAGCACACTAGTGCAATTCTAGCTGAGCGGTTTGGGTCATATTCGATTGATTTTACAGTTGCTTCAATTCCGATTTTATCGCGTTGGAAATCGACAAGCCGATAATGGCGCTTTTCACCGCCGCCGCGATACTTTGTCGTAACGCGACCAAGATTATTTCGACCGCCATTTTTCGTATGATGCACTAACAATGACTTATGCGGTTTGGTCGTCGTAATCTCTTCAAAAGTTGAAACTGAGTAGTAACGTCGCGCTAATGGTGTCGGTCGGTAAGTTTTTATTCCCATTTATCGCTCCAGACTCGCTATTTTCTCGCCTTTTTTCAGAGTGACAACCGCTTTTCGCCAATTCGAACGTTTCCCGGTAAATGCTCCCATCCGTTTTGGCTTGCCATCATAATTCATCACCCGAACTTTATCAACATGAATATTAAATAATTTCTCCATTGCTTTCTTAATTTCAACTTTATTGCTTCGGCGCGCGACTTCGAACGTGTATTGATTACAGTCGGTTTTTAAATGTTCGGTTTTTTCTGTGACGATCGGTCGAATGATAATTTTTGTTTTATCCAGCATATTAATTCACACTTTCACTAAATCGTTTTGTTAAACCGTCTAATCCTTTTAATGTAAATACGATATTGTCTGATGCGACGCAGTCATAAATATTTAAATCTTTAGCGGTAACTATAGAACATTTGGGAATATTTCTACTTGCGAGCACCATGTTCTTAGAACATGCTTCTTTCACAATCACGGTTGAACCAGTCAATAGACCTAAAGTCTTAAGTATGCTGACCAGCTCTTTAGTTTTACTATTTGCCAAATCGAAATCTTCTACAAATTTTATACCTTGATTCTTTAATTTCATTGATAAAGCGACACACAAAGCCTTTCGTCGTTTTTGCTTGGGTATTTTATAAGAATAATCACGCGGAACCGGACCGAAAACCGTGCCACCGCCGACCCAGATTGGCGAGCGGATTGAACCGACTCGAGCTCGTCCGGTATGCTTCTGACGCCACGGTTTCTTACCGCCGCCACGCACTTCGCCGCGGGTTTTAGTTTTCGCGGTTCCCTGTCGCTGATTCGCCATAAAATTGCATACCGCCTCCCAAACCAATCCATCGTTTTGTTCCACGCTAAAAATTGATTCGGGTAAATCAATTTTATCTTTCACGCTACCATCAAGAGCAATATAATCTACTTTCATACTTTTCTGATTTCAACCGGAGTTAATGCTGAACCTGGTATCGCACCTTTGATATAAATCAGATTTTGCTCAAGTTCAACTTTTACTACTTTTAAATTTTTTATCGTAACCGTTTCCGTGCCAAGATGCCCAGGTAAATGACGGCCGCGCCATGGATGACCTGGTGAAGTGCCAGACCCGACTGAACCGATCCGACGATGTGACGTCGAACCATGACTTGCCGGGCCGCCATGCCAGTTCCATCGTTTCATACCGCCGGCAAATCCTTTTCCCTTAGTTATTCCGCGCACTGCGATTGTATCGCCTTCAGCGAAAATATCTGCTTTTACCTCTTGTCCGATTGTATATTTACCGGCTTCTTCCGCGCTGTCAATTCTGAACTCCTGTAAAACTTTCATTGGTTCAATATTTACTTTCTTAAAATGTCCGGCATATGGTTTATTAGCGTTAGATTTCGCCTCGAAACCTAATTGTAGTGCAAAATATCCATCTTTTTTGACTTCTTTTTTCTGCACAACATAGCAAGGTCCAGCCTTGACCACAGTAACAGGAATCACCTTTCCTGTTTTTGAATAAATCTGGGTCATCCTTACTTTTCTTCCTAATAAACCAATCATGCCGATTTAATCTCCACTTCAACACCTGCGGGTACTTCTAATTTCATCAGTGCATCGACCATCTCTCGCGTTGCATCGGAAATCTCAATTAATCGCTTGTGTACTCTGAGTTCAAACTGTTCACGGGATTTTTTATCCACATGCGGTGAACGCAGTACCGTAAATAAGCTATGGTCAGTTGGTAAAGGAATTGGACCGGAGACTAATGCACCGGTACGACGCGCAACGTCAACGATGTCCTTTGCTGACTGGTCTAATAGCCGATGGTCGTAAGCCTTAAGTTTAATCCTTATTTTTTCTTGTTTTTTCAACATAATTATTAATTCTAAAAAAATTAAATAAGATATTTAGTATAGCAAAAATTATAAATTAGTCAATAGTTATTTTTAATTACTTACAATCTCTATTTAATAATAAATCTATTGCATATGGAAGTATAGGTTCGTAAGCCGAATTCTGTTTAAACGGTCATTAATCTCGGTCTTTTGTTGCCAAAAGACTCTTAGCAACCTACCTGGAGTATTTGAGCCAGACTCTCGTAGCTCCTTCTTGGTCTTGCTCTGGGCGGGGTTTGTCCATCCAAACTGTTACCAATCTGAATAGTGCGCTCTTACCGCACTTTTTCACCCTTACTGAAAAGAGATACTTTTCAGCGGTGTAGTTTCTGCGATACTTTCCGTCCCGAAAAAATCGGTCCTTGCTGTTAGCAAGCGCCCTGTCTGGGAGAGTTCGGACTTTCCTCCCCTACTTACAATCAGCAAATAGAAGCGACCGCCCGACCTATCCTTCCGATTATATGATAGACTTTATAATACCCGTGTCAAGACTTAATTTTACGGTATAGTTTACTTATTGGGAATTTATCTTAGTTGTTCTTCGCACTGGATACGCAATCGTTCATCCTGAGTTTCATTCATACAGCGGGTAAATAAATCTTTGGCATTATCCCATTTTTTTAGACTCATAGCACATTTACCCGCTTCAAACAAAGAAAGTGCTGCCAGTTCTGTTTTTTTCTCAATAAGATAATAATTATGCGCATTAATAAAACTTGCTTGAGCAAGTGAATATTTATTTTGCAGTGTATACAATTTACCGAATTTATCATAACCGTCTCCGCTCTTGCCATATTTGTTAAATATCTGCTGAAGTGTTTTCTCGGTTAAAGTCAATTTTCCAATTTCTTGATAATAAGCAGCTAAATCAAAATATGCCGCACGTAAATTGTTTGAATTTGGATATATGTTGATATATTGCTCTAACACTTTTATCGCCTGATTAATTTCTCCGAATAACCGATATTTCCGGGCTAATTCGACAAAACTATTTTCACCCTGAACTGTTTTCGGATATTCACTTACCAGTCGATTATAGTATATAAATGAGCTATCATATTTCTGCAGCGAATCGTATAAAACTGCCAGCGACCACATTATCGATGGTAGATATGATACCGCACTGAAATCATTAACAATTCGTAGATACTTTTCAACTGCTTCATTCTTTTTACCCAACAATACATAACCCTGAGCCATCCCCAGTTCAGCTAATGGTTTATATTGCAAGGTCGAATCAAAATTCCTAACTTTATCAAACTCAATAATTGCCTGGGATGCATTACCCTGATTTAAATATATCTGAGCGATTTCATATTGTACCATTGCTGCTTTTCGTGACTGTGGAAACGTAGTTAGAAATCCCTTGAGCATGTCCAGATTAGATTTATATGTACCCTGTTTTAGATAAACTAGTTCGCGATTATATCTTACTTCATCAATCAAAGTATCAACACACACTTTCTCAGCCGCATCATAAAAAGAAAGTGCTGAAAGCAGACTGTCTAAGGAATAGTTTATATCACCTAACTCCTTTAATGCGTATGGATAATACATACCATCGGTAATTAGTCTAAATTGCCTCTGCGCAGAAGTAAAGTCATTTTTATTCATTTCGAGTACACCCAGTTTATATCGAATCTCAGTGATTTTTAGTGATGACGGAAACTCCCGTATAAATTTTTGTCCATTGGTCTGAGCTTTTTCGACATAACCAAGCTTAATATTAGTTTGCACCAGATTGTATAATGCTTCACTTCGATTTTTACTTTTAGGATAATTTCCTATGAAATCCTCATAAACTATTGACGCTTCTTTATAATTTTCCTGGTCAAATAAGATACGACCTAAATAAATACTGGTTTGTTCTGCTAACGCGCTTTTTGGATAATTCGCCAAGAATTTTCGATATTCACTGATCGCTTTAGACCATTTCTGATTCTGATTATAAATTTGCCCTTTGTAATAAAACCCGAGTTCGTTCAGTTTCGAATCCGGATACTTTAATATTAATGAATCAAATCTTGCCATCGCTTTCTGTAATTTATTTTGCTTGAAATAGGATATACCAGAACGCATGTATGCTTGTTCTTTAAATTTAGAAATTGTATCATCAATAATCGCGTCAAATTCATTTGCCGCATTTGACATCTCTCCCCTTCCCGAATAAATTTCTCCCATTACTAGGTGCGCACGCTGTCTGATTTCGCGTGATGAGCTATCCGTGTTAACGGTTTTTAAAACTTCAAGGCTTTTTATTTTGTTACCAGCTAGATAGTAATTCAAACCTAATAAATAGGCGGGCATCGGATAATATCTTAAATTATTCAGTAATTCATCCTTATCCAGGTACTGGTCAGCAATCACCATGTCACCATTGGCTAAAGCCGAAGCGCCGATAAAAAGCGGCAGCTCTTTTGGTTGAAGACCGGTCTTACTTTGGCTTTCATAATTTAGAAAACAGTTCAAAGCATCGTTGTACTGACCGGTTTCATATAATGCAATACCGTAGAATAATAATAACTCAGGCAATGGATTTTTTTTATAACTGAGTGTCTGAGCAAAATAATTTGCTGCCCGTTCAAATTCATTATGCATCAGATAACTGCGGGCAAGCCAATAATAACTGAACGCCTTCTCAGTACTGTCACTGGCGAGTTTTGCAGCTTTGATAAAATATTTTTCCGCCTGTTGGGAGTTTTTTGAGTAGTAATTATAAATTCCAATTTTCAAATTAGATTCATACGAAAAAATATTTGATGGTTGTCCGGTTAATGTCTGATAAGATAAACCTTTCGCTTTTTTTAATAATTTCTGGTTATAGAATAAATTGGCTTTGACATTATCGGCTAACACTAAAAAACATGAAATGATAAGAAACAAGCTTAAGAACAATAATACATTTCTGTGCTTCATTTATATTTATAGTATAAGTGAGAGCAATATTTCGTCAAGTTAAATAGGATATTGATTTTTAGCCGAATTTCTATTATCATTAAAAATAAAGTGAATATATCTACGATTTTTTTTAATTTTATACTTGATAATTGAAAGGAGAAAAAGTGGATATAATTGTCTGTTTGAAAATGGTACCCGATACTTCGGAAACTGAAGTAAGAGTGGACAGCACGGGTAAAAATATATTGAAAGTGCGCTTAATCAATACAACTAATGAAGCGGACAACTATGCATTAGAAACCGCTTTGTTATTAAAAGAGAAACACGGCGGTACGGTAACATTAATTTCTTTAGGTGCACAAAATGTTGACGAAGTTCTGAAGATGGGTTTGGCAAAAGGTGCTGACCGTGCTATTCGTCTAACTGATGGCTTATTTGAAACAGGTGATGCATGGACCCGTACTTATGCTTTGTATCAGGCGATATCAAAAAACAAATTTGATTTAATTCTGACTGGCTGTATTGCAAGTGATGATGGCAATTCGCAAATCGGTCCCAGTTTAGCTGCCCTGCTCAATATACCATCTGCGGCATATGTTACCAAAGTTGAAATGCTTGACAATACAAAAGCAAAGATTGACCGTGAATTAGAAGGCGGTATATTGGAACGAAAAGAAATCTCTCTACCTGCAGTCCTGACTATTCAAACTGGTATTAACACACCGCGTTATCCATCAATTATCGGAATAAAACGAGCTGGTTCTAAACCGCTCGATGTGTTTGATGCTGCAAAGCTGAACATCGACCCGAAAATAATTGAGAGTCTGACCGAATTGCAGCAGATGTATAATCCCAAAGTAGAAGCAAAAGCGCAGTTTATATCAGGCAGCGATGACGAAATCTCAGAAAAGTTAGCTACGCTCATCAGAGAAAAGGCGGGCTTATGATTGCAGTATTGATCGAACACCGGGAAGCACAGATAAAAGATATCAGCTTTGAAATGCTGACTTTAGCTCACCAGATTGCAAATACTCAAAAACAAGAGGTTTCATGTATTATTCTTAGTGACAAATGCCAGCCTTTCGCTGATGCAGTCAAAAATTACTGCCATAATATTATCTGTGTCGAAAATGATTTGCTTAATAACTTCAATAACCAGATATATCTACCAATACTTGAAAAAATTATAACTGAGACCAAGCCGACACTGACTATGATTGGCCATACTGGTTTTGGTACCGATTTAGCCCCATATTTATCAACCAAACTTTCAATGCCGCTTTTAACTGATATCTTTGATGTCGAACTCAGCCCTGACCGGTTGCTTATTCGGCGGCAAATGTATGGCGGAAAAATAACCGCGGAAATAATCAGCAAAAAACTGCCGGCAATGGTAACCGTTCGCACCGGTTCATTCGAAAAAATACTCACTTCGTCATCGGCAATCAAAGGATTAAATGCAAATATAACAAATGTGTCTTTTGATATTGACCAGTCAATCTTAGAAAAATCAAAGTTCCTGGAATACGGCGAAGTACCGACCACCGGTATTGATATAACAAAATCCGATGTGTTGGTGGCAGTTGGTCGGGGTATCAAAGAGCAGAAAAATTTAGCAGTGATTGAAAAATTTGCCGAAGATATTGGCGGAACGCTTGCCTGCACCCGTCCCATTATTGATGCCGGGTGGCTACCAAAAGACCGTCAGGTCGGCTCGTCTGGCAAGACAGTTAAACCGAAAGTCTATATCGCATTGGGTATCTCCGGTGCGTTCCAGCATATCAGCGGTATGAAAAGTGCGGAAACTATTATCGCGGTTAACAAAGATGCCGAAGCACCGATTTTCTCGGTTGCTCACTTTGGCGTGGTCGGTGATTTACTGAAAATTGTTCCAATGCTTGCCAATCGCATAAAAGAACTGAAAGGATAATATGGGTATAATTACAATTACCAAAGAAATCCGCGACGCAATCATCGAACTGGGTGGCACTGATGCTTATAAATGCTATCAGTGCGGAATGTGCACTGCTTTGTGTCCGTGGTTTCAGGTTGAAAAAGTCAGTTTCTTGGTAAACCGCATTCCGCATAATGTCAAGCTCGGGAATGTGATGGCAAGTGAAGATAAAAAAGTAATTGAAAAAGAAGTTGAAGAACTTTTCCGCTGTGTCGGCTGCGATAACTGTTTGGAATATTGCCCGCGGGGGGTTAATATTGGTGACATCGTTCGGGCAATCCGAAGAATCCTGATTGATTACGAAGCATTACCTAAAACATTAAAAGACATCACAACAAAAATCTACAGTTCGGGAAATCCGCAGGGTGATTCAGCGGACAAAAGAAACAACTGGGCAAAGAAATTGAACGTTCCATTATATTCACCGGAACTAGAATACGCGTATTTCCCATGCTGTATTCCAGCGTATGATGCACAAGTTAAAAGAGTCGCGGAGTCAACTACTAAAATTTTAAAAGCGACAAATTCATTATTCGGTGTTGTAAAAGACGATGTCTGGTGCTGTTGCGAGGCAATTCGTAACTTCGGCGCCGAGAAAATATTTCAGGAAATAGCTAAAAATAATATTTCGGCATTAGACAAAGCAAAGGTTAAAAAAATGATTGTCACTTCACCTCACTGCTATACGACATATAAGAATGAATACCCTGAATTAGGTAGTACTATTGAAATTATTCACACAACACAAATATTCGCTCAGCTTATTACCAACAGGAAATTAAAGCCGACAAAACCAGTTGTAAAAAAGGTTGTATATCATGACCCATGCACGCTCGGTCGTCAGAATAATATCTACGACGAACCGCGCTCAGTGCTAAAATCCATTCCTGGCTTGGAATTAGTCGAGTTTGAGAATTTTAACCGAAAGGATAGTATGTGCTGTGGTGCGGGCAGTGGCGGTTTGTGGCTTGATTGGCAAAAAGGTGAGCGAATGTCGGATATCCGAGTCAAACAAGCGGTTGATACCGGTGCGGATATTTTAGCCGTTGCCTGTCCCTATTGTCTGATTATGTTTGAAGATAGCGTTAAAACTATGAATCTAAACTTAGAAGTCAAAGACATTTCAGAAATTTTAGCTGAATCGATTTAACCATAACCAGCAGTTAATTTATATCTAGTTCAACAAGTCTGAAATAAATAATTCTAATCATAAAGGTTCCTGTGGGTAATAGAACTACCAGGTTACCTACTATGTAACCTAGTAGGTCTTTTCTGCCCGTGCTTTCAATCTTTTCAGTAGTTTCAGTGTTTAACTACTTTTATGTTTTCTCTATAGTTTTAGCGGTAAAATCTTCACTCAAATAAAAGGGGCAGGGGAAATCCCTGCCCCAGTCTTATTGTTTATAGTTTATTGGACAATGAGCTTTATTTCGCTCGAATTTGTCATATCACTGTATTTCAGGAAGTATATACCCTTAGCTAAATGATCAGTCGAAAGTCGTGTTGTATAAGTACCTGTATTATGATACCCATCATTTACCGTTTCAATTAATCTACCATTTGTATTGTACAGTTTAATCAAGACTTTACCCGAAATTGTAACTGTATAGTTGAGTGTTACAATTTTTGTAAATGGATTCGAAGATATTTTAAGACCACATTTAGTTTTTGTATTATTCTCACTCATTATCGATGGATTGGTTACTGATATGGGTGTACGGGCAGTCTGTGCATCAGCGATTATTGGTCCATATCGCCATAATTCCAATGTTTTATTACCTTTTAATAGGTAAATCGTATCATTCAAGAATGTTAGAGATGCACCAGTTTTGGGTGTTCCCTTTTTCCCTCGAACACCTTTCGGGATTGTATCTATCGGCATCCATGGTCTTATCGCACCTGGTGTATATTTCCAGAATTCAGGTGAACCACCACCTTTTATTGCATAAATATTACCATATGCCATTGTCATCGCTGCACCGTCTTTCACTTTAGTCTTTTTATTACCCATGATTGGATGAATCCTCGGTAATGAATCGCCCGGATATAATGTCCAGCTATTGTCTTCAATATTGTATCTATAGAATTCGTTGATTTTTGCGCCGCCTTTTAATGCATAAATATATATGCCGTCTGAAACAATACAACTACCCGCTTTGTATGATTTACCATCCGCACCAATCGGCGCTTTTTCTTTCACAGTCCAAGTACTATCGCTCGGGTTATAAACAAAAAAATCATTGTATTGTCGATTTAGTCCGCCGACTAATAGATAAACTAATCCATTATGGTATAAGAGACTTGAACCGTTCCGGAGAGCTTTATCTGACGGAATAAATGGTTTTGGCCTCCATCCCGCTAAAGTTTCGGTCGTAGTCAGTACAGTATCGACATAGTATGCCCAAAATTCTTTTGTATTATTACCTTTGGTTGCATAAATTATATTATTCACATTATCATAGCAAAGCGCTCCACCTTGGCGAACCTGTTTCTTGTTAATTCTTGTAGGATTACTTTGTTTTATACCGTACGGGATTGATTCTTTAATTACCCAGGTGTCTGCAGTATATTTATAAAATTCATTAGATTTATTACCCCGGAAGGCATAAAGCGCACCACCATCCTTAGTACCTGAGGTAGCGACTAATGCACCACCATCTCTGACATCTTTGCCAAGAATATTTGTTAAAATATTTTTTCGTTGTTGCCAAGTCGGATAAGGAACTGACTCAAACGTTGCGGTGAAATTCTTATCTGCAGTTATGAAGAAAGAAATCGGGTTACTATTTCCAGTAGTATCACCACTCCAACCAGTAAAACACCAACGTCGTGTAGGAACAGCAGTTAACTGTATTTGGGTACCATAATTATAGGTCGGTTGGTTCGGTATTCTGATGACATTACCGTTGCCGATAATTGTTATATTCAATACATAAGTGTATATCGAGAAATTTGCCGAAATGGTTTTGTTACCATTCATATAGATTGAATCCGGGTTATTAGTACTAACTAAATCACCGCTCCAACTTGTAAAATGCCAACCAGTATTGGGTATCGCAGTTAATTGTACCCAGGTGCCGTAATTATAACTCGATTGGTTTGGTTCTTTGTCTACGCTGCCGTTACCAGAAATGTTTATTGTCAGGTTGCAGGTATTAATGCCAAAGTTCGCTGTTACAGTTTTGTTGTCGTTCATCAATACTGAATCAGGATTATTACTACCAGTCAAATCACCACTCCAACTTACGAAATGCCATCCATCATCCGCGTTTGCAGTTAAGCGTACCCAGGTTCCATAATTGTATGTTGTCTGTTCTGGATTTTTTATTACATTACCATTACCCACAACAATTACTGTCAATGAATAAGTATTAATTGCAAATGTTGCCGTCACAACTTTTGGACCATTTATGTAAATTGAATCAGGATTGTTACTGCCCGTTAAACTATCACTCCAGTTAACAAAATGCCAGCCGGTTTGAGGATTCGCCGTTAAATGTACCCAAGTTCCATAGGCAAAGCTCGACTGATCAGGATTTCTGATTATGCTGCCGCTACCGATAACATGTGTCGTCAATGGGTAAGTATTCACTGCAAAGTTTGCGATCACAGTTTTGTTTCCATTGATGTAAATTGAATCGGGATTATTACCACCGGTCAAATCACCACTCCAGTCAACAAAATTCCAACCAGTTGCCGGGACAGCGATTAAAAGCACCCAGGTGCCATAATTATAACTTGTTTGGTTTGGGAAAATTTGAACGATACCATTTCCATTAGTGATAATCGTCAATGTGTAGGTATTAAAACCAAAGTTTGCTGTTACTGTTTTTGGACCATCAATATAAACTGAATCTGGATTGTTACTGCCAGAAATATCACCACGCCATTCAAGAAAATGCCAGCCAGTTGCTGGATTCGCGGTCAACTTCACCCAAGTTCCATAGTTATATGTCGTTTGGTCAGGGTTTTTAGTAACCGCGCCGTCTCCGTTAATACTTATTGTCAAAGCATAACTATTAATTGCGAAATGAGCAATTACCGTTTTTACCCCATCAATATATATTGAATCTGGATTGTTACTACCGGTCAAATCATCGCTCCAGTTAACAAAGTGCCAGCCGATTTGTGGTATCGCAGTCAAATGTACCCATGACCCATAATTATAACTTGACAGATCGGGACTCTTGGATACATATCCATTGCCGTCAATACTGATTGTTAAAGAATAATTATTAATTTGAAAAGATGCAGTTACCGTTTTCGCACTATTCATATAAATTGACTCAGGATTATTATTGCCAGAAATATCACCACGCCATTCAAAAAAATGCCAACCGGTACCAGCAATAGCTGTAAGTCGTACCCATGTTCCATGGTTATAGGTTGATTGATTAGGATTTTTATCTACCGTTCCACTACCGGAACTATTAACGGTTAAAGTATAGGTATTGATTGCAAAGTGTGCGGTTACAACCTTATCACTATTCATTAAAATTGAATCGGGGTTATTCGTACTGGTTAAGCTATCGGTCCAGTTAACAAAGTGCCAGCCGAGATCCGGATTTCCGGTCAAGTGTAGCCATGTACCGTAAGTATAGATTGCTAGGTCTGGAGTTTTGGTTACATTACCATTACCAACGATACTTACCGTCAAATTAAACGAATCAATACCATACGTGGCGCTGATGGTGTGGTTATCAGTTACATTAGTAAATAAATAGGTCAATGCTAATGCTACTGGACTTCCATCTACTAATATACTCAAAGTATGATAACCGGTATTAGGTGTTATATTATAAAGCTGACTGCCATTATAAGTCACGGTTGTTGGACCAGTCGGTGTTACTGAACCGTTCGCTCCTGAACTCGCAGTGATTGTAAATGAATCAATACCAAACGTAGCTGAAATCGTGTGAGTGGTAGTTACATTAGTAAACTCATAAGTCGGTCCAAGTGTCACCGAGCCACCATCCACTAAAATACTCAACGTATGATAACCGGTAGAAGGTGTGATTGCAAATAACTGACTCCCATTATACGGAACCGGAATGACTCCTAATGGTGAAACCGTACCGTTGGTACCAGCACTCGCCGTAATCGTAACACTGTCAATCTGGAAACTGGCTTCAATAGTTCGACTGGTTGTAACATTGGTAAAATCATAACTTGTTACCCGTCCTACTGAACTACCATCAACCAACACATTTAAAATGTGATAATGCTCAGCCGGTGTTATCGTAAAACTCTGATTACCACCATAGGTAATATAAATTGTCCCGGACGGTGATATCGTACCATTCGGACCCGCGCTTGCGGAAATGCTGAGCGAGTCCGTTGCGAATGTAGCATGAATTGTATGATTTGCTGTACAATTGGAAAACGTGTAGTTGGTCTCATTTCCTACTGGACTACCATCGACAAATACATTAAGTATATGACAATGTTCATCTGGTTTAATGCTGAAACTCTGGGTTGCATTATATAACACATAAACTGTGCCCGACGGTGATATCGTACCATGCGGGCTTGCACTCGCGGTAATCGTGAATGAATCAATTCCAAAAGTTGCACTGACTGTATGATTAGCAGTAACATTAGTAAAGGTATAAGTCGGTGCGACGCTAACCGGACTGCCATCAACTAATATTCTTAACGTATGATAACTAACATTAGGCGTTATATCGTAAAGCTGGCTTCCGCCATAGGGCACATTTGTTACACCAGTCGGTGTCACTGAACCATATGCCCCTGAACTTGCCGTAATCGTAAACGTATCCTGATTAAATCTCGCGGTCACTGTCTTGGCAACATTTATCAAGACTGAATCAGGGTTATTGCTACCGGTTAAGTCACCGCTCCATCCAACAAAATGTGAACCAGTGCCCGGTGTTGCGGTCAAACGCACCCATTTACCATAATTGTAATAGGTCTGGTTCGGAAGCTTTGCTACACTGCCAGTTCCATTGCCCACCGTATTCACGGTTAATAATAATGTATCCAATGTAAAGGTTGCGGTTACTACTCTATTTACGGTCATCAACACTGAATCTGGGTTATTGCTACCGGTCAAGTCACCGCTCCATCCAACAAAATGTGAACCAGTGCCCGGTGTTGCGGTCAAGCGCACCCAGGTCCCAGAAGTATAATATCCTGTTGAAGAAGTCGGATTTTTTGCCACCGTACCGGTTCCGTTACCCACCCTCGCAATCACCAACTGGAAAGTATCCAAAACGTTGATTTGAAAAGTTGCATCATCGAGTATTAAAGTATCACCACCACCATTTTTGTCCACGAAAGCAATATATGCTGTGTGACCGACATATGCACTAAGACTAAATGCCTTTCTCTGCCAGCTTAGTTTGCTCACTGCCGCAACAGCCAATGCCCGATATGTTGTGGTATCACGACGAGTTGCAGTTGTACAAACTCTAATATAACATGTATCGTCCTGTGCCGTGTTATATTGTCTAAGCCAAAATATCACAGAATCACCAGTCGAAATCGTTCCGATATTAGGCGTAATTAACCAATTATTATTAGAACCAGATGTGGGCTCTCTTAACCATGCGGAATATGAACCGCCATGCGCTCCACCAATCGGTGCTCTTCTATTCCAAAGCGTAGAAGTATTATAATTCAAAGTATCCCAGCCGGTGGGCGGAAATGTGGTTCCTTCAAACCCTTCGGTAATGAGCGCAGCCTGGGTTAGCGCGACAAAAATAAAAATTCCGATTAGTCCAATAAAAATTTTTGTATTTTTATGCATGAAATCCTCCAGAAGTTATTTTATTCAAAAACATATTTTATCCTTTCTTTTATTATATATCTGTTTTGTATTGTTGATAATAATCTAAGGTAAGTACTAATATCACAAATTAATTATTATTTATCTCTATTGCATATACTTTAAATAAATAATTCAAAATGTCAAGTATTTTGTTAAACCGAAAGTAAATTGCTTGCTATTTTAATTATCTTATTGATTATCAAATTATTATAAATTATAATTATGTATTTTTTGTAAGAAATAATTTTATTTTATTTTTTCACATTAAGGGTAATTTGTTATTTCAAAAACTAATTATTTACGGGACTTGATTTGATATAAATCATTATGCAGTAAGACACGAAACGAGTTATAGTCGACCTGTAAATTATAAAACATAAGGTTGCTTTGTCATTGCGAATATGGTTTTATTTGCTCGCAACAATCTTTGTAGTCGATTCATATAACAACCTTACCTTGCAATCTACATTTTTCAGTTTTCGAATAGTCACGTCAGCGATTAATCTAGTAGGTTACTTACTATGCAACCTAGTAAGTAGTATAGTAGGTTTCCTAGGGGGCTGTAGTGGTTCACAATTTCGGTAACAGATTAGCAATAAAGGAAAGCTTGTCAAGTGGAGTAATATATTTCAACCCGCCGTGCCTTCGCTCATAATTATAACGATACATGTAGCCATTAAGCTCAGCCGTAAAGTCTTCTTTGG
>CAIPLT010000082.1 GCA_903865935.1 Caldifarciminota bacterium
AGATTATCAAGATTTGGTTCATAAAACGGTACCTGACCAGCGTTTAGCATTTTAATTTTTTGTTCGTCAGAATCGACGCAGATAACATTGTGACCGATTTCAGCAAAACAGGCACCGGTGGTTAAACCAACATATCCGGTTCCAATCATCCCAATATTAATATATTTCATATTCTGATTATAAAAACCTTAAATAAAAAGTCAATATTAGATGATTAAAAAAATTTGATATTTTATATCAAATCGATTTTATCTCATCGGGACAATATATGTCTGGGGTTGACAATTGATATTTTTGTAATTATGATAAAGTAAGTAGAATTTGGGAAAAAATTAATATTTTTAATTGATGGAGGAAATTATGGAAGTTTTAGAATCCGGTTTAGGTGAACTATTCCAAAAACCTGATGTCTGGGGTTTCCGGGAATGGGTACATAAACACAAAGATAAGACGCTCACTTCAAAACTGATGACCGAACAGGAAGCGGTTGCTAAATTTGTCAAAGATGGCGATTATTTGGGCACAGAGCTTTATGGCACAGTTCGGGCACCAATGTCTTTGACCCGAGAAGTAATTCGACAAGGGAAAAAACATCTAAAATTAGCCGGGCAAGGGATTCACGAGATAGATTTATTATTAGCCGCAGATTTAGTTGATACTTTAGATATTACTTACATTGCGTGGGAAGTTTATGGAATTTCCAGTATTTTGCGACGGGCGGTTGAGAGTGGACGTGTAAAAACTGCCGATTGGTCAAATGGTGCAATTACGTGGCGATTCAAAGCAGCAGCAATGGGAATTCCATTTATTCCAACATTATCAATGCTTGGAACTGATACACTAAAAAATAGCTCAGCGAAAGTTGTCAAATGTCCATTCACGGGTCAGAAGGTTGCTTTGTTGCCAGCATTATTTTTAGATGTTGGTTTAATACATGTTCACCGGGGAGATAAATACGGCAATTGTCAGATTGACGGTATTTCCGGATTTGCTTTCGAACTCGCCCGCGCATCTAAAAAACTAATTGTCAGTGCCGAAGAGATTATTGATACAGAAGAGATAAAAAAATATCCTGAGCATACAATTATTCCATTTTTCTTGGTTGATGCGGTTGTTCATGCACCATATGGTTCTCACCCTGGTGAAATGTGCTATAATTACTGGCGTGACGAGGGGCATCTGATGAATTTTCTTGAAGATTCTAAGGATATCGTAAAAACAAAAGCATATATGGATAAATATGTCTATGGACCGAAAAATCATGATGATTACATAAAACTTGTCGGTATTGATCGACTTAAAAAACTTGAAAGCATGATTGGAGGTCGCTAATGGCTGATTATAATGAAACTGAATTCTTAATCTGTGTTGCATCGCGTTTGATGCAGGACCGCACCATCGCATTTGTCGGCACCGGGATTCCAATGCTTGCTGCTTCTTTAGCCAAAAAGATGCATGCACCAGAATTAGTAGTTGCATTTGAGTTTGGCGGTCTGGGTGCGAGTTTAGATAAACTGCCATTAGGTGTTGGTGATTCGCGAACATTCCACAAAGCATTAATTGCCAGTGGGATTTGTGATGCGATGGAAACTGCTCAGCGTGGTTTTATCGAATATGGTTTTTTAGGCGGTGCGCAGATTGATATGTATGGTAATCTGAATACAACGGTGATTGGCAAGTACTGGCCGCCAAAAGTCCGATTACCAGGTTCAGGTGGTGCCAATGATGTTGCATCACACTGCTGGAAAACAATCGCGATTATGCGTCAGCATGATACAAAGCGGTTTGTGAAAAAACTTGATTTCCTGACTACTCCTGGTTATTTGACTGGACCTGGGACAAGAGAAGAAGCAGGGCTTCCACCGAACACCGGACCATATCGGGTTGTCAGTAATTTAGGAGTGATGGGTTATGACGATAAATCAAAACGGATGATGCTTTTGGCAACCAATCCCGGTATAACAAAAGAGCAGGTTGTTCAGAATAGTGAATTTGAAATGCTGGTTGCGGATAAAATTGCGGTCAATCCCGAACCTTCTGCGCAGGAATTAAAAATACTAAGAGAACACGTTGACCCGGATAAACTATATATTTAATATGCTAAATTTACAGATTGACGGTCCGAGAATTGATGCGAGGTATGAGAGTTTCCGTTCTCAAGTTGCTTCTTTTGCCAGAAAGGAGATATTACCTTATGCCAGCGAGATATATCAGAAAGAAATTTTTCCATTTGACATTGTCAAAAAACTTGCAGAAAATGGTTATCTGGGAATTCCTTATCCTAAAGAACTTGGCGGGTTAGGATTAGATTATTTAAGCTATGCGATTGCTGCCGAGGAGATTTCACGGGTTTGCGCTTCAACCGGTTTGACAGTTTGCGCACATACTTCATTAGGTACATATCCAATTTACCGATTTGGTACTGAAGCACAAAAGAAAAAATATGTAACCCAGTTAGCCTCGGGCAAAATTCTTGGGGCATTCGGGCTAACCGAGCCGAATGCCGGTTCAGACGCAGCAGCAACCGAAACAACCGCAAAAAAGACATCAGATGGTTATATTTTGAATGGCACAAAACGTTTTATCACATCTGCCGAATATGCTGGAACAGTGGTAGTTGCCGCGACACTCGATAAATCACTTGGGGTAAAAGGTATCACGTGCTTCATTGTTGAAACTGGTTATAAGGGTTATTCAATCGGGCAAAGAGAACACAAACTTGGATTACTTGCTTCTAACACGGTTGAGCTTATATTTGAAGATTGTTTCGTTCCAAAAGAGAATATTTTAGGACAAGAATACGATGGATATAAAATCTTCATGGAGACTTTAGATGGCGGTAGAATCAGTATTGGCGGGCATGCTTTAGGTATTGCCCAAGGTACTTTGGATGTTGGTTTAGAATGGCTATCCAAACATCCAGTAAAATCGCAGCAAGTTTCAAAAATTATTGCGGATGTTACAACTCACATCTATGCTGCTCGTCTAATGGTCTATGATGCGGCGATGAAAAAAGATGCTGGTGTACGTGTTGACCAAGAAGCGGCAATGGCGAAATTATATGCTTCAGAAGTTGGCACATGGGCAGCAGGGGAGATGATGCGATTAATCGGACTGGCAAGTTTAACTAAAGATTATGCCGTAGAACGTTTCTATCGTGATGCTAAATTATCGGAAATTGGTGAGGGGACATCAGAAGTAATGCGACTAATTATTGCAAGAGAAATGATAAGAAAATTTCAAGCTGGGACAGATAAACCAGATATATTTCAGAAAACAAAATAGCCACTGATGAACACGGATTATATGAGAAGAAAGAAAATACATCCGTGGATATCCGTGGGATATAGGAGTAAAAATGAATTTTGATTTAACGGAAAATCAGAAATTGATTCAAGACATGATGCGAAAATTTGCCAAGGAAGAATTAGAACCAAAGGCAGCAGAATATGATAAAACCTGTGAGTTCCCAACTGAGAATATTAAAAAACTTGCCGAACTTGGAATTCTCGGAATGGTCGTGCCCGAACAATATGGCGGTGCTGGTTTTGATTTTGTCAGTTTAGCGGTTGCGGTTGAAGAAATCTCGAGAGCATGTGGATCAACTGGCGTGATTGTCGCAGTGCATAACTCATTAGTCTCTTACCCAATTTTAAACTGGGGAAATGAAGAACAGAAAAAGAGATATCTACCGAAAATGGCAATCGGTGAGAAACTTGGCGCATTCGCATTGACCGAACCAAATGCAGGCTCTGACCCAGGTAGTCTTGAAATGACCGCTAGACCAGAAGGAAATTATTATATTCTTAATGGTACTAAACGTTTTATTACCAATGCGGGTAAGGCAGATGTGTTTGTTGTGATTGCGAATACGGATAAAACAAAAGGAAGCAAAGGGATTAGTGCTTTTATTGTTGACCGTAATAGTCCTGGTTTTTCTATCGGTAAACATGAAGACTTAATGGGACTTCGAGCTACCGATAACTGTGAGTTGATATTCGAGGATTGCAAAGTACCGAAAGAGAATTTGTTGGGTCAAGAAGGGCAGGGTTTTAAATTAGCTTTAAGTCTACTTGATGTGAGTCGAATTGATATTGGCGCACAGTCGGTCGGAATCGCACAAGCCGCGTTGGATAAATCGATTATCTATGCCAAAGAAAGAAAACAGTTTGGTCGGGCAATCGCAGAATTCGAATTGATTCAGGCAAAGCTGGCTGAGATGGCAATGAAAATTCAAGCTGCTCGACTTCTGACTTATAATGCTGCGTTTATAAAAGACAAAGGCGCAACGCGTTTCTCACAGGAATCATCAATGGCAAAATTATATGCCGCAACAATGGCGGTTGAAGTGACACGCGAGGCGGTCCAAATCTTCGGCGGTTATGGTTATTCCAAAGACTATGCGGTTGAGCGTTATTACCGCGAAGCAAAATGCATGGAAATCTATGAGGGGACTTCTGAGATACAAAAAATTGTAATTGCGCGAAATCTGTTAGGATAAATTAAAGAGTGGAGGAGAAGTGAATAATAAATTATATTTATTGTTAATATTAATATTAGTCGGAATTTTAGTGGGTTTTAGGAATGCAAAAGCGTTGGATCTACCTGATTACTTCATATGCAGCTATTGGGAAGATACGAATAACGACGGGCTTTTAGATGCGAATGAGTTTGTCAATGTAACGGATGAATTTAATGCGGATGAAGATACAATAATAACCTTTGTTGGGTATTACTATAATCAGAAGGGTAAAGAGATTGGGTTGAAAATATATGAACCAGATGGAACATTATATAGCAATAAGACCGCTGAGGTCGAATATGAGCCGACCCATGTTCATCGCTGGTGGTTTGACCCATCTACCTTGATTGAAGCTGGTAGTGCGGGTGATTGGAAAGCGGAATGGTATTTAGATGATGAGCTTGTTCATGCCGAAAATTTTATCCTTACCGATTACTTATCTGAATCTTCATCCAGTTCAACAGAAGAAACCGGACCTGATTTCTTTGCCTGTAATTATTGGGAAGATAAGAATGCTGATGATTATATGAGCCGTGATGAATATATCGGAATAAAGGATACTTTTACAGTTGAAGATGATTCATTGATTACTTTTGTTTCCTATTGGAATAACAGTTATGGGAAAAATATTAATATTAAAATCTATGACCCGAATGGATATGTCTGGGATAATGATACGGCAACAGTTGAAGATAGCACAACATATATTTATCGCTGGTGGTTTAATGTTAAAACATTGGCGTCCGAAGGCGGATTAGGTAACTGGACGACAAAATGGTATCTAAATGATGAATACACTAATTCAATCACAGTTAATATCAACAAGAAATATGAATCAACACAACTTGTACCTCAATTTGTCATCTGTAAATATTGGTTAGATTTAAATAAAGATGGTTATATTACCGAAGACCATTCAGAATTTATCGGTATCAAAAATGCGTTTCAGGTCGGTCAAGATACGGAAATAGCATTTATCTCTCACTGGATTGGTAAAAAAGGTATGATGCGGAAAATTGTAATTTCTGCACCAGACGGTTCTGCTTGGTTAACGGATACATTGACATTAAAATCAGATAATACTTACTGGCACCCGGGATATTATACAAAATCAATGTATAACTATGGTGGAGCTGGTAAATGGACGGTCAAGTGGTATTTAAATGATGTATTTGTTGAGAGCAAAAATTTTACGATAATAAAACCATAGGAACAAATAAACTTTATAGGTGCGACTTGAATTTGTGAGTCGCACCTATTTTTTTATATCAACTTCAAATAGGTAACGATTGTAGTAATGATTCTGTGAGCAATTTCGGGATTGAACATAAGAACATATTCCAGAATGATAATGAAATTGATTTCGGGAAAGATTCTGTACTCGCATTTTTATGTGAATTCGATATAGATACTGAAATAGAATTTGATATCGGATGCTAAATATACTACGAATGCAGATTCTCAACTAACTTGGTAATCAATCTTATGCCCAATTTAGAAACCCATTCAGGGAATACTACCCTACCTTGTACCCATTTTCCGTATACCGCATTTTGTTTCAAGCAGTTACAGTAAAAAATTGCGGTATTTTTTATTATACTAATAGTATAACTTTGCTGATATTAACAATAATGATATTTTTGATACCGGATCAAGTCCGGTATGACAAAAACCTAGTAATCTATATTTTGTTTAATGTCGGAAATGACGAACTCCAGTAAAAATCAAAACTATATTGTGTTGATTCGCAGCTTCGATTACTTCTTTATCACCAATTGAGCCACCTGGTTCAACAATTGCTTTGATACCATTTTGTGCCGCCAAATCAATCGAGTCCCGAAAAGGAAAGAAGCCGTCAGACGCTATTACCGCATCATCTAATTTTCCCTGTGCTTTTTTAATGGCAATTTCGGCTGAATCAACCCTTGATGTTTGTCCGCCGCCAATTCCAACTGTTGCTTTGTCTCTGGTCAAAACGATTGAATTGGATTTGACAAATTTAGCAGTCTTCCAGGCAAATTCAAGTTCTGATAATTCTTGAGCAGTTGGTTTGTTATTAGACATAACTTTCCAGGTATTAGTATCTTCTTTTATCGTATCTTTATCCTGCATTAAAATTCCGCCCAAACAATTGCGAATTAGCATTTTAGCGGTCTCACCTGAGTATTCAACAACGCGAAGATTTTTTCTTGCTTTAAGGATTGCAAGAGCTTCAGCAGTAAAAGAAGGTGCAGCAATAACTTCTAAGAAAATCTTAGTCATTTCTTTGGCAGTTTCTTCGTCAACCGGACAGTTAAAAGCAACAATACCACCAAAGGCAGATTTGGAATCTGATTCTAAAGCTTTTTGAAAAGCAGATTTTGGATTATTGCCAATAGCAACACCACAGGGGGTATTATGTTTTACGATAGCACAAGTGACTTCCGTAAAATCGCTGACAATCGAGATTACTGTATCAAAGTCTAAAAGATTATTATATGAAAGTTCTTTGCCTTGAATTTGTTTCATATTAAAATTAGAAAACGGATCTTGATAGTAAAATGCTTTCTGATGAGGATTTTCACCATACCGTAATGGCAAAGATTTAATATAAGTTTTGGTATAATACTCAGAAAAATTTACGGACTGAAACTGATTATAAAAATATTCCTGAATCACACTGTCATAATGAGCAACAATTTCAAATGCTTTAAAGGCTAAGGTTTGTCTGGTTACTAATGAAATTTCTTTTTTCTCTTTTAATTTATTAATTATTATCGGATAAAACTTGATATCTGGAATAACAGCAACATGCTCATAGTTTTTTGCACCTGCCCGTAAAAGAGTTACGCCACCGATATCAACCATTTCAACCATTTGCTCAAGCGTTAGATTTTTCTTTAATGATTCTTCAAACGGGTATAAATTACATACAACAATATCTATCGGTTCAATGCCTTTTTCTTTTCGATAAGATAGAATTCCACCGGCAATTTTCGGGTGCAATGTCTTTACCCGACCACCCAAAATTTCTTCAGCACCGGTAAATTTTGCGACATCAACAATCGGAATACCGGCCTGTTTTAACATATCAGCAGTTTTGGAGGTTGCGAGAATTTCAATATTATTTTCAATAAATATTTTAGCCAAATCAACAATACTTTCTTTGTTGTAAACACTGATAATTGCTCGTATTGGTTTCATTTACGCTCCATATTTCTTTATTTTTAAGCTATGCGCCAATAACAAAGGCATTACTTTTAATTGTTGAAATAAACCAAGACTTCCAAGCGCACAAGAAGCTTCGGAAAAGATTTTAATGCCATCAGCGCGTCCATATACTGAATTAAGAAGAAACGGGTTAGGGTGCCAAGAGTGTCCTTTTAGAATCGCCGGTGTTGAATGGTCAGATGTTATCGTTAAGACATCGAATTTCAATTTAAGTATCTGGGGTAATAATGCATCAAATTTCTCAATCAGGAAAACTTTGCCGTCGAAATTTCCATCCTCGCCTTTCATATCCACTTCTTTAAAATGCAGATAGAAAAAGTCGTAATCATTGTAGTATTTTGTTAATGTTTTAATTTCGGATTCCCAGGTTTCATCGCATCCAAGAACTTCCATACCGACCAGACGAGCTATGCCTTTGTACATCGGATAAGTAGCAATAGCAGCGGGTTTAATTTTATATCGTTGTGATATCGGTTCAAGATTGGGATGTTTGGCAAAGCCCCGCATCAGAATATAATTAGCCCTTGATTCATTCTTCAGGATTTCAGCAACCTGAGTAACAAAAATATTGACAATGCGTTCAGTTTTTAATGCTTGAGATGATAGGGCTTTGATTTTTATCGGTGATTTACCTTCTTTTTGCGGGTCGGATTCAGATATATTTGTGTCTAAATCCTTGCCACGGAACACCACAACAAAACGGTGCTCTTTACCGGGACGGATGATTATTTCGACATCATCTATTTTCTTTATTTTTTCTGAAAGTAGTTCGCATATTTTCTGGTTTAATTCAGTTGCAATACGACCAGCACGACGGTCTGTTATTATGCCGTTCTGGTCGATAGTTGAAAAATTAACCCGGACACACAAATCATCTTTCCCAATTTCTAAACCAACACCGACTGCTTCTAATACACCTCTTCCAATCTGGTATTTTATCGGGTCATAACCAAATAATGCAAGATGCGCTGGTCCGCTGCCAGGTGTAATACCATAATCAACTGGAATGGTCAGACCTAAGCTCGACTGTTCAGCTAATTCATTAAGATATAACAGACGTGCCGATTCAAGCTCAGTTTTGCCATCTTTTGGTAAGCCACCTAAACCGTCAATCACAACCAGTAAAATCTTTTTATCGTTTGATGTTATCAACGAATTTATTATATCCATATTTGCTAATTTACAAGTATTTAGGTAAAAGTCAAGAGTTATATTAAAGGTGCGGGGTTGACAATCGATGTTTTATGAGTAAAATCAAATACATGTATAAATTTTATTTAACGATAAAAATGACGACTAATTACAATTTTGAAGATATATTTTATAATAGTTTAATCACTCAATTGATGAGGAGGATTTAATGCCATTACCAAAACGGAGACATTCAAAGCAACGCGGACGCAAGCGCCGGACACACTGGAAACTTACGGCACCGAATTTAATTGAATGTCCACATTGCCATGAACTAAAGTTATCGCATCGAGTATGCTTGAATTGCGGTTACTATGGTGGAAAAGAAGTCATGATCATAAAGAAAAAAGAAAGTAAATAAATCGTAGGTTATTGATGACGCAAGCTGGCATTAAAATTGCCTTAGATGCGATGGGCAGTGATAATGCACCCCGAACCGAATTGATGGGAATGACAGAAGCATTAGCTGAATTCCCCGATTTACAAATAACAATTTTCGGAAAGAAAGATATTGTTATGAATACAGAATGTGTATTGCCAAATGAACGCTGGGATATATTCAATACTGACCAGTCAATTGGTATGCAGGAAGCACCGTCAGAGGCTTTAAGGACCAAACCCAATTCTTCCATAGCCCAGGCGATAAAATCGGTTAAGGATAAGAAAACCGATGCGATGATTTCAGTTGGCAATACGGGTGCGGTAATGGCATTTGCGATGTCAATACTCGGCACAATTCCAGGAATTGACCGACCCGCCCTGGCAGCACCTTTTCCAACACCAAAAGGTAATACTTTAATGGTCGATATTGGCGCTAATGTTAATACTAAACCAATCAACCTTTATCAATTTGCCATCATGGGTTCAATCGCGGCAAGTTATATCTTTAAGAAAGCAAACCCGACAGTCGGATTACTAAACATCGGAAAGGAAGAAAAAAAAGGTACAGAAGCAACTCAGTTTGCATTTAAACTTTTATCCGAAAGCGAATTAAATTTCGTTGGTAATATTGAAGGACAAGATGTGTTGCGTGGCTCATGTGACGTGATTGTTAGCGACGGTTTTGTCGGTAATGTAATTTTAAAGTTTGGTGAAGGCATGGCAGAGATTGTCTCGGAAATGCTTGAAGAGTATTTAGCATCCGAATCAAAATATCGCTTGCGGCGCTGGATCTCAAAACCAGTTTTGAGCGAGTTCATTAGTCGTTGGAACTATGAGGAATACGGTGGAACGTTGTTATTAGGCGTAAATGGTACGGTTATTATCGGTCACGGTCGTTCAACCGCGAAAGCGATGAAGAATGCAATAAAAACCGCAATTTCAGCAGTGCAAGGTAAAACAACTGAGCATATCCAAGAGAAATTTTTAAAGGGATGAACAAAATTATGTTAAGAAAATTTTATCGATATTCATTGGTTTTATTATTGCTGTTGGTCAGCACTTTGCTAATTAAATGTGATAGGACACCGGTTGGTTATGATGAATTGGGTCGTGAAATATCAGAACCAATTTTTAATAATTTTCGTCCGGTTAATCATTTCTGTTATGGAAAATATGTACCCTTGGGCAGTGCCGATTATCTAGTTTTAGGTAGAAATACCGAATACGAATCACGGGTTCTTTTACAATTTCCAATAGATACTGTAACCACGACTGGTATTACAGGAATAAAATTAATTTTATATCCGAAGCATTTCAGTACAATTAGTTTCACTTTGCATTTAATAAATAAAGAAAGCGAATGGGTGGAGAATACTACGACCTGGGACCGGGCTTACGAAGGACAACCATGGATAACAAATGGCGGTGATTACCATTCACTTGTATTAGCAAGTGCTACCCTGACATCAGATAGCTGCATTATTCCAATCGCGGTCAGCTCATCAATACTTGATTCGCTGCAGAATAATTCTAACGGTATAATTCTATTACCGAATAGTACAAATGACAGTTTTGCAACGATTAATTCCAAGAGTATCAGTACCAAAGCGCCAAAGCTGGTCTTTGAATACTCGGGTACTATAAGAAACTTCACGCCGTCACAGGATTGCCACATCATTAACACAATAAATGTTGCACCCCAACCATATATCGATTACTGGGTTGGGGCTGGTTATCCGTTTCGAACGATATTAAGGTTTAATTTAGATACAATACCTTCACATGTCACAATCGCATATGCTGAATTGGTATTACCAATTCAATCTCAATACTCGTTATCAGATTCGATTGATGTCGGGACCTGGCAGGTACTAGACACTGTTTACAATACATTTACACCTGTTGCTAGTAATATTTGGGTTTCGGCAACAAGGATTGTATCAACCGATACCATGGTTATATTTGATATAAGAAAGGCGGTCCAGTTCTGGATAACTAAGCCCGATTCTAACTTTGGAATTCAAATATCAGGTTATCCGGAAAATTACGAAATTAACCGTATCAAATTCAAAACTGGGAATATCGGTCCTTATCTAAAAATAGGTTATATTCTACCTCCTAAAGGAAGGTTCGGACAATGATTACACAGATAAAGAACTTAAGATTACACAGATTAAGTGGCACGATAGTAATTGCTTTATTAATTGCCGCAGTTAGTATTAAAGGTCAATCGTTTTTTTCAATGCGGGGATTTGGCGAACAGCTTCTTTATACTGATGCGTATTCAAACAGCTTAGGCGGGTTGGTCAGCCTTGGTAGAGAAAATCCAGCTTTTCCTATCGCACTTGAAAAGACATCATTCTACGCATCAGTTACTCCTGATTTTGTAATCGGACAAGAGGCTAGGGCAAATCGAGTTATTTACGATATCCGACCAGTATCGGTCGATGGCAAAATTCCTTTACCATATGGATTTCGGGCTGGATTAAAACTTTCCGAACAGTTCAACCAGAATTTCAACGTTTATTCTGATTCAACGCAATTTTCTAACTACTGGATAAGACGACATATTATTGGTCATGGTGGAATTTATCGACTGGCAGGTGGAATTGGCAAATCATTTTTTAACCGGAAACTTACTTTAGGATTTGAATATTCAAAATTACTCGGACAGAGTATGGAACGCTGGTATTTTGAAGTAATGAACGGTAATTATATAACACTGGATACGATTAATACAAATTATTCGGGAAACAGTGTTCGGTTCGGAGCAATGGCAAATATATCATTCGTGACCATTGGTTTAAGTGCCGAGAACATTTTACCCGGCAGAATCAATAGTAATATTATTAGTCATGGTACGATTGTTGATTCGGTCAGGGGATTAAAGTACACCGCACCGTACAATATTGGATTAGGTATCGTGATAGATAAATTATCACAAACAAAATTATTCTTGGATTTATATTATGAAAATTGGAGCAGTATTAAATTTGCTGATACATTAGTTTCAGGATTTAAAAATAGTATGAAATATTCAATCGCGGCAGAACACTGGTTAAATGATAACTATCCTTTGCGAATTGGGTTGCGATATTACAAGACATATCTTGAAGACCATTATGGCAAACAAATATATGAATACGCTCTTACAGGTGGCAGCAGTGTTAAAATACCTAAGTTCGGGTTTTTTGATTATTCATTAGAAATCATCAGAAGACAGGGAAGAGGACTGAAAGAAACAATCGGTCGAATAAATTTTAGTATCAGTTATGATGAAGCTTGGAAAAAGCGAACACGCCGTTGGGGTAATTATTAAAACCTATTATTTTTTTACAAGATGCACAGACAATTTTGCATTTGAAAATATATAGTTGTATATTATCTTAATTAACTGAAGATTATTTGATATGTAGAATTTTGCCGGATTCTGTTTTCTGGTCAGAAGATATTCGATAGAAATAAGTTCCCTGCGTAACTTTACGGTTTGTGTTGTCAGTGAAGTTCCACTGAACCAAATTTTTACCTGCTTGCATATTAATATTGTTTAGACTTTTTACTATCTGACCAACCGAATTAAAAATTTCGATGCTTATTATTCGTGATTTAATAATATTAAATACAAAGTTTATTTTTGAATGACCCGGATTAGGGTAAATTTTTAGATTTGAGAATTGGTTAGAATAATTTTCAAGTGATATCGAAGGGTTTGAGGTAATGATAAAAGAGTAATAGTAAGTAGGAGCATGGTTTGGTGAACGCCTATGGATTGATTGAGAATTCTCTGTTTCGATATAATATTTAATTGTATCATTCATGTGCTGATTAGGAATGTAGCCGTTATAAACGCCTTGTGTATCAGATACAGCGGCAAGTTGAACTGTATTGATTTGTGTATCGTTATTTACACGATAGGCGATTACGGTTGATTCAGGTATTAGATTAGATGATGTGATAATTTGTGCTCGAACTCGATAGGGATTAATCGTATCGTTCGTGTTACTTAGTGGAAAATGTTTAATATGAATATATTTGGAACTTGGAATCTGCATAGTGATACAATGAATTGCACCGCCTGAACCGGACATCACAGAGCAATTGATACCGACAATTTCATACCCGGGTAAAGCATTTCGATAAACAGACAATGCGCTGTCATCTTCAGGCAGACTCCAGGTCGGTACTAAAACTTTGTTATTAACGAATAAAGAATTAAGATAAGTGGGTGGTGCGCTTGATGTTGACCATGGCATAGGAATCCGAACAATCCGATAGTTAATGCCTTCACGATTTTTACATCGGGATAATGAATCAGCATTAGTATTCAGTAAAGCACAGTTTGAATGACCTGGTGCATAGGAACCGACCATTATTAATGTATCGTTCAATATCTTAGTCCATAAATCAATATGTCCGGTGTATTCGATATTAATTCTGGGTAAGATTACAAACTGGTCAAGTCCACTATATGCGCGCATTAATGAATCGATTTGACTTTGATTGAACTGAGAATTCTCAGTATTAATTAAAGTTGATGCAAAACCAGTTCCTAATCCGTCCGTCATAAAATTTCCTCCCGCATGCGTCAAAGGGGATGCATACCATGGAATATTCCAATTGTATCCAATACATCTCGGTATCGTATCATCGAGGGGTCGAGGTCGATTGTAGATGAAATCTATTATGCCTTCGCTATTGTCTTGTTTACGCATAAACCATGGACCATAATCCCGCATCCAGACTGAATTATATGGCCAAGGATAAAATATAATACTATCTAACGGTACACTGCCGCTGATTAGATAGCTTTTTATTGTCGCTGTGTCCGACGAACTCGTTATTATGTAACATTTGCAAACTTCACCAACTTCCCGAACAATTTCCCGAAAGATCGGTCGGTAAGATGACTGACTGTAAACCCATGTAATAAAAACTCCGCGTAAAGGTTCAAACTCACCCGGTGTTTCGACCCAGCCCCCGGGTGGATTAGTAGGGGAGAACCCTTTTCCAATTTCATTAATACGAAGACTTTCTTCAGGAGTCATCCACTGAGGTAGAAAAGTACTATTGCTCGTATTGATCAATAGTGCTAAAAATATTATGTTTATCATTATTAAAATTTAATTATATTAGTTTGTTAAAGCTTGTCAACTTGTTTGAAATGAATTATTGATATTAGCGTTCGATACCCGTGTCTTTTCTCTGTTTTTCAGATGCTAACACGAGTATCGAAGTCACTAAACATATACCCTATATGCTTAATTGGTTAATACTAATTTTTTAGTATAGTTTTGTTTTGAAGTGACTAACGAACAGAAATAAATACCTTCGGCAATTGATTGATTGTTTTCATCATTACCGTTCCATATATAATTATATATACCTTTGTCGAATTCCGCATTTGCAATGGTTTTGATTATCCTGCCGGATGCGTCATATATTTTTAGTGCTGCCCATGAAGGTTCGGCAAGGGCAAATGACAATTGTACTCGACCATTACTTATCGGATTTGGTTTTGGTGAATACAGAGTAGTTACAAGATTAAGACAACTGGTTGGTGAATTATCTTCATTGATACCCGATGCGGCATACATTCGAATATAGTCAATATAAGTATTATTGCCATATTCAGAAAATCCTAATATTCCGATGTAAATCGTTCCGGTAAATGAGCCAAGATATACAGAGTGTTCAACCCAGCCTTCAGTTGGTTCGTAGCGCCGGAACGCAGCAATACGGTTAAAATTTATGCCATCAGTAGAAGATTCTATTTTAACACTGTCCGGTCCGAATTGCCCACCAGGATATGCCGGATCATGATACATACAGAACTTTAACGAACATGGAATAGGATTAGATCCTAATATTATCGGAGGAGAGATTAGACGTGCACAATTACCGGTGGTTGATGACCAATTTGGATAAGTAATCATCGCGTTGCCTTCATATGGTGTGCAATAAGGGTTAGCACCGCTTGTTACTCTTTGCCAATTTAAAGTTCCCTGGACAATTACATTTTGCCAGCCCGCCGGTGGAAATGATGCGTCGTTAAATCCTTCGGTAAAAAATAGCATTGTAATGCGGACTAATTTAGTCTGCCGGTCATTTGTTGGATTTTGGTCACCGATAAGATTAGTTCGTATTTTTACCGTGCACATCTCGGTAACCGTTGGTGTCCAGCTGGCAAAATCAATTCGTGCGGTATCACCAGCTAAAATGGAACTTATATTTTGAGTGTTGGTATATCGCACAGTTCCGTTAGCTCCGAGAATCGAACAAGTTGCAGAAAAATTAATTTGAGTCGTACCGCCGTAATTCTTTATTCGAGCTCGAGGTATTGTTACAGTATTTAACGGACACATACTATCTGGTTTAGTGATTTCTTCAACCCCGACATCATTAGCTAAGTTGACAATAATCGAAGCAATTGCGCTGTCATTTGGATGCCATTGATCGGTGGTTAATTTCGTAAAAGCAACGGTAGAATAATTGCCGGGTATCGCGGTCCATGACGGAAATATAATAGTTACTGTGTCATTTGGTGCAAGAATGATTGAGTCGATTGTTTGATCATAGATTGTACCGATTTTGAATATGACCGGGAATGAATCAAGATAAGTTCCATAATTTCTGACTTTCACTTTAGGAACAATAACTGTACCGGAACTAATTGTTCCCTGCGGTTCAATGATTGATACAATACCGACGTCGTGGTCAACATTGCCATAGATAATCGATACATTTTTTTCATATGGTATACAATTCTGAGCGGTGATCGTTACAGACATTGTATTAGTGGTTCGCGGGTAAATCGAAAAGGTTGCTTGTCCCGAGCTATTAGTGTAACTAGCACTATATATTGATGAATCTTGCTGTATGCAGACCAAAGCACCAGATAATGAGCTGCCGGCTTGTTGCACCGTAACCGTGAAAGTTTGTGGTCGGGTAAAAATTATGGTGTCGTGTATCTTTTAAGCCGAAAGGTGCTGACACCGATTAAATATTCAGCCTCGGGTCTCCACTTCCCGCCCGGATACTTTTGAAGGAGAGTCTCCATTTCCTGAAGTGTCTCTGTATATCTACCAAGCTGATAGAGGCAGTACCCAGACCAAAATAGGGAAGACTCCGCAATAGGATGGATAGGAGATTTTTCATGGACTTGATGAAAAAATTGATGTCCTTCATCATAAACACCGTTTTTGAGTCGGACCCATCCGCAGGAGTATAAGGCATATGCATAGAATTCACTTCCGGG
>CAIPLT010000083.1 GCA_903865935.1 Caldifarciminota bacterium
GATAATTAATTATCAAATTTGCTTGACATATAAAATATAATGAATTAAAATATTATTAATAGTATAAATATGCCAAAAATCTATATAGGAGGAAGTTAATGAAAAAACTTCTATTATTAGCAATTATACCGTTTGCTCTATTATTAGCAAATAACGGTGTAACAGTCACACAATCAAACTTTGGGCAGGTCAGATTATCAGTTTTATTACCGCCATTGTCAATAACACAACAACAACTTGACGGTAAAATGTTTTCTGACCTTTCATTCCCTGAAGCCGATATACCGACTCAAATCGGAGCACCTTTATTACCGGTAATTCGCGAATTGGTCGAAATTCCTTTTGGTGCAGAAGTTTCGGTCAACACCGAAGTAATTAAAAGTGATTATCTGTACCCACAGAGTAAAGTATTACCGATGCAGCCAAGCGAGCCAAAGTCTGGTCCCAAACCGGCATTTGTGATGAAAGAACAGTATTACAATCAAGATGAATTTGTTACGTATCAACAGGATGAGTCTAAATCGAATGTTCGGGCAAGAATCGAAATGATTGGCGAGATTCGCGGACATCGGGTTGCTTTAGTCGAAATCTATCCGGTTGCTTACAATGCGAAACAGAATGTAATTGAATACGTATCTGAGATGAAAGTCAATTTAGTTTTTGTCAATTCGAATTTACTTTTGACCGAGCAGATGCGCAATAATTATTATTCAAAACCCTATGATATGATGTTGAGAGGGTTGGTAAAGAATTATGACAGTTATGTTTTGTATCCGCCGCCAGACATTCCAATTGGCTATTTGATAATTGTACCGGATGAATGGTTAAGTAATATTCAACCTTTGGTCCAGTGGCGAACACGCAAAGGATTTAAAGTTTTTGTCCGGACTCTTTCTCAGGTTGGTGGTGGTACGAACACGACTGTCCGTAATTATTTACTTAACGCATATAACACCTGGTCAGTAAGACCGACATATGTATTATTGGTTGGTGATATAGATAAAATCGGTTATTGGACTGGTATAGGTGCGGATAATCCACCGACTGATTTGAATTATTCAATGATGACCTCACCTGATTATCTGCCAGACCTTGACCTGAGTCGAGCATCAGTTGCTAACTCGGCACAACTCGACAGTCTGGTACAAAAGACAATAAAATACGAACAGAATAATTGGATTAATGGAACTGACTGGACCAACCGCGCGTTATTTGTCGCATCAGCAGATGGCAGTTATCACGGCGTGGCTGAAGGTACTCACCGTTACTGCATGGCAAGAATGCGCAGGCCTGGTTATAATGTTATTTGCGATTCGATATTCACTTATTACACGTCAGGTGCGGCAGCATTAGTGACTTCGATACTTAACAGCACTGGACGGGCATGGCTCACATTCTCCGGACATGGTGCTGAATCCGGCTGGGCAGACCCGGGTATTTCTTATCCAACAACTACTATTCACGCATTAGCAAATGTTGATAAAGTACCAATAGTTGGTTCGTATTGTTGTCTGATGGGTAATTTTGCCTATACTTCCGAGTGCGGGGCAGAGGCTTGGATTAGAAGCGGTTATCGCGGTGCGATTACCAATTATGCCTCAAGCGTCGTTTCTTATTGGCCCAATGATGATACATTGCAGAGACGCGTGTTTGATGCAGCACTCGATTCAAGTTTTTACTGGGCGATGGGTATGTTAAACCGCGGTAAACTGGCGTACTTTCGTCAGTGGGGTGATGTTTCGTTTACACGCCGATATTTTGAAGAGTATAATATGATAGGTGATGGTGCAATTGATATTTACTGGTCAGTACCAGCACAAATTTCTGTGACCTATCCAGCAGTAATTCCATTAGGTACATACCAGATACCGATTACGGTTACTAAAGGCGGCTCACCAGTACAGAATGCACTGGTCTGCGCAATGGGTAAAAATGACACATCGGTCTGCGTATCTGCTTATACCAATGCGAGCGGTCAGGCGAATATTACCGTGACAACAACTGCACCAGATAGTGTCTATATTACAGTGACCGGTCACAATTTAGCACCGCATCTTGGTGGTGTGCAGGCGATTCCGTCTGCTGGACCTTATGTGATGTATATGCGGCATCTGATTCTTGACCCATCACCAGGTGGTAATAATGACAGCATTATTAATCCTGGTGAAGCAGTAGAAATGCGTGTATGGTTAAGAAACTATGGTAATAGCACTGCGAATAATGTGCAGGTATGGTTAAGAACTAACGATTCGCACGTCACAATCACTGATTCATTTAAGACCATCGGTAGTATTCCGTCTAATGATTCAGGATACACAGCTAACGGTTTTCATTTTACGGTTGCCGCGAGTTGCACCAATGCATATAATTTGAATTTCACTTTGGCAATACGGGATGCAGCGGATTCGTCCTGGCGTTCAAGTCTTAGTATCCCGGTCGCTCAATGCGTCCTGCAGCATGTTAATACATTGGTTAATGACCCGGCACCGGGTGGTAATAATAATGGTATCATTAATCGCGGTGAGACGGTTAATTTAATTACCACAATTAGTAATATCGGCGGCGCCAATGCAAATAATGTCTTGGCGGTCTTATCAACCACTACTCCTCATATAACAATAACTGACCCGAACAGCATTTTTGGTTTAATCACTGCTGATAGCAGTAGTAATAATGCCTCTGATCCATTTACAGTTTCAGTCGACAGCTCAATCACACCGGGCTCGATTGCTCAATTCAAAGTCGTTATGACTTCAGGTATCTATATTGATTCGTTCCAATTCACTCTGCCGGTCGAAATTTATATGGAAGGTTTTGAAACGACCGATGGCGGCTATATTCCGAGTCCGTTAACTGGTGGCTGGGCGTGGGGTGTTCCAACTTCTGGTCCTGGTTCTGCCCATGGAGGTACAAAACTCTGGGCAACGGTGCTTGGTGGTAATTATGCCAATAGCGCAAACTGGACATTAACTTCTCCTGCATTCACAGCAAGTGGTAATAACCCGCAGCTAAAATTCTGGCATTGGTACAGTTTTGAAGGTACCTCAACACTTTATGATGGTGGCAATGTAAAAATATCTACTAACAGCGGTGGAACTTGGAGTGTTGTGACGCCAGTTGGCGGTTATACGGGAACTGCTTATTCCAGTACTCCCGGTGTTGGCGGACAACAGATTTATGGTGGGTCGAGTGGAGGCTGGCTTGAAGCTACTTTTAATTTACCGGTTAATGCTGGGCAACAATTTTTGTTAAGATGGCATTTTGGCTCAGATGGTTCTGTAAATAGTTATCCTGGTTGGTACATTGATGATATTAGCGGTATTGGTTTTTCGAACATGTTATCCGGTATAAGTGAAGGTTCTCAGTCGATTAACTATTTAACAACTATGCTTTATGCGTCGAAACCGAATCCAGTGACTAATGGCATAGCACAGATATCATTCAGCCTTGCTGAACCGGGAAGAGTAGCATTGAAAATATACGATGCATCGGGAAGAGTAGTTACGACTTTAACTAATGGACAATTAGCACGCGGTCGATATAATATGACCTGGAATGGCAAAGACGAGCATAATCGTAATGTTGCGGATGGTATTTACTTCTATACTCTTGAGACTTCAAAGCAGAACTTCACTAAGAAAATGGTTTATACAAGATAAAGAATATTAGAAAAACAAAGGGCTGGGTAATTCCCAGCCCTATTTTTTTAGACTATTTTTTTGCGAAAGGATGGGGCAGAAGCTTTGACAAAGAAAACTTCTTTATCTTGCCTGAAGCGTTAATTATAATAATAGACAGATTTGGACTAAATTCCATTAATACCTGCCGGCATGCACCGCAGGGAGTTGTAAAATCTTTGGTTTTTGTATAAATTGCCAGAGCTCGAAAATCTTTTTTACCTTCGGATACTGCTTTGAAAAGTGCGATACGCTCGGCACATACAGTTAATCCGTATGAAGCGTTTTCGACATTAGCCCCAGAATAAATTATGCCTGATTTGGTCAAAAGAGCAGCTCCAACTTTGAATTTCGAATACGGAGCATATGCAAAATTACTCGCTTTCCTGGCAGCCTTGATTAATCTATCTATTTCCTTCATAATTTTAACTCCCGATAAAAACTTTTTCCATTTTTGAGAGTTGGTAATTTTAAAAATTCAGCAATAGTCTGACCTAAATCAGCAAAACTTGCGCGTGTTCCGAGATTTACTCCTTTTCGGATATTAAGACCATAAACCAAAATCGGAACATATTCACGCGAATGGTCTGTTGATGGAGTTGTCGGGTCATTACCATGGTCAGCAGTAATAAATAAAATATCATTATTCTTGAGCATTTTTAATATCTCAGGAAATCTGGTATCAAATTCTAATAATCCTTTGTAAAACTTTTCACAATTATTACGATGACCCCAGTCCATATCAAATTGGACGAAATTAGTGAAGATTAAACTTTTTTGATATTTTCCCATTGCTTTGACTGTGGCGTCAAAACATTCCATATTATTTACTGAGTGAACCGAAGCGGTATGACCCTGATTAGCGAATAACTCATCAATTTTACCAATTGCCACGACTTCGTAAGAATTTTGTTTGGCAATATCCAAAAGCGTTGGTCTTGGCGGTTTAACGGAAAAGTCTTTTCGATTTTTGGTTCTGGTGAAATTGCCTAATTTACCAGTGAACGGTCGGGCAATAACTCTTGATACATTGTATTTCCCGGTTAACATCTTTCTCGCAATCAGACACATTTTATATAATTCATTAATCGGTATCACATCTTCATGGGCAGCGATTTGAAAGACACTGTCAGCCGAAGTATAGACAATCGGGTATTTGGTATTTATGTGCTGTTCGCCGAGTTTATTGATGATTTCAGTTCCCGAAGCCGGTATGTTCCCGATTATTTTTCTGCCGATTGCGGATTCAAATTGCTGAATCAAATCTTTGGGAAAACCGTTTGGAAAAACCGGAAAAGGACGTTCTAAAACCACACCCATTAATTCCCAATGTCCGGAGGTCGAATCCTTACCGGGCGAGAGTTCTGCCATTTTACCATATGATGCAGATGGAGATGTTTGTTTCTTGACGCCGTTAAGGTCAATAATATTTCCCAACCCTAATTTTTCTAAATTGGGGAGATGAAAATCTTTAATTATTTTGGCTAAGTTTTTTAGGGTATTAGAGCCTACATCATTATAAAGATTAGCATCGGGTAATTCACCGACTCCAACACCATCTAAAAGAAGGATAATTGCACGGTTCATATTTAAATTTTAATATTTGATATTTTATAATGCCGGAGGCGGGATTTGAACCCGCACGCCGTCAGGCATACGCCCCTCAAACGTATGTGTCTGCCAATTCCACCACCCCGGCATTTCTTAATTATATTAAATAATGTAAAACTGTCAATGATGGTCAAAAATAATTATGCAATGATAATGAAGAGATGAAAACATACGCAGTCTTAATTTTTCTGAGTGTGGTAGTTTGTACCATAGAGAATGGGGTGATGAATATAGGGTTTTATCTTCTGAAAAATCCCGAAATGGACTCGGTAACTAAATCAATAATAGATTTGGTCATTTATTGTAAAAATGGTCTGCTATAAAGTGAGCTATTTTCTTCCTTAATATACAAAGAATTTGAACCTATCCGAAATACGATAATTAATGAAATAATTACCTTCCTGAACGATTTTGTACTCAAGGGGGGAATACTATCCTCTGTTTAAGTGAAACTTGGATTAAGGTAATGAATTATATGGAGTTAAAAAAAATCGTCATAAAATAAGTTATACTCATAATATAAATTTTAATATTCAAAATCTAAGCTAATTATATCAGGTATTTTTAATATATTCCCAGGCATCTTTGATTATTGTGTATAAATCAGACCGTATTGGTTTAAAACCCAATTCTTTTTGTATCTTTTTTGCTGAAGCGACCAAAAATGGGCAGTCGCCCGCTCGACGCGGACCAATTTTATAAGGAATTGCTGTTCCAGTAACTTTTTGGGCAGTTTGAAAAACCTGTTTGTTGGAAAACCCATGACCGGTTCCGACATTAAAAACCAATTCTTCTTTAAACTTTTTTTTCATTGCCAAAATATGCGCCTGAGCCAAATCTTTGACATGGATGTAATCGCGGACACAGGTGCCATCGGGTGTTTCGTAATCATCACCGAAAATTGAAAATACTTTATTTTTATTGACTGCGCGTAAAATTAACGGAATAATATGGCTCTCCGGATCGTGGCTTTCTCCCCAGGCACCTTCTCTAGTTAAATAAGCGCCAGCAACATTAAAATAGCGCAAAGCTACATAGTCGATTAAACCAGCTCTGGCATATTCTTTTAGAATAATCTCAAAGAGCATTTTGGTCTGACCATAGGGGTTTATCGGTTCCATTACCGCGTCTTCAGTCAAAGGTATTTTCTTTGGTACACCATAAACCGCAGCTGAAGATGAAAATACGATTTTTCGGCAGCTTTTAGTCGCAACCATTGCCTGCAACAAGGTAAGACCTGCGACAAGATTGTTATCAAAATACTTCTGCGGGTTAATCATTGATTCTTCAATGCGTATAAAGCAGGCAAAATGGATAACGCAGACATATTTATTTTTATTAAGTATCTTTTCAAGCAGATTTTTATCGCTGATATCACCTTTAATAAACTTAGCGCCTTTGGGTATTGCTGAGATTCTGCCTGCGGAAAGATTGTCAATTATCGTAACATCAAAGTTATTTTCGAGTAAAATTTTACAGGTAACCGAGCCAATATAACCTGCACCGCCAGTTACCAGCACTTTTTTCTTAGATTTTTCCATGAGTAATCATATTATGGGAATATAAAGAATAGTCAAGACAATATTTTAACAATGATCAGCTATTATTGATCTATTGACTAATTATTATATCCAATTAAACTTTTTTAAGTGTTTTTAGTCTAATAGTATGTGAGGAAAAATTGGATAAAGAAACTGACGTGGAAACCGTTCAAACAAACGAGACCAGAATATCGTTTGAATCGTTTCCCGACATTGAACTGGTCAAAGAATTTAAAAATGGCAATGAAAAGGCATTTGATACATTGGTCAGTCGCTATCAGACAAAGATTTACCGGCAAGCCTGGCGAATGGTTCGTAATGAGCAAGACGCTCTGGAACTCTCACAGGAGACTTTTGTTCGTGCTTACCGAGCTTTACCCAAGTTCAAGGAAAAATCGAGTTTTTATACCTGGTTATTCCGAATATGCTTTAATCTCTGTCTCACCTTCCTTAACAAATCAAAGAAAGAACAGAAAGTATCATCAATCGATACAATGACTGAGGAGCGATTAATGTTCGAAGCGGTTAGTGTAAAAGAAGATATGAGAGAACCAAGTTTGATTACTAAAAGAGAAGGGCTTGCCAAAGCAATATCGAATGCAGTTGAAAATTTACCGCCACAACAAAAACTGGTATTTATGATGAGGCAATATGATGATATGAAAAATAATGATATCGCAAAAACTTTACATTTATCGGTCGGTGGCGTGAAATCTAATTACCGGCATGCGATCGTGAAACTAAAAGAAATGCTGAAAGAGTGGTTATTAAGATAATATGAAGTGTTTAAAAATAAAAGATTTATTACCCGAATATCTTAAACAAGAACTTTCAATTAAAGATATGAAACGGATTGAAATACACATACAGTCTTGCAAATCCTGCCAGACTGACTTGAATGAGCTAAAAGCATTAAATGAGGTTTTTAGCGATGTGCAACCAGCAGTAAAGTTCCCTGTTTCCGAAGACGATTTTATGCTGCAGGTACGAAGAAAGATTCGAACTCAAAATGTTAAATCTCCTCGCCGGAGCATTTTACCACGGTTAATCCCGATTTTTTCCGCTGCGGCAATGGTATTTATTATTGCCATAGTTTATCATGCGCATTCGACAAAAAGTATTAATGAGCAAAAGTATTTAAGTTCAGTGAAAAGTGAACCAATTAATGCAACATATGCTTTTGATAATTTAGATACGACTACGCAATATCAGGTGAGTGAAATGATTATTAATGAAATAGCACCCGATAGTTTGGAAAATGTGGAATTAGAAGCAGCATCGAATGTTTCAACCGACGAATTAATCAGTTCTTTATCGGATAAAGAAAAAGAAACTTTTATGCAGGAATTGATAAATCAATACCAGGAAAATATAAACAATAATAACCAAGGAGCTGAAACAAGCTCAGGAGGAGATAATGGCTAAAACAATAGCAGCACTAATACTTGTTCTTGGTTTGAGTTTAATAATAGCTCAACCGATGAATAATCATTCTAATAATCAAACCGGAGCATGTCCAATGTCCGGCGATGAGAACATGATGCCGGGCGGACCAAGCTCATCATGCGGGCAAGGTGATAACATCGGACCAATTGCTGAAGGACCCGATAATATGCAAGGAGACCCGAATCAAATGGATATGCAGCACAGACCGATGGGTCCGATGGGTAACCCACAAGAAATGCTGCGTGGTATGAAAAAACCGCAGGAAATGGTTGAAACTATCCGCATCTGGAAATTAACCGAACTGTTAAATCTTTCTGAAGACCAGAGTACGCGGTTCTTTCCAAAACTGAAAGCAATGAAACAGTTAAGAGACGATTACGAAGAGAATCGAATGAAAGCGATAAACGAGCTGGAAGGTATGTTACATGAGGGAAAAAATAACGATAAAATGATTAGCGACAAACTTGCGGAGATTGAACAGTACGACACGAAATTCCATACTGACGAAGCAAAAATGAGAAAAGATATTGCTTCGACACTAACACCGGAACAACAGGCAAAATTCATGCTCTTTCAGATGAGATTTGAAGATGAACTGCGAATGGCGATACACAAGGCGCAAGGTATGAAAAAAGAAGCAATAAAAAAATGGCAGGAAAACCGACCATTTCATAATCGGCAGTGGAAAATTTGGTAGAATAACCTCATTTACCTTAGCATAATCAGCAGGTAGTCAAGCGCTATCTGCTGATTTTTATTAATGTATATTAGTCAGTTGCTTTATATATAATTTTTATTATGATAATATAAATACAATGAACGGGAAATCGCCATTTGTAAGGATTAAAGATTTAATATTAGTTTTTCTGAAAATCGGTACAATTGGATTTGGTGGCGGTCCAGGTATGCTGGCATTAATCAGAAAATATCTGGTATCCGGGAAAAAGTGGATTACGGATGATGATTTAGCAACTGCCGTCACATTGGGTCAGATGATACCAGGCCCGTTTGTGCCCAATTATGTCGAGTATATCGGTTATCGGCTGCGCGGAATAAAAGGTATGATAAGTTCAGTTGTTGCGTTTCTCTTGCCGGGCTTCGCTGCTGTTCTTTTATTAAGTTATCTGTATTTCCACACCCAAAAAATATTAATGATAAATGACATATTTATATGGATACAACCGATAATTATCGGAATTTTAGCCTGGGCCTGCTTTGATATGGGAAGATTATATTTAAAAGATACTAAAAGTATAATAATTGCAGTCTTTGCACTGCTCGCCAGTTTATTTAAAATTATGCCAATAATAATTGTATTACTCTGTGGTTTTGCAGGAATTGTTTTTTCAAGAAAACCTAAAATAGCGATCTTTAGTTTTTTGCCGATATATATTCTTTTAGGTATCAGTCCGTTTGTGATTAAGACTGGGAATTTAGGCATATTAACCTTGATATTTTTAGAAGTCGGGCTATTAATTTTTGGCGGTGGTTACGCAGCGATACCATTTATTGCACAAGAAGTAGTAATCAGAAGAGCGTGGCTGACTAATCAGGAACTTTTAACTGGTGTTGCTTTATCACAGGTTACACCAGGTCCGGTTGCTTTGTTGTCAACTTTCGTCGGGTATAAAATTTCAGGGTTTTTAGGGGCATTCATCGCTTCATTGGCAATATTTTTACCATCAACAATAATTTTATTATTAATCCTGAGTGTCTATCATTATGTTATCAAGTCAAATAGAAATAAAGGCATATCGGATTATGCAAAAAGTTTTATTGCCGGCGTAAAACCGGCAATCATCGGGTTTCTAATTTCCGCAACTATTTTATTAGGCAGTAACCACAATGTTGTGATTACCCATTCAATTGCCATAACATTACTAAAAGTATTTATGATTATAATAAGCTTTTTATTATTAACTTTTATACAAGCGAGCCCCGCGATATTGATTATCGGAGGTGTATTAGTCGGATTTATATTGACACATATAGGTATTAAAGTATAATTTTATCAATGACTTGTTTATTATTAATTAGTATCTTATCAGCAATTCCACAATTAAATAATTTAAACATGAAAACTGAGCGGAATAATTTTCTAAGCATGAATACCGATATTACGATGACGAATTCGTCTTCGACTGGTATCAGTTTTCAGTATTTAATTAATGAAGACAAAATAAGTCAGGAAAATATTTTTGTCAGCGGAGAAAAATATACAGTTTTTAATATCAAAGATGCGATACGCAGAGAGCAACCTGGAAAACTTGATTTACCCAGTAAAGATGTAATCATTGCAATACCGCAACAAGGTGATATAAATGTCACAGTTGAGCTAGCCGGAAAAACTACTTATGAAAATATCAAAATCGCACCGGTACCTTATCAGACGTGGGAGAAACCCCCAGTTTATAAGCTAATACAAGATGTTAAATCAGATATATATCCGGAAAAAACCTGTGAAATTCAGGAAATCAGTTATCTGAGAAATATTAGAATAGCTCGATTAAGAATATACCCGATTCAATACAACCAGGCATCCGGGCAAGTGACAATTAATACTGATATCAGAATCAATGTTCAGTTTTTAAACCCGGGTAAGGATAATTATATACCTGATATTTTTGATGGTATCGTAAAAGATATCATATTAAACTGGGAAGAAGGAATAAAATGGAAGAAAGACTCGCAAACAATTAATCTTAATTCCGGTTTTTCAAAATATCCACGAGGATTTTTAAATTGGTATAAGATTAAAATCGAATCGACTGGTGTTTACAAAATTACCTATGACGATTTAAACCGGGCGGGAATTCCAATACGCACAATCGACCCGCGCACAATCCGATTATATAATATCGGTGAGTGTACTTCTAATGTGTACTATTCGGATACAATGATTGAAATCCCTATTTATATATCAGGTGAATCGGATAGTTCTTTTAATAAGAAAGATTTTATTCTGTTCTATGGATTATCACCTTCGCATTTTAACCAGAACCGAACGAATTTTTATACTAACCCCTTTACACTATATAATTATTATTGGTTAACTTGGGGGTTTTCACCTAATATTTCAGGGCTGGGTCAACGGATTGAACAGGTTTCTTCGTCACCGCAAGAAACAAGAATCTACTCAGCGGAAAATTATACGCATTTAGAACAAGACCGAGATTGCCCGGCGCGTAACGGGCTTCTATGGATTTGGGAATTTTATGCTAAAGAAGCAGGTGTGAGTAGAAAAACTTTTAATCTGCCGATAGATTTAGCGGGTGCTGAATCATTATATTCAATCGCCGGACGTTTTTACGCTAGTAAAGAAGCAAACTGGATGGAAATTTCTATCAACAACACTTCACTCGATTCTTTTAGTTTTCCTGGTATGAGTTCTAATCCATCACCAGCAAATTTTCTTATTAACCGAAGATTGTTATTAAATGATGAAAACAGTGTCGATTTTACAATATATAATACACCAGAGCAGAATATTTATTTTGATTTTTTAAATATTCGGTATTTAAGGAAGTTGGAATTTAATACTAATGACCAAGACCTTTATTTCTATGCGACTCCTGGTAATAATAGTTTCGCCGTCAGAAAAACCGGCAGTAAACCAATCATTTTTGATATTAGTAACTATTATTCACCAAAAATGTATAGCAGTTATTATAAGAATCGGGATACAATAGTATTCACTACCAATTCTCAGGAAACCGCATTTTATTATATATCGGACGAGAACAAAGCACGAAAGGTGATAAGTATCGAGCATAAAAATCCGGGACAGATTCAAAATTATTCGAATATTCAATATTTCATTATTACTTCAGATGAACTGTTTCAAAGCTCGCTGCTTTTAGAGAATTACCGTCGTAATAATATTGCGGGAATTCCCCAGGCACAAGTCAAGGCAGTCCCATTGAGTGAGATTTACGATGATTTTACTTTTGGGATTGAGGAACCCGGAGCAATCAAACGTTTATTTCAAAAATACCAACCGTACTACGGACTGTTGTTAGGAGATGGTACTTATGATTACCGGAATATACTTCAACTGATGACATTTCCAGCGGTCCCCGCTTATGAACAAGGTTATGATATCGATTTTCAGGTTTACTCAGCAGGAGCTTTAGCAGTTGATGCTTGGTATGCGGATTTTGACGGAATTGGAACTTCACCGGATATGATGCTCGGACGGGTAACTGCAAGAACTGAAAGTGAAGTTAATAGTTTTTATCAGAAGTTGGTCAATTATGAAACAAAACGCACTGCCGGTTTCTGGAATAAACGGTTTATATTTTTAGCAGATGATGAATTTGAAGGGCAAGGAGAACTAGATCCGTTCAGATTAGAACATGTTACTAATAGCGAGAATGTTGAAGAAAATTTATATTATAATACCGCAGGTCGTTTTAGGCATTTAGAACCGGTGAAAATATATCTTACTGAATACCCGTTCAGCGAATCACGTGACAAACTAAAAGCACGGCAAGCGCTGATTTCTGAGCTTGATAAAGGTGCATCTCTATGGTGTTATTTCGGACACGGTTCAGGTTTTCAACTTGCGCATGAGCAAGCCTTAACGATATCATATGTACCATTAATACAAAGTCAGGGACGAAATTTCATCGCATTTTTCGGCAGTTGCGGCGTAGGTAGGTTTGAGGATACAAAGTATGAATCGATTTCAGAAGAGTTGGTGCGAAAAGCGGATGCTGCAATTGCGACGATCGGCGCGAGTAAAGCGACATACTCTGGTTCAAATCTTTCCTTCGCCAATATCTTTTTCAACAAAGTCATAAGTGAACCGGAAAGTACAATCGGACGAGCGTTTATACGCGGGCAGTTTATCGACCATTTTTACCATTTGTTCGGGGACCCGGCAACAACACCGGCATTGCCAAATGTATTAAGTAATGTTTTATCAAATCCAGATACGCTGAAACCAGGTGGAATAGTCAATAATCAAGTAACATCATCAAAACAGTATTTTTCCACTGCAGCATATTCATCAAAATGGAATAGGTTTTATCAAAATTTTGTCTGGGTTGAAATAGCATCAGGCGTTTTTGTTCTGGAGACGCTACAAGTTTCATATAACCTTTCCGGCTATGAATTATTTCGTGGAATAGGACGACCGGTAAATGATACTGCACGTTTTAATTTTACGGTTCCAGTTGGACTTGCCCGGGGTGTTCGATATGATGTTGCAAGCGGCAGCGGTTATTATACAGAAATGCCAAACAGTGTGCGGATAAGCGCAATTGCATATACACCTGGTCAAACAAATCTGTCTAGCTATCTTAATGATTCGATTGCTTTTGATACGATACCAGCGACAATAACGGACTTTACTGGTCCCAAAATATCATTCTATAACGGAGATAAAAGGATTAAACCGCAAGATAAATTACCATTAGAGTTCACTCTGAGCGGTATTTTAAGCGATAGTTCGGGTATCCTATTATGCTCGATACCTAATTATAATCCACGATTGATTATCAAGAAACGGCCGAATCATACCATTAATGATGTGTTTGTAACTTCTTATTTTACCTATGATATTGGTAATTATTATCAAGGACGGTTTGATTATCCGGTTACATTAGACACGGGTGATTGTGTAATCATCATAAAAACGGCGGATAATCTGCGTAACCTTAGCTCAGATTCGGTTGCGGTAACAGTCCAAACGGATCAAAATTTAGCAATAGAAAATCTTTTATACTATGCAGCTGCGGATAAACGGAGCGGTTATTTTACGTTCAGTCTTACACAACCTGCAGCAGTCAGTATAAAAATCTATACGATTGCCGGTCGATTAGTAAAATCAATTACTGAGATACCGTGCAATTTTGGATACAATCAAATTGTGTGGAATGGTTTAGATGAACAAGGAATATTACCAGCAAACGGTATATACCTTTACAAAATTTCCGCACGCTCGTTTCAATATGGACACGAACAAAAGAGTAAACCGATAGTTGATAAATTTGTTATAATGCATTAACCGCATACTAATAAATGTAAACGGGATTTTCAAGATTGAAATTTTAATTTCATAGTATAGGAGAAAAAATGCCAATTGAATGGGATAACATAAAAACATGGGTTAAAGATACAACAAAAATAGCATTAAAAGAAGCTGAAGATTTAACCTACAAAGGTAAAATAAAAATGCAGATATTTTCGTTAACCCACGAAAAAGAACGATTGATAATAAGGTTAGGTGAGCTGGTATATTCTGATTATAAAAAGAATCAAGTAAAAACACTTAATGAAAAAGCACTGGAAATTATTGATAAGATACAGAAGACCGACGAAAAAATAAGAGAGAAAAAAGAGGGGCTGAAAAAAGAACAATAGAAAACTCCTGTTTCGGTAGCGACTCCAAGCAATGAAACCAAAGATTCTATTGCACATATGTTGTGGACCATGTGCGGGTAAAATTACCGAACTGCTACAAGCCGACTTTGATATCACTGGATATTTTTATAATCCGAATATTGAACCGGCCGACGAGTATTTACGAAGACTTCAAACAGCGATAACACTTGTTAATCACTATGGTATTAAGTTAATTAAAGGTATTTATAATAACAAAACATGGCATAGTGCAATAATGGGTTTGGAATTTTTACCAGAGGGGGACAGGCGTTGCTGGCGATGTTTTCGTACTCGATTAGTAGAAACTGCACAGCGCGCAAAAAAAGAAGGGATAAGTAATTTTGCCACGACCCTTACAACAAGTCCTTATAAAAATGCAAGAGTCATAAATAAACTTGGAAATGTAATCGCAACAAAATACGGGATAAATTTCATTGAGACTTCGGTTAAACCAGAGAACAGAAATAACCCATCAATCGCCCGTCAATTGAAACTTTATCACCAAAAATTCTGCGGTTGTAATTACAGCCAATTTAAATAAAAAGGACGGAAAAACCCGCCCTAATTATTTTACTGTTATTGTCAGCGCAAATAAATTAATTTCTGGGGATTTTTACTTACATCGGTTGTGATAAAGTAAATTCCGGCATTAACCATTTTCCCATAGTCATCTTTTCCATTCCAGTTGAATGTGCAAACAGGGGATGAGTATTTAAAAGGGACTTTAAATGTTTTAATTAACTGACCGGACGAATTATAAATTCGAACTGCATTGACCGTATTGATTGGTGTATTTAATGAAATAAGAGTCTGGCCTTTGAATGGATTAGGTGAAATATGTATTGATGATTGATGATAAATCGGCAACACATTATTTGAAACTTCAATACCCTGCGGTGAAAGAGTTGTATATTTTATTGCACGTCCAGGTTGAATCGGTGCAGCTGCAGGATGATACGTGCCATTAAACAAGTATTGTATTCCGGTTGTTTCGGTCGGGTTTTCGATACCAACCGTTGAGCTGGTATAACCATTTGCAGTTTGATACTGAACAAGAATCACATTATCTTCAGATGGAGCTGAATGGGTTGAGTCATAAATAATAACCTGAAATTTATCCCTGGTTGATGATGATGCATAGTAGGAAAGACTGTCCCATTCGATAATAAACTGTCCGGTCACTGGATTATGATACCAGTAAACTCCACCATTACCAGTATTGGAATGGACAAGGTCATCCCAGTTTGCTGCAATCATTGCGGCTGGTCCATCATTATCCGGAATTGTGCTATTAGAATAATCGGGTATAGTATCAAAACCACATGCAACCCATCCATCAGGGCTGATTGATATTGAATTATAAGCCTGCCCGTAAAACTTAAGATTACCGAACGCTGAAGGTAAAGGAATATATTTTACCTGGTCATTGTTAGAAAAAGTCAGACGTGTACCAGTACTTTTTATTTCAGTCCAGTTATATTCGGGATGATTAGAATATGTAACATCGGTATTATCATATGCCCAATAAAGTGCGGGTGTTCTTGGTCCATCAGGAATCGGGTCGGTAGTCCTGAATGCACCAATCGGAACTGAAAAATTATATACCCAGGTTGATTCAGTACTAGTCAGGGTCAAAGTAAAATCAGCATTGTAACCGATTGGAGTACTTGTCGAACAAGAAGCAACAAACGGTGTCAAATTTATTGCTGTGTCCAAAGAAGCGATATTTCCATAACTCGCCTGGTTCTGAGATATTGAAACATATTCAGAACTGGAATTAATTGTTGCATAAACATTATGAGCGGTGGTTTGTCCGATATTTCGTAGTGATATATATATTCCAACTGTTTCACCTGCATCCCAGCGTTGATTGTTATTTGCCAGCGAATCAGATATACGGAAGTTCCGGTAAATAACCAATGGTTGGTTAGGGAAAACAGGGTTAGCCAAGCCAGCCAGACCAGCGACACCGCCTTTGATTACTTCAGTGCAGAACGGCAATGAATTAAAACCTGCCCCAATCGTATCACTGGTCATATGATAATGGGGATTTACCGGCATATAATCTTCAATCCCGCAAAATGCAACATACCCGTTCTGCCAGAACGGATGGTGATCAGAAGCAGCTAAACTTGAAACCATTCGACGTAACGTCGGTAATTGCGTGTAAGTACTGCACATTCCGATGAAATAGTTAACAAAAGTGCTGCAATTGGGATTAGATATTTTACCAATAACATCTAAATCTTCCTGTGGTTGGTCAGCATAGGCTATCATATCAAAGTTAAAAACACCTAAAATTGAATCTCCACGGGCACGCGCAGCATTAGCATAAGCATAGCTTCCATATAATCCCTGTTCTTCACCACTGAATGCGATATAGCGTATTGAATACTCAAAATTATAATCTTTCATTACCCGCGCTGCTTCCAGACAAGCGGTTGTGCCAGAACCATTGTCATCTGCTCCTGGGCAGAAATTAGGCTGCTGATTGGAAGTTGAGTCAAAATGCCCACAGATTACGACATAGACATTATCCGGATGAGCAACGCCATGTTTAATCGCTATAACATTCGGCGCATAACTCGAATTGTAATTATCCAGATACACACTGTCACAACCATAACTTAAATATTTATTCTTAAGCCAGGTCGCGGCAGCCCGGCATGAATCAGTGGTTGAATAACGGGTATGAAAATTCTGAAGCCGTCGGTCAAAACTGAGAACCGAATCGGATTTAACATTGGCAACCATCTGAACGATTAGAGGATTAACATCTAATCGCGGAAATACCGGAGTATATTCAGATAAAACAATTGGTGTAAACTGGATGCGGTTTAATCGAACCTGCAGCCTGGCTAAATCAATTTCTGCATCGGGAGGAGTAGCTATTACAAGGTAATCTTTACCAGAACTTAAAACCTGATATGTATCGCGGATATATTTTTCTGCTTGATTGGTCATCGGATAGACGAGATAATAATATTTTGCATTTGAGATTTGTTCTAGCACGGTATAATTTTTCCCGGAAACAAGTGATAGTTGCGATGTTGTTAGATTAGCAAGCGCTGCGTCAGGTAATTCAAGAATAACCGGTATTCCCTGTTTTACCAAAAAAGTAGTCGTCTGAAATTGGTTAAAAGGTATTTTTACCAAATACTGTTGAGCTTGAACAGCCAAAAACATAATGCAGATTAATATCATTATTTTTTTCATGTTATCTCCTAAAATCAATATTCTTAATCTTATTTCTTAACAATCAGCTGTCAATTATTATAAGTATTTTTCCAATATCGACCGACAGTAAATCAACGGACATAAAATGGAATCAGGGTTTCAATATCAGAAAAGTCGTTATTTTTAATGCATTCAGCAGCGTGAAATGCAATCTGAGACGGATTCGGAATAACAAGGTTATAAGTCGTAAAATTTACCTTAGCCAGTTTTTTTACCGTATCCAGATATCGGTTTATGCCACTGCCAAATACAACCGCATTTTCTATAATTCTTTCCCCGAATTGCTCTGATTTTACAATCTGCGGTTCGCTCAGCGGTTTTAGACCTTGATAAATCTGATAAAAGACCTCGTTATGACGGATATCGATAACCGGAATTATATTCGAGTTTGCTGTCAGCATTGTTTTGGGTAATGAAAAGACCAAGGCATCGAGTGTTTTAAAACCCTTGACCGGAATATTGTCAACTATTGCTAGACCTTTGACACAGGCAATACCAACTCGAATCGACGTGAACATACCAGGTCCAATCACTACTCCGATACCGCTAAGTTGGTTCGGTGTTAAATTTAACGTTTTAAACGAATTATCTAAAAAGGTAAACAGGGTTTCGTTATGCTGGGCTTCGGTTTCGACTATCAGCTCATGCAGAATCTTATTTTCCTTGACAAAAGCAATACCAGTCTCTTTCTCAGTGGTCGATATCCCAAGATAAATTCCTTCCAACTTTTGACTTATAACTTGCTTCAATTATGTTATTACTCCCTCAATTTCATCCAGATTGAAATACTCATCCGAAGAACGGATAAGTTCAACTGAAGTGTAACCTTTGCCCAATCCGACAACCGTAATTCTTTTGCCGCGTTTTGAAAGCCAGTCAACCAATGCGACAAAATCACCATCTCCAGTGATTAAAATAACATGTTCGAGATACTCGGTCATCGAGAGAACTTCTAAGGTGATTTCAATATCCATATTTGCTTTGGCTGAACCGTCCGTGCGTTCCCGAACCGGTTTTGCCACAACCCGGTAACCCTGGAATGACAGTGCATCAATTAATCTCTGCCTTCGCTCGTCATCTCTTTTGAACGGAACAAATGCAATAAATTTATATTCCAATTCCTGACCTTTGGTCAACAATATTACATTACGTCTTAAAGCATCATAACGGACTTCCTTGCCCTGGCGCTCAAATGTTTCCTGGACATTCTGAATGTCAATAAATACACCAATCTTGATCATTAATTGCCTCCCGAAACCCGATACTTGAAGCACAAAACCTTACTCATTATTTGATTTAGGTCTGGCTTCACGGGTTTCAATGTTATATTTTGTAAATAGTTTTTAAAATCATTTTTTATATATTATTTATTTGATTAATCTGTCCGGAGTCGATGACGACGATTCTGGGTGCATCGGTTCTGATTACCAGCCGTCCCTGCTCGTCAATATCGAGTACTGTTCCAGATACTGAACGCATTCGGCGATTAACAACTACTTTTTTGCCAATCACAATCGAACGTTGTTTGATATCATCAAACACACCCATATTTAAGGCGCTATCTGTTGTGTCTTGCGCGAAAGTCTGATAGGTTAATAAATTTTTTGCGATATTTTCTACTATTTTATATAAAATTTCACCGCGGTTCAGCTCTTCATTTATGTTTCGCGATAAAATCAATTCCTGTCTTAAAGAAGTGGCTTGTGAGATTTCAGGTGGGAAAGCGGTTTGATTAATATTTATTCCGATCCCGATAATAATATTAGAGACGCTTGACGCAGAATGAAATATGCTACCCGACGATTTTATATCCGTGAGTGTACCGCCAATTTTCCGATAATCATTGACATCATGACGCAAACAGACTAAATCATTGGGCCATTTGATAAATATCGGAACACTGGAGATCCGCTCAAGTGTTTCAGCAATTATTTTAGCGGTTAGTAATGTCCAGATCGAAATCGATATATGTTTCTTAGGATAGGTAAGTACGATACTGAAATGTAGGCCCTGTTCTGAAGAATACCATTGGCGACCATGCCGACCAAGACCAGAGGTCTGTTTATTAGCGATGACAATTGAGCGGATATGCATCAAATCCTTTTGATTTGCGTCAGTCTGATAACCTGTTTTTGCGAGTTTCTTGGCATATTCCTGAGTTGAGCTTATCGTATCAAACAGATAGATATTACCGTATTGAGATAAGTGTGTCAGCTGGTCACCATTCAGAACTGCCTGGTTTGCTTTGTTGATTGTTTCCGATATGGTTACTGCCATTTACTTAAGTTAATTTTACAATCTTTTTAGTTATTATCTGATTGCCAATCTTAGCATTAACAAAATAGATTCCTTCAGATACTATCTTCCCTTTTTCATCCTGACCATTCCAAATCAATGGAGATTTTGATAATGTTTTTATTAGTTTACCTGCGGTATTGTAAATCGTAATTATAGAATTAATCTTATAATCAGTCTGAAACATAATAGTTGTCATAAATGGATTGGGTGTAATCTCAAATTTAAGAATATTGATATTTGTTATTTGATTTTCCCGTACTTCTTGCGGAGTTGTATTATAAAACAGATAATTACCAAGATTTTGTGTCCAGTTGGTAACTACCAAATCGGGGTAAGATGAATAGAAATAAGTGACAAATATCGTATCCGTACTAGACGGTGTGCTAGCTAAAGCTACCCAAGCAGTCAGCGGGTCAAAACAAAATTCGGAATAAGATAGAACTGCGTTATTTTTTCTGACTGATACCAGTTTTTGCCAAGGTGATTTCTTGGCGTAAATTAATTTCCTCGTGCCGTTTCCGATAAATGTATCAGTTCTGGTTACTATATGGTAATTTCTTATGTCTCCCAAAACTAATGCTTCACTGACCAGATTTCCATTGTTATATGTCCAGCCAGCAAAGGTATCCAGAACACCAGAATGATTTTCAAACACGACCAATGGTTCCCACCAACCGCCTGCAGCCAAATCAAGATAATCGTCATTGTTCACATCAGCCCAGGCAACACAAGAGCAGTAGTGCCGACTGCGCTGCATTGAAAAACTTGGGAATGTATTCAGTTGTCCCTGATTATTTTTAAATACATTTATCCGACTCGAATCTCCAGATAACTGACCGTTTTCAGCGATCACCAAATCAATCCAGCCGTCATTATCATAATCACCGGTTGCCAAGCGTAAAACCCAGCCCTTGGTCGTAATTGACCAGCTCGCAGCATGTTCCAAAATTCCATTCTGATTATAATATACCGACAATTTTCTGCGACCGCCGACAATCAAATCAAGATAACCGTCATTGTTCAGGTCAGCAAAACGTGCTGCATCAGTCGGGGTTGAATCATTTGCTATCCAAAATGGTGAAGTCTCAAATGCGCCATTATTATTTTTATACACCCGCGCTGGAGTTTGCAGGCTATTATACGCGTCACCCGCAGCAACCGCTAAATCTAAATCACCATCTAAATCAACATCACCAAAACAGACATCAAATGAGTTGTATTGGTCAGCGGAGAGCCAATTGGGGACAGGTTGTAAAGCATTGCCCGAATTTGTATAAATTCGGCATTTACCCTGATTTGAAGTTCCGATACCCAGATAACTGACTGCCAGATCCATAAGACCGTCGTTATTCACATCACCGAGATACAGGTGTCCGAAATAACCAGAATCGCTTGAGTGCCATGATGCCTGTGTTTCCAGAATACCATTATTGTTAAAATAAATACCCTGTTTGTTAATTGCCATATCATTGCCATTGGACGTGCAGAAATCGACATATCCGTCGCCATTAATATCTGCAAAACCGCCACCGGTTGAATAATCATAATCATTTGAAGTCCATGATGGTGAACTTGAAAGGGGAATTATAGCAAAACAGACTGTACTGGCGAACACAAATAAGATCAAAATTATTCTATTGCGCATTGCTTTAAGTATAAATAATTATGTTAATATAGTCAATCTGTATTAGATTTTGTTCTTGTTAAAATAAATGTCAGCAGTGCGAATGCGATTATAATCAGTCCCACGCAGAAAAGGACAATCTTGAATGATGTCAGGTCACTGATAATTCCAATCACAATCGCGGTAATGATAAAAGTTATATTGAACAGTAATTCTTTTACGGCAAAGATTCGACCGCGAATATGAGATGAAACCTGTTCCTGCAAAATCGTATTCTGGGCAACTAAAATCACGGAATATAAGAGACCACCGAGCAGGGCGATAATAATCATTGTCGGTCGGATAATAAAGAACGGACCGATTGTAAATAAAAGACCGTAAATTAGAAAACCGAGTATCACAATATTTATTTTGTGTATCTTAATATGAAATATGCCTAATATCAAAGCGCCAACAATCATTCCAACTGCCAGAAGGCCGCGCATAACACCAACACCAGCGGTACCCATTTTCAAGACCTGCTGAATCATAAAAACCAGAATCGTGAACGATGCGCTTGATATTAAGCTGATCATCACGAATGATAAAAGAATCAAAGCAATCAGACGGTCTTTGCCAATGAGCGAAACAATCTCTTTCAGTTCCTTATAAAGAATTGCAAAAGACTGACTGATGGTTGATTCTCTGTTTTTCGCCTGATGCGGATGAGTGTCATACTTTACCGCAATGCCGAGGACAAATAATCCAGCCAGAAAATGAATCACTGTATTTAAGGCAAAGCCGTTGCACCAGCTAATTTTAACAATGATAATCCCGCCCAAAACCATACCTGCTACCATAGCAATTCGTCCGAAAAACTGCTCCAATGAATTTGCCAATAACAGTTTTCTTTTTGCCACAACCATCGGTAATAGTGCGGGTTTGGCAGTGTTATTGAAAATATCAATCGTGAAAAACAGAAATATCATAATCCAGAACGGATTGTAGGAATGGGTCAAGGAAATCAAAATCGGAGTCAGGATTAAAATAAACGCTTTGATAAAATTAGCCCGAAACAAAGTGATGCGTCGCGACCAGCGGTCAACCAGAATCCCGATTAATGGCGAGAAAATTACTACCGGTAGGGTGAAAGCAAGCGATGCTTTGGACAAGGCGAAAACCTTGCCCGGGTTCGCAATTCCGACCATCGTGATTAATAACATATGAGTCAATGAACTGCCAAACTGCCAGAAGGTTGCGGAAAGGATAAGAAAAATAAGACTGCGGATTTTAAAGAGCTTCAGATACTCATATAATTGCATCGGATTAGTTTATAAATAAACAAAACAAAGTCAAGCACGCAACTTTGAAAAGAATGACTTTTTAACCACGGATATACATAGATTATCACAACATAAGATACTTGACAGTAATCTATTTATCAGTTTAATAGGATGATGTGCGGTCGATACTGGTTGAAAAGTGAAAAGAAAATCATTGTCAATGAATTTAACATTTATGAAGTCGCCGCAGATGTTAAACCTGATTACAATATTACACCTGGTCGAAATGTTTTGTGTGTTACAGAGAATGGTCATAACAAATTAGTCAGTTTTCGCTGGGGATTGATTCCGAGCTGGGCAAAGGATGAGCAAATAGGGTATAAGATGATAAATGCCCGTGCCGAGACTTTATTAGAAAAACCTAGTTTCTTAAAACCATTTCAGACTCAGCGATGCTTGGTAATTGCTGACGGGTTTTATGAATGGCGAAAAACAACTGCTCAGAAGATACCGATGGCATTCCGAATGAAGAATGAGAAACCATTCGGTTTTGCAGGATTATATGACCGATGGCAGTCAAGCGAAAATGAAATAATTACATCGTGCACGATTATCACAACAAATGCTAATGAACTTGTTGCGCCGATTCACAATCGAATGCCGGTCATTTTGCGAGCAGATGATTATGAATTATGGCTGGATAATAAAATTAATAACACTGTAAAACTCACGCCATTATTAAAACCATTTGAAAGCAAAATAATGGAGAGTTATGAAGTGTCTTCATTAGTAAATTCGGTCAAATACAACAGCTCTGACGCAATCAAACCAATAAAGTAAAAGAAATAAACCACAAAATAAATTAGCTACAGATAAACGTGGTGCTTCCGTGGTAATTTTAGGTAGTTAAAAATAATCCTTGACAAGGTTCGTACGGGCGGGGGGTATATCTGACTACCCCATTAATCCCTCCCTTAATTAGCAGGTCAAAAACTACATCATTTACTACATCTAAGTCATTATTAATTATATTACTTATATTTTAATAACGAACCTGATTAAGAAGTCCATCTTCTATCCTATCATTCACACTATCAATCACTGGTTTATTTGTAATTAAAAAAATAGTTAAGTGATTTCAGCCGTCTCCATATATAATCAACAAATTCTTTGTCATTTTTATTCGAATAAATAAACGCTCTCCAGAGCCAGTATTCTGCTGAGTATTTGTCATTCTTTCGTTCATAAAAATTCCCTAAATTTGCCATTGGATGTGCATAATGGGGGTCAAGCAGTAGCGCCTTTTGAAAATCTGGTAATGCGGTATCGATTTCGTCTTTTCGATAGTACATCACTCCACGGTTATTATACGCTTCAGCAAATCTTGGGTTGAGTTCAATCGCTTTTGTATAATCTTGTATCGCAAAATTATGGTTTTCACTAATTGATCCATAAGAATTACCACGATTGTAATATGCGCAATCAGAATTTGGCAGAAGCTCAATTACTTTGGTAAAATCAGCAATTGCTTTATTATGTTCGTCGTTTTGGGCGTAAGCGTTTCCTCGCTGATAATATAAATCGGCATCACTTGAATCAACTTCGATTGCAATACTTAAATTTGCGAATTTTTTATAAAATCCTTCCAGTTCTTCATTTTCACATTTTCGATTAAAATACACCTCATAAAACTTAGTAACTTTTATTTTATCTCCGCTGGAAAGGCATTCCTTGTTATCTAAAGCAATATTAAACAAGTGTGTTGCTAATTGTACATCTCCTTTTGATAAAGAGATAATAGCTGCTTTTACCATAGCGTGAGCAACTTTAAGGTCTTTTCGGATTATCCTATGCATCGCTGCAGGATTGACTTTGACTATTGCCGGGATAATTTTTATTTCGTCAGATATCCGCCCGATGTACATTACTGAACCATCATGTTTATTCCTAAAAAATATAACAGAATCCTGATTAGGTAATTTTTGAACTGGATTTTTTTTGATGTTCTTAATATCTAGTTTTTGTTTGGTCGGTTTGCTTTGAAATGTTGTTGTTTTGTTTTTGAGCTCAGCCCATTTGACTATAAATGGAATGGAAATAAGCACTAAAAACGCCAGAATACTGATGATTTGATCAGACATACTATACCACCTCTTCTGATAGGTTTGCTATTTTTTAGAGGGAAAGAATTTTCAATAAGAAATAAAAAATGATTTCTTATCTTTCCCTTTCGGGCTGGAATTAGCACCTTCTTGAAGGTATCGGCTTCAAGGGTTGCCGGCGGGTCATTGAGCCAGTTCTCTCGCCGCGCTCTTGATAAGCGACTCACACGCAGTCGCATTGAAATATTAACTGAATATTCTTAATTGTCAAGAAACTCAATAAAAATTATAAGTTTTCTATTGTAAAATTTTAGACTGTATTTAAAGATAATTTTAACACCACTTGACATTTGAAAATGGATTGGTTAATATTGAGCAAATGACGGAGGTGCTATGTACTGTGTAATTGGCAAAGAAGATTTTGTCGGCAATTTAAGCGGTGTTGTTAATATTTTAATGGCAAAGACGACTTATCCCGTCTTGCAGAATGTTTTGTTGGAAACAGTTGATAAGAATCTTATTATCAAGGCGACTGATTTGGATTCGTATGTCGAAAAGCGAATCGAAATTCAGGGTAAAATCAAGCTTGGCAAAGTAATTCTACCAGGAAAAAAGCTTTTGGATGCAGTTCGTGAATTACCGACTGATAAATTAACGCTTTCGGTTAAAGATAATAAGGTGTATATTGAATCCGAAGGCAGTTCTTCAATTTTTACCAGTCTTGACCCGTCAGAATATCCTGAAGTTCCGCCCGTACCCAAAGATACCAAGATTGAGTTTCCGCAAGGTATGCTAGAAGAGTGTTTTCAAGCCACTGGTTTTGCAGTCAGCAGGGAAGAATCGCGTCCGGCAATGTGCGGGGTTTATTTAAAAATCACAAAGAGTGAAATTCGGATGGTCGCGACTGATGGTTATCGTTTGGCATTTGTCAAAAAGAGCGGTAAGTTTGACGGCGGTCTGGAAGCAATTGTCGCACCAAAAGTATTTAATTTGTTTCCAGAACAGGAGAATAAGATAACAATTTGCGCAGATGCATCCAGAATTGGTTTTATTTTTGCCAATACAACAATTATTTCGCGCTTGATTGAAGGTCCATATCCGGATTACGAGCGGATTATACCAAACAAGTCAACCTGCCAGATGACAGTTAAAAATGATATGTTCAGCGGTGCTCTGCGAAGAGCCGCAGTATTTGCTCATCCAGTAGGCCGTTTGGTTGCTCTGAACTTGTCATCAAAGCTTTGCTCGGTCTTTGCCGAAACCGCAGATTTGGGACAGTCAACCCAGGAGTTTGAAGCAAAATACAAGGGCGATGATTTGAAAATCGGTTTTAATGTCAGCTATCTTATCGAGATTTTACACGCAATCAGCAGTGAAGAAGCAATGATGGAATTTGTTAATCCACTTGCTGCCGGTGTGATAAAGCCGGCATTAAAAGATGAAGGCACTGACAGGTTATATTTGTTAATGCCAATTCGGTTAGAATAACGATTCATAAAAATATTTTAGCATAATAATATGAAAAAAGCTCTATTGATTATATTAGCTTATGGAATTTTATTCTGCGCGTGCATAATCGAGAAATCAGAACCGCAAGTCTCAGGGTTGCTTTTCAAGACTCAGTATTATAACGGAGATTCAGCATATCAAAGAGATTTTTTAGTCTATGATTACAAGGGTTTTTCCCAAATTCCATTGGTGACAATTAATAAAGAAACAATTGGACTTTACGACCAGAGTGTTAACTGGTATGAATATTATGATGAGAACCTGATTTTGACCAATAAAGATTATGAGCTGATAGTCAGTCATGCAGACGGTTCGGCGACAGCAAAAATTGCAATGCCAAATAATTTCCGTATTATAAGTCCGGATACAAATTATACTATGGGTCGGGATTCGAGTCTGGTGATTGTCTGGCAGAAATCAGCTAAAGCAAGCTGGTACTGGCTCGATTATTATATCAGTTACGAATATCTTGACACGGCAGGAGAATGGGATTCTTATGATTTTGAAAAAGACACGGTGCTTACCGATACTTTCTGCCGATTTGCGGTCGGTCGGTTTTTCCCGTATTATGTGGTAAATATCCTTGATGGCGAAGGCGAAGCAAATGTCTGGGCAATGGACGGACCAAAAATTTATCCGGGCAGTAAAGGTAATGTCAGCGGACAGGGGATAGGATTTTTTAATGCGGCGAATGAGGGACCGGATGCGTATTTTTACCTTGTTACGCCACCCGCACATCGCCATCTCTATAAAAAGGATGATTCAAGAGAAAAAATTAAGAACAAACTTCTATCATTGCGACCTTAACTCACTGATACAAAAAATATAATATACTTGCCAAAGACCTGAAAATCATATAAAATTATATATTGAGAAAAATAATTATAATTTTTAGCCTGATTTTAATTTCACAGGGTATAGCGGAAAACGTAAAGTATTTGATTTTATGCGCTGACCGTTATGTTGAATATGTTGAGCCGCTTGCTGAGTGGAAACGGCAAAAAGGCATCACAACCAAGCTTTTATCAATCCCGATTGGGCGGACTTCAGCCGCTTTAAAAGACACGATTAAGAAATACAAGCCCGAATACGTGCTTTTGGTCGGTGATATGTATCTTATTCCGTTCGGCAAGTATTTCCCGAAATGGGTTTTATATTCTCCACCACGTGGAATGTGGACTGACCAGTATTATGCGGACACGACCAATGATACGAAATACAGGGATCAACTTTATGTTGGCCGACTTAACTGTTCGTCTGAGATTGAAGTTTATACCCAGGTACAGAAGATTATCGCCTATGAAAAAGGGATGTTCAAAAAAGGCAACTGGATTTTAAAAGCATGCGGTGTGGCACGTAACGGTGAGGCAAATGAGCATTTTGACAGCTGTTATACCGCGGCAATCCGAGCGATACGCACCAACTTGCTAACCAATGGTTTTGTTTCAATGGATACGATTTTCAGTTCAACTGGCGCGACTGGTGGAACTGTTCAGGAATCAGTCACTAAAGGTCGTGGATATGTGGTTTACCGCGGCAGTACCTCATCAAGCGCGGATAACTGGAATTCACCGATGGGCACTGACCCGAGCCAGATTGATAATGATTCAATGCCGGCAATCGTAATATCAGCAACCTGCCGTAATATGTTATATCCTGAATCATTGCCGACCTACCCGATTCCAACAACCTGTGCCGGATATAACTGGATGAAAGCACATGGCGAAGATTTAAATATACCGAGAGGAGCGGTTGCGTACTTTGGTACTGCCACGCATTATTTCGGTAATACGGATTCAACCGATACATTAGATGACCGCCAGACAATCTGGCGTAATGCGGCGGCAGTGAAGTTCTTCAAGGTATTAACCCAGGACACATTATATAACCTGGCTAAAATACTGCGTAAAACCAAAGACAGTATTTATGCCTGCTGTTCGACCTATACTTATGGTCAGCCGTATTATGCAACCGCATGTTCAGTTGCATATATGGAATGGAATCTTTTAGGTGACCCGGAGATGAATATCTATGACTCAATGCCAAAGCGTATGACTGTGACCTGTGATACGGTAATCAATACTGATTCGATGGGTTATTATATAACGGTCAGGGATTCAATATCACAGGGTTTAATGCAGAATGTGCTGGTCTGCATGATGATGGATACTCTAATATATAACCGCGGATACACGAACAGTTCAGGGGTTATCAGTTTTCCATTGCATCCGTCTGCTACTGGTATAATGACAGTCACAGCAACCAAAAGAAACTATATACCGAAAATTAAAAATGTAAGGATCATCGAAAATCATGATGCGGGTGTGACTGAAATTACCCGACCAACTGGACTGGTTGATTCAACAATGAGAGTCATACCCAGAGCAAAGGTTAAGAATTTCGGATTTCAGAAAGAAAGTTTCAATGTAACATTTTCAATAATAGAAGATACTTTAGTCTGGTCAAGTACAAAACAAGTTAATAGTTTGATGCCCGAATCAATAAAAACCGTGGATTTTGATACTTGGCCAATACATATGCGCGGTACATACACAGTAAGATGCTCAACCTATCTTGCAACCGATACTTTATGGTTGAATAATATGATGAGCAGTTCTTTTTCAATAATCGTGCATGATATCGGAGTGACTGAGATGATTGAGCCGAGCGGCACAATCGATTCGACGGCGAGTGTCATACCAAGAGTAAGAATTGAGAATTTCGGTACCCAAACTGAAACTTTGAATGTGACATATAAAATTATTAAAGGTACTACCTGGACCAATACCAAACAGGTATCAATCGTATCGGGATATAATAGTGTTATAACTTTCAGCGCATGGACTGTTGGTATCAGGGGAAGCTATACCGCCCGCTGTTCAACTTCATTAGCGACCGATATGGTTTCGAATAATAATAAACTCAGCGATTCGTTTTTTATCAGGGTGTATGATGTAGGTGCGACAAAGATACAGGCACCGCGCGGGACAATTGATTCAGTAACCGCAATAGCACCTGCCTGTTCACTTTATAATTATGGCAATGAGACAACATCGTATCAGGTGCGAATCAAGATTGATAATTTCTATGAGCAGGTTGATTCAATATTAAATCACGCGCCGCTAACCTACAAGTACTTATCTTTCCCGGGTTATTCAACCTGGCTCAGGGGAACGCATGTGGTCCGCTGTTCGACCGAGCTTGAAAATGATATGAATGCTGGAAACAGCCGAAAAATCGATTCGTTCTCAGTTCGGGTTCGCGATGTCGGTTGTTCAAAGATCGTGGTACCTAGCGGTCAGGTTGGTCAGGGTCTTTTAATCACACCAGTTTGTTCTTTGTATAATTATGGCACAACCACTGAAAGTTACCGGGCTCGGCTGAAAATCGGGACATTTTATAATGACACGGTCAGTATTGCAAACCATGCCGCAGGCACATATATGCGCGTCACATTTGCCAACTGGAATACGATACAAACCGGTCTGCACGCAGTTACCTGTTCGACCGAGTTTACCAGTGATATGAAAGCGGTTAATGACAAGAAAACTGGCGCGGTTGCTTGTTCAATTACAGTCAGCATCATAAATGCAACAGTTGATTCGAACGGAATAATTGAGCCGTCAGGTGAAGTAATGGTTGAATATAATCATGACACAACATTTTCGATTATCCCGAACACGGGTCATCATATCGGACAGGTTTATGTTGACAGCGCACCGGTTGGGGCAATACCGACATATACATTCCACAATATAGTAGCAAATCATTCAATACGCGCACATTTTATCGTCAATCAATATACACTAACCGCCAGTGCGGGCAGTAATGGTGTGATTGTTCCATCAGGTAGTATTAATATCAATTTCGGGCAGGATACAACATTTCATATCCGACCAAATTTGGGCTATCATGTTGCATACCTGATTGTGGATAATGACACGATTGTTCCTGATACGATATACCGATTCACCAGTATTAGCCAAAACCATTCGATTCGCGCTGAGTTCGCGATAAACACCTATACTTTGCATATTGACACAACTGGTTTGGGTGGCGTGACAATTACACCGAATCAGATGAATTATAATTATGGAACATGGGTGCGTCTTGTTGCAACTCACGCTGTAGGGTGGCATTTTGTAAACTGGACAGGTGATTTGACAAGCAGTAATAGCCAAGATTCAATTTATATGAATGGCAATAAAATTATTACTGCAAATTTTGCGATTGACACTCATACTTTGATTGTTTCGGTTGTCGGCAGCGGTTCTGTGACAAAGTATCCTGACCAGATGGTTTACAATTATGGTACTTCAGTGCAACTGACTGCAGTACCGATTACAGGCTGGCATTTTATCGGTTGGACCGGAGATACGATAACTACGGCTAATCCAATTGTTGTGTCAATGATCTCGGATAAGAATTTTACCGCAACTTTTACAATTAATACTTACACATTAAATATAATAATCATAGGTAATGGTGCGGTTTCAGTTGATCCTAACCAGATGGTATATGATTATAATACGGTTGTTGATTTGACTGCTTTACCCTCTGAAGATTGGGCATTTGAAAACTGGACCGGCAGTGTATCATCAACTGATATGCATATTACTATTACAATGAACATGAACAAGAATATTACCGCAACTTTTGTCTATGCAGGTGTTGAAGGCTGGGGTCAAAAAGAGTCAATTCTGACAATGGTTGATGGAATGTATGTTAAAGACGGCGGAGCAATGGTTGCGGTCACCGGTATTAAGAATGGTAGTTGTCTGTATGCGTTCCGCGGTAATCGTTCAAGGGAATTTTATCGATACACTCCTAGTTATGCTGGTTCGTGGTATGCGATAGAAACTTTGTGCTTTGGTTCACGACCGTATGATTCAACAAAAGTTATTAAACGACCGATTGGCAAAGGAGCTGCGCTTTGCTTTGATGGTACTAATACAATTTATGCAACTAAAGGAAACGGGACAAAAGAATTCTGGGCATACACGATATCTGATAGCACCTGGCGAATGAAGCAATTTGTGCCATCACAAAGAACCTTAAAAGGCGGAACATCACTCGCATATTATGGTGGCAAGGTATATCTTTTGGCTGGTAATCAAAGACGAACTGATTCAGCCAATTTCTTTGCCTATAACCCAGTAAACGACACATGGACAATAAAACATAGTCTGACTATCGGAAATAATAATAAAATATGGAAAGATGGGTCATGTATTACTGAGCTTAATAGCACAATCTATGCAATAAAAGGTGGGGATAAATATAATGCGTTCTATGCGTATAATATCGCTTCTGATTCATGGGAAGAAAAACAGCCAATTCCATTATCCGAGAGTTTATTTGGTAAACTAAGGAAAATTCATGTGAAAAATGGCGGAGCAATCACGAGCGGTGGAGATGCAATCTATGTTTTGAAAGGTGGCGGTGCGAATACATTCTGGAAATATACTCAATCAACCGGATGGGCACATCTGGAAACAATACCGAGACTTCATAAAAAATCAGCACCAAAAGCCGGCGCGGCAATTGCATATCTAAATGGTAAAATCTGGTTGTTAAAGGGTAATAACACATCAGAATTCTGGAAATATATTCCACCGACAAAGATGACTACTCGTACGGTTCAGAATAATGTAGGGCAAAATATAAATGCCAATGCACTAATTTCCGGTCAGGAAATAGTGTTTAGCGTTTATCCCAACCCGTTAACTAAATTTACAAATATTCGTTATTCTATCGTAAAGTCAGGACATATTTCAATTAGACTGTGTAACACGACCGGTAGTATCATCCAGACATTAGTCGATGATTATTTTCCTGCCGGCAGATATGCATTCAGATTATCAAGTAAAAACCTCGCTAAAGGTATTTATTTTCTTGAATATAAAACAGATAATTATAAAAATAATACCAAAATTGTCTTTCAATAAATTCTCAATTATCATATGCAGTTAGCGGGTCTTGGTGAAATAAAAACCATTGAGTTGATAAAGAGCGTAACGTCAAAAAAATCCAAATTCATCAAAGTCGGTATTGGAGATGATGCTTGTGTTTTGAAAGACGGAACGATTATTACAACTGACGCTTATATGCAGGATGTACATTTTTCATTGGATTATTTTAATTTATTCGAAATTGGTGAGCGAGTTGTTTGTGGTACTTTATCCGACATTGCGGCAATGGCCGCAAAACCGATAGCATTATTTGTGTCGGCACTTTTACCACCGAATTTAGAACAAAAGAATCTGAAGGATTTATACAAAGGCATGCTGAGCATATCTAATAAGTTCGCTTGTGAAATCGCTGGTGGTGATATAGTTGCCTATCCTAAATTGGGATTTATTCTTACGGCAATTGGTAAATCCGATAATGCCAAGCTACGCTCAAGCGCAAAACCAGGTGATCATCTATATATTACCGGTTATTGTGGATTATCCGAAACCGGCAGGTTAGCGCTAAAAAATAAATTGTCTAAAAGAGAATTTAATCAGTCAATTCAACGACATACTTGCCCCGAACCAAGAATTAAGGAAGCATTGAAACTAAAAAAACAGATAAATGCTTTAATCGATACATCAGATGGTCTTTCAACTGATACGTTTCATATAGCTCAAGAGAGTAATAAGAAAATTAAGATTTTGTATGACGCGTTACCAATTCACCCTGAGACTAAAAGACTTGCTTTACGATTGAACATTTCCGAAAAAGATTTGATATTAAACAGCGGCGAAGATTATGAGTTATTGTTCACTTCCAAATATAAAAATTTGCCATCGAATATTTCAGGCACACGAATAACAAGAATTGGAACTGTAGAAAAGGGGAGCGGTGTTATTTTAATTGATAACAATCGGCTGGTAAATATATTACCTAAAGGGTATGACCATTTTAGAAATAATGACATTGAATAATATTAAATTTGGATTGACAATGGTACCGTGTCAATTAATTACTTTAGAAATTAAGTTTAAAATAGCTGAATTTTAAACCGCATTTTTCCCTTGACAACTAATCGAACAGGATTATAATAGCGGCAGGATGGTTTCAATGTTTAAGCACATAATAATTAAGAAACAAAATTGTATATATATTTCGGTTTTGATAGTGCTGCTGATGTCACTTTTTTCAAATGCATATGCATATTCACCACCGCTCCAGGATGTACAAACGTGGGTAGATGCAACTAATCACGTACACTACAAAGTATTTGATCCTAAATTAGGTTCGTGGCAAGAAGGCTCGACTTCTGGTTATGGCAGCAATCTTACGACGGATGAAGGTATAGTAACTTGGATAGGCAATAGTAATTCGGTTTGGTACACAGTCTATGATCCAAATCAAGGATTGTGGTATACTGGGTCTAATACTGGATATGGAAGTTTACTCACATGTATGTCAGGTATTGTGGTATGGTTAAGCAGCAATAATAATGTTTGGTATACGAGTTATGATCCGCAACGAGAATCGTGGCATACTGGAAACACGGCTGGGTATGGTTCAAACTTAACAACATCATCGGGAGTCATAACTTGGTTAAGCAGCAGCAATGTTGTTTACTATACAGTTTATGATCCAGTACGAGGTGTATGGGCCACTGGAAGCACATCCGGTTATAGTTCCGGTCTTACAATTACGGTTGCAACTGTATTCTGGATCGATAATCTCGGACATGCACAAACCAGGGGATTTAACTGCGGCACTGGAACATGGAATGATGATGCTACCCAATCGTTTGCTTACTTCATCTTCTCACCAGCACTAGGCAATACACCTTTGTGGGTATGGTTTACAGATATGTCGGTTGGCGCGACATCATGGACTTGGGCATTTGGCGATGGTCAGATAAGTACTGACCGAAGCACCTCCCATATCTACCTTATTCAAGGTGTTTATTCAGTGATGCAAAACGTAACTGGCCCTGGAGGTAATACTTATTGGCGTGATACTGTGATTGTACAGTCCGGTTCAGGCCTGGAGGAATTATCAAGTCTATCCCAGGGAAATGTCTTAGGTGCCAGTATGCCTAATCCATGCCAGTCTTATACGACTATCTCTTATTCAATGGCAAAAAATGCCGTGATTAAATTGCAGATTTATAGTTCATCCGGAACTTTGGTCAGAAAGTTACGATCTGGAGTTGAACATAAAGGTATTAATCATGTGACTTGGGATGGACGAGACGAAATCGGTCACCAGGTTTCAAATGGCATATACTTCTACCGACTGGAAGTAGAGAATTTTTCAGAGATGAAGAAAATAATTAAGATAGAATAATATGAGCTAATTTTTGTTTCCAAATACAAAAATATATCATCAAACTTACTAAATTCACAAGCAATAAAATTAGAGAGTATTAAAAGGTAAGAGAATATTTTTAGATTATGACAATTGGCTTTGAGAATTTATTAGGGGATATGTCTTCTTCAATAATCTGCAAAAATATCTAAATTTGCTTCCAAATGACAAATAAAATGATTTCAAAGTTGGGAATAAGTTACAAGTCTATTATATTTATTAATTTATTTACAATATCAACAATCTTCGGTCAGCTTGATACCGCATTTGTCAGAAAATTTAATGAAACAATAGCTGGTAATGATGCGGCAACTGCAATTGCGTCTGATAATAATGGCAATGTCTATGTCACGGGATATACTGGAACAAATGACTTGCCGGATTATGCAACCATAAAAATAAATCCTTTTGGAGAAACTTTATGGGTAAAAACTTATAATGGTTCTGGTAATGGCAGTGACCGGGCTAATGCAATTGGATTAGATTATTTGGGAAATGTTTATATAACAGGCGAGAGCGAGGGTATAGGTTCATCTTACGACTATGTAACAGTTAAGTATAATTCAAATGGCGAGCAAGAATGGGTTCAAAGATATAATGGGACGGCAAATGGTATTGATGAAGCGATTGGATTAAAGATAGATAATTTGGGTAACATTTATGTAACGGGGTCAAGTGATGGGATTGGGAGTGCAATAGATTACGTTACGATTAAATATAATTCAAATGGCGTTGAACAATGGGCACAGAGATTTAATGGGATCGGAAATGGCGATGACCAAGCAACAGCAATCGTACTTGATAATCAGGACAATGTTTATATAACCGGCGAAAGTGAAGGAGCCAGTACCGGGATTGATTATGCAACAATAAAATATAATGCTACTGGTATACAACAATGGGTCGCTCAATATGACGGTACCGGAGAAAGCGATGACTATGCTACAGCAGTCGCAGTTAATAATCAAGGCAATGTTTATGTTACAGGTGAAAGCGATGATCCGGATGCCGATGCTGATTACGCAACGGTTAAATATAATTCCGCAGGGGTTCATCAATGGACGAGAAGATATGACGGCACTGGTAATGATGATGACCATGCATATTCAATAAGTGTCGACACAGCAGGTAATGTTTACGTCACTGGAGAAAGTTTTGGTTTAGATTCTTATTATGATTACGCGACAATAAAATACAGTACGACCGGGGTTTTACAATGGGTTCAGAGATATAATGGGACGGGCAATGGTAATGACTTGGCATACTCAGTTTTATTAGACAGCCAAGGTAATGTGTATGTAACAGGAGAAAGTTATAGCTCAAGTAGCGGCATCGATTTTGCTTCGGTAAAATATAATTCAGCGGGTGTGCAACTATGGGTTGTAAGATATAACGGACCAGGAAATAATAGTGATTATCCATCTTCATTGGTAATTGACAGTTCGGAAAATATTTATGTTACAGGTCAAAGTGAAGGTGTAAATACAAATTATGATTTTTTAACAATCAAGTATAATGCTAACGGAATTGAACAATGGGTTCAAAGATATAATGGTCTTGGTAATAGCTTAGATGAAATCAATGCTCTTAAAGTCGATGAAGCGGGTAATAGTTATATAACAGGCACAAGTTCCGGCTCGGGTACAAAAAACGATTACATTACAGTTAAATACAGCGGTACAGGTGTTCAGCAATGGGCTCAACGATATAATGGCACTGGTAATAGTGATGATGCCGCTTATGCAGTTGCGGTTGATAATAATGGCAATGTTTATGTCACTGGAGAAAGCAATGAGTCCAATTCATCATATGATTGTACAACGATAAAATATAATTCTACCGGTATTCAACAATGGGTACGAAAATATAATAGTGCAAGTAATTTATACGACTGGGGTTCGGCGATTGCAGTTGATAGTCTTGGAAATATTTACGTTGCTGGTGGTAGTGAGGGAACAAGCACGGATTACGATTATCTAACAATCAAATATAATTCTGATGGCGTTGAACAATGGGTACAGAGATATAATGGGACGACCAGCAGCATTGATTATGCGACAGCTATCGCACTTGATAACATAGGTAATATTTATGTTACTGGTACCGGTTATTCTTCCAGCACTTCTTATGATTATTTAACCATAAAATATAATTCAGATGGAGTTGAACAATGGACTGGAAGATATAATGGCCCAGCGAATTATTCTGATGCACCAAACGCGATATTTGTTGATAATTCAAATAATATTTATGTAACAGGTAAGAGCTATGGAATCAGTACAGGTAGAGATTATGCAACTGTCAAGTATAATTCAATCGGAGTCCAGCAATGGGTTCAAAGGTATAATGGACCAGGTAATAGTGATGATATTGCTAATGCTATTATCGTAGATGAATCAGGAAATGTTTATATAACGGGTGCCAGTAATGGTTCGGGTACAGATAAGGACTATACGACAATAAAATATGATTCGTCAGGAGTTCAAGAGTGGGTTCAAAGATATAATGGGTTGGGTAATGGTGATGATGAAGCATTCTCAATAAAAACCGATTATTTTGGTAATGTCTATATAACTGGGGAAAGCTATAGTTTAGGAACCGATTTTGATTATGTAACAATTAAGTATAATGCAAATGGTTTACAACAATGGCTAGCCATATATAATGGACCGAATAATAGATCAGACCGAGCGGTTTCGATTGATTTAGATAACTTAAATCATGTTTATGTAACCGGAACAAGTTATGATTTAGGTACATCATATGATGGTATTACAATAAAATATAATCAACAATCGGGAATCGAAGAACTATCAATATTTAATTGTTACCGATTAACACTTGATGTAACACCCAACCCATTTACATCATACACTTCAATTAATTATTCAGTCCCGGTTGATGAAAATATTACATTTCAGGTTTTTGATATAACTGGAAAAATGGTTAAAACTTTAGTTAACAATTATGTGCCAGTTGGAAAGTATACTATTAGATGGGACGGATTAGACAATCGCGGGGAAAAAGTAAGTCAAGGTATATATTATTTGGTTTTAACGAGTACCAGCCAAAAACTGTCGTATAAAATATTATTAGTTAATTAACAACAGTAATCCGGAATCGCTAATCAGATATTAAAATTTTATAATACTTGAGAATTTTTTTCGGAACTTTGATATTTCCCGGTAATTAGTCATATCAAGATGTAATGGCGTGATTGAAATATAGCCATTTTCAATTGCCTCAAAATCAGTTTGCGGCTCAATTTCCCAGCTTAATTCACCATCAATCATATATGTAATTTCACCGCTTGGATGATTGTTTTTAATTGCCATGTCTTTGTAGATCCTTTTCCCCATGCGCGTAACCTTAATACCTTTAATTTTATTTGCAGGTATGTTGATATTAAGCAGAGTTTTTTTAGGGAGCCCGTTTTTTAATAACGATTGAGCTAATTTGCTTATAAGTTTTTTGGCAATTTCCCTATTAACACCGTTTTTACGGTATGAGATAGCAATTGATGGTATGCCTAAAATTGTGCCTTCAATCGCTGCGGCAACGGTTCCTGAATACAATATATCGTCACCCATATTTGGTCCGTCATTGATACCAGAGATAACAAGGTTTATTGTTTTCTTGAATAATCCGTGATGGGCGATTAGAACACAATCGGTTGGAGTTCCTTTGACTGAAAACCATTGTTTTTTTATTTCACAAACTTTTATCGGCTCTCTTAACGTAAAGGAATGGCTTGCGGCAGAACGATTCTGGTCTGGAGCAACAATGTATACCTCACCGAAGTCTTTTACCGCCGATTCTAAGGTTTTTAATCCGTTTGCTCCAATACCATCATCATTGGTAAGGAGAATTTTCGGCAATGTTTTACCTCTTACCCCTTGATGTTTACTACTCAATGCTTTTTAATGGTCCTAACTTTTTTATAGTTTCCGTAAACTCTGTAATTGTTTTTCTGAACTTATCGGCTTCGGATGCGGAAATCCATTCCAATCGTAATCTTTCTTGTTCGATACCCAGTTCTTTAAGCAGATTTTTTAGGATCGGAATTCTTTTCATTGTTTTATAATTTCCATCCTGATAGTGACAATCATTCGGATGGCAACCGCCGATAAATACGCCGTCGGCGCCATTCTTGAATGACCAAAGTATGTACTGCGGGTCAATACGGCTTGAGCAAAAAATAGTGATTGGAATCATATTTGAAGGATATTTCATTCTTGATGTACCGGCTAAATCAGCTCCGGCGGAAGTACACCATTTACAGATAAATCCGATTATTTTGGGTTCGAAATTTGCATTATCCATTTTCTACTCCAATCCTACTTTTACCATATCTTCAATTTGTTTATCCTTGAAGTTTTTCTGCTGAGCCGCACCAACCGGGCAGGCTGCTGAACATGCACCGCAACCTTCGCATAATACTTCAATCACTTTCACGGTTTTTTTCTTTCCGTCTTCTTTGACCTGGATTTCCCGTGCTTTATACGGACAGACGTCAATACAGACACCGCAACCAGAACACAAATCTTCATCAACCCCGGCGATCACTGGTGCATGTTCCAATGTATCAGATGCGAACAGGATAATAACTTTGCTGGCTGCACCGGAAGCCTGGCTTACTGCTTCAGGAATGTCTTTTGGTCCTTGCGAGGCACCGGCTAAAAAGAATCCGCCGGCAAGAGTTTCAACTGGTCTGAGTTTTGGGTGCGCTTCAGTGAACCAGCCATATTCATCCTGAGTTAATTTCATCAACTGGGCAAAACTTTTTTCAGCCGCTGGAACCATTGCCGTAGCCAGAACAACCAAATCAGCTTCGACTTCTACTTTCTTACCGGTTATTGTATCTGCGCCCCAGACGATAACTTTATCACCCTTCTCAAATATCTTTGATACTTTACCGCGGATGTATAAGATTCCTTCATCAGTTGCACGCTTATAGAATTCTTCAAATCCTTTACCGCCGGTTCGAACATCAATGTAGAAGACCACTGCCTCACCCTGATGAACACGGTGTTTGTACAGGATTGCCTGTTTTGCGGTATACATACAGCAAATTTTCGAACAATATGCCATCGCATTTTCCGGGTCTCGGGAACCGGCACACTGGACAAATACAATTCTTTCCGGAACTTTACCATCGGATGGTCTTTTTACTTCACCCATGAATGGACCACTCGCGGATAAGATTCTTTCAAACTGTAAACCATCTACCACATTTTTCAATTTACCAAAACCGTATGGCCCTAGACGCTGTTTGTCTAATAGTTCATAACCAGTGGCTAACACAATCGCGCCAACTTCAAGTTCTTTAATTTCGTCTTTGTCATTCCATTTAATTGCATTGAATGGGCAATGTTTTTCGCATAAACGGCACGCGCCTTTTTGAATATACAAACAGTTGGGTGCGTCAATAACCACACGATTGGGGACGGACTGCGGAAACATTTTATACACAACTTTTCTTTCTGATAAGCCGCAATTAAATTCATCGGACACTTTTTTCGGACATTTGCCAACGCAGATATCACAACCGGTGCATTTGTCCCAGTCAACATACCTCGCTTTTTGACGGACTTTAACTTTAAAATTGCCGATGTATCCTGAAACCGAATCGATTTCCGAGTAAGTCATAAGCGTAATATTAGGATGTTGTTTTGCTTCGACCATCTTGGGGGTCAAAATACATTGGCTACAGTCCAAAGTCGGGAAAGTCTCAGATAACATTGACATCTTACCACCGATTGAAGGGTTCTTTTCCAAAAGAATTACCGGATAACCTGTATTTGCAATATCTAATGCGGCCTGAATTCCAGCAACACCTCCGCCAATCACTAATGCTTTTCTGGTAACTGGTATACTGATTGGTGTGAGCGGTTCGTCATATTGAACTTTTTTAATGAGTGTTTTGATAATTTTTGCTGCTTTGTCGGTTGCTTTTTCCTTATCTTCAGTTACCCAGCTGCACTGTTCCCGGATGTTGGCGATTTCGCAGTTGTAAGGATTAATACCAGCACGGGCAGCAGTTTTTCTGAATGTATTTTCATGAAGGGTCGGAGAACAACAAGCAATCACCGCGCCATCAAGTTTTTCTTTTTGTATTGTTTCCTTAATCAGATTCTGTCCCGGGTCAGAACAGCAGTATTGATGGTCGATTACTACTGCAGCGTCAGTAGTTTCTTTTAAGCGCTTAACGACTTCCGGAACGTTGACGACTCCTGCAATATTAATACCACAATGGCAAACAAAAACACCAATCCGTTTCTTTTCGGATTTCATTGTAAAAGTCCTTTCTGTTTTAAAAGCGGTTTTGGGTCGATAAAATGATTGTTTAGATTTAATATTTTCTCATCAATACCCAAAGCTAATCCTAAGAGTTGAGTGAAGTAAAATATCGGTAAATTATATTGTTTGGACATCATCTTCTGTTGATTATCAATATTATATTGACACAACGGACAAGTTGTCGCAACGCACTCCGCACCAGACGCGGCCATATTCTCAATTACGGTCTGAGCGCATTTAGTCGCAACTTCTGGTTTGTCGACCAATATATAACCGCCACAGCATTCTCCTTTAAATGGAAAATCTACCGGTGTTGCACCAAGCGCGGCAAATAAATCGTCCATCATTACCGGATTGTCCGGGTCATCAAACTTTAATTCTTCGGATGGTCTTACCATCAGACAACCATAGTACGATGCAACTTTTAGTCCGTTTAAGCTCTTTACGACCTTGGCTTTGACATTGTCGAAACCGATGTCGTATTTCAATGTTTCCAAGTAATGAACTACTTCAGTTTTTCCGTTGTATTCGGTATCAAGAAAATTCATCAGCCGTTTTCGGTAAGTTTCATTACCTGCTTTGGCAAGATAGAGATTACTGCGTTTTAAAACATTATAACAAGCAGCACACAGAGTGACGAGTTTATTAGATATTTTTTGCGCTTCGATTAAATTTCTAATTGGCGCCACCTGATTGGCAATGTCATCGGTAACGGTCGAAAATATTGCACCGCAGCAATTCCAGGTTTCTAGTTCTTTAAGCTCAACTCCCAAGATTTGTGCAGTTTCGCGAGCGCACAGGTCAAGATTTTTACTTTTTGTATACAAAGTACAACCAGGGTAATATGCGAATGAGGTCATGTTGTAAACTTTCTAAAGGCAGCAATAAATGCCTGCTGGGGAGCATCAAGGATAAATTTTTTATCAACTTTTTCCAAGGTTATATGAGTAACTTTATTGCGCAGAACAATGGTTCGGCAGGCATCGGCAATCTTACCATAATCGACTCCACGCGGGCATCGTTCACCACAGACATTACATGCGGCACAGAGCCAGATTCCTGCTGATTCTAATAATTCAGAATACTTGCCTAATTGTAATAAACGAATTGATTGGGATGGGACAGGTTCCATGGCAAATGCGGTCGGACATCCAGCAGTGCATTCTCCACATTGATAACAATCAGATAATTTTTGACCAGATAATTCTTCTATATCTTTCTTTATAGTTTCATCAATAATCATAATTTTATTTAGTCAAATACTAAGAAGATATAATATTCAAAAAATATATTGATGTCAAGAATTTCAGAGCAGAGGTGAGATAACTGTAAAGTACGAATTATAAAGAACTAATTATTATTTTCTACTACTTATGGTTAAAAAGTTTAATCGATTACTCTTTCAATCCGGTTCGGGCATAAGACTGGATTATTTGCTTCTGCGCAAAGAAGAATAGGATTATCAACGGTAAGATTGCTAAGGTGGACGCGGCCATTAATAATGGATAATTGGTTGAAAATTCTCTTGAAAAATATGCCAGACCCACCTGCAATGGTCGAATCGAATCGCTGTGGGTCACAATCAATGGCCAGAAAAAAGAATTCCAGCTTCCAATAATATCAAAAATTGCAAGAGTAATTATTGCTGGTTTTGATAATGGCACAACGATTTGCCATAATGTCCGAAATCGACCACAACCGTCAATTTTAGCAGCATCAAACAGATCTTGTGGTAGGGTCTTCATATGCTGACGTAAAAAGAATATTGCAAAGATATTTACAGTCCACGGAACAATTAGTGCTGAGTAAGTATCAATCCAACCCAACTTAAATAGTATCATATACGATGGTACAAGATATACTGGCAATGGAATCATCATCAACGCTAAAAAGATAATAAACACAATATCTCTGCCCCAGAATTCCATGCGGGCAAATGCATAAGCAGCTAAGATACCAGTAAATAAAACTCCTAAAAGCGATGCGATTGCGATAAAAATTGTGTTTAGAAAATAACGCAAAAGTGCGACTTCCCTGAATATCTCAACAAAATTAGAAAACTTGAAAATCTGTGGAAAAAATGTTGGCGGAAATCTTAACGATTCAAGCGGTGTTTTTAAGGCGGTAGTGAGCATCCAGTAAAAAGGTAAAAACATTCCAATACCACAGATGATTAAAATTATATGGACGGGTAAAAGACTAAATCTTCGTTTCATAAAATCACTTTCACTGCAGAGGATGCTGAACACGCAGAGGTCATTGACCGCAATTGTATTTTATCCGCGCCTATAAATTCCGTTAATCCTGTCAAATTACGCATACGTGACTCGCTTTTCTAAGAATTGGCGTTGAAAGATTGTTAGTGCCAAAATAATGAGAAATGCAAAAAATGCGATTGAAGCGCCATAACCTAAACGCCATAGTTCAAATGACTGCTCATAAAAATAGTACATCACTACTTTGGTTGTGCCTAATGGTCCGCCGGCCGGCGGTCCAGTCATAATCCAAACCTGAGCAAATGCTTCAAATGCGCTGATTGTGCTCATTACCAGAATATAAAAAGTTATTGGTGTCAGTAATGGCCAGGTGACATTGCGGAATAAACGAAACCGACCTGCACCATCAATCTTTGCCGCTTCATAATATGCAGTTGGGATATTTTGTAAACCAGCTAAAAATATAACTATATTATACCCTAATCCTTTCCAGATTGACATCAGAATTACTGAACACAGAGCAACTGAAGGACCGTTTAAAATTGTCGGCAGGTTTATATGTAATGGATTAAAAATAAGTGTGAAAATACCTCGCGGGTCTTCGAGCCAGCGTATGGTTGAAACATGCAGGAATGATAACAGGTAATTTAACAGACCACGTTCGGGATTAAATAGCCATTTCCAGACAATTGAAACGGCAACGATTGATGTGACGACTGGCAGATAATATAGCGTACGATAAAATCCCAATCCCTTGATTTTTTGATTTAGTAAAATCGCAAAAAAAAGTGACAGAATGAACATAATCGGAATGCTAAAAATAGCATACCAGAAAGTATTAAGTAAGGACTGCCAGAAAACCGGGTCCTGTAAAACACGGAAATAATTGGTTAATCCTAAAAATTGTCTGGCACCAGCCATGCCCCAGTCATACAGACTGATACGAACGGAAAAAAAGATCGGAATGATTCTAAATACCAGCAGAATTAATAATGCAGGTGTTAAATAAGCAAAACCAGTTAAAGCTGATTTTAATTTCTTATTTTTCATTACATCTCAAACTTAGCTTTTATTGCGTTGACGACATTATCCGACTTATCTTTGGGCACGACAAAGCTAATCATCGTCATGCCCGCAGTAATGTTTTCAATATTTATTTTCTGCTCAGCAACGGTTGAGAAAATTTTTCCAGCAACGCCCGGAGTTTTTGCGATCTTTTCACCATAGATTGTAATCAGGGCAATATTTTTGTTTGTGATTATATCAGTTGTTTGAAAATCTTCGAGTTTATTACGTATATAATCGACGACTTCTTCGGCTTCGCTCTCTTTTATCGTGAATGTTATATCGCAAAAGTTTTTAGCGGTTGAATTCTGAGTAATCGTTTCAATATTAAAGCCCGCTTCACCCAAATTAGAAAATAGTGTTGAAGCGCTGCCTGGAGTATCTGGAACCGATGTTATCATTACCTTGGCCAAATCAGTTTTTACTGTTATCCCTTCAATAATTTTTTCCATATCTACTCCTGTTTGATAAAATAGATATCATATTCGGTTGAGTATAACTTTTTTTATATTCAAGTCAAGAGTCTTTTTTAGAATAACTTGACTGAAGTAATAACACGATTACAATCATATGATGAGAAGCGGTATTGCTGAATTACCTTTGCATTGGGGCAGTGCACCAAGGTGGCTATTCGAGCGGATGAAAAATCTATCACGGGCGATGAGCGAAATCATCATCGGCGAATACGGAACCGATGAATTCCTGCAGAGAATATCTGACCCGGTCTGGTTTCAGAGTCTGGGTTGTGTTTTGGGTTTTGACTGGCATTCGTCAGGTCTTACAACCACATTATGCGGTGCACTCAAAGAAGGTCTAAAAGATTTAGAGCAGGAGTACGGAATATTTGTTGCTGGTGGAAAAGGCAGAACATCAAGAAAAACACCGTATGAAATTACACTCGCTGCAGAACGATTATCGTTTATCCCGGATGATATGATTTATGCGAGCCGAATGAGTGCAAAAGTTGATTCGTGCGCGTTACAGGACGGATATCAAATTTACCATCATGTGCTCTTTGGAACCAAAGATGAAAAATGGGCGGTTGTGCAACAGGGTATGAATACAGATACGCGATGGGCAAGACGTTATCACTGGTTGTCGTTTGACCTTAATGATTTTGTCAATGAACCGCACAAAGCGATTGTCAGTAATAATAAAGGAATCGTTCTGAATATGGTGGCAAAAGAAAGCGAAATAGCGCGCAAGACCACTGCTTTAGTTGCAGCGAATAAACCAGAAGAGTCTTTAAAGGAACTGGAAAGAATAAAAAAAATCCGTTTGCCAGAACATCACCCGGTTTTAACTTCGGATATTAATCCAAAGCGGTTAGAGAAAACTTTGCTTAAAACTTACGAAAACCAGCCTAGTAATTTTGAGTCATTACTGGAAATTAACGGGGTCGGTCCAAAAACAATTCGTGCCTTAGCTTTGATATCAGAAGTAGTCCATGGTGCGAAACCGAGTTTTAATGACCCGGTCAGTTTTTCTTTTGCTCATGGCGGAAAAGACGGTTATCCTTATCCGATAAACCGCGACCACTATGACCAGTCAATCGCAATCCTGGAAAAAGCAATCCGGAGTGCAAAAGTCGGTCAGAATGATAAAATGCAGGTGTTGAAAAGATTAGCATTAATTCAGAAGAAGCCGATTATTGTTTCAGTTAATCATTAATGGAACGTAAATTTCCCGAGCAATTCACTGATCGATACGAAGCGATTATTCCTGACTTTGAATTATTTCTTAATGTACTTGTAACACCATTAAAACAATCATTTCGAATCAATACAATAAAAGCATCGAAACAGGAAGTATTATCACAATTATCAGATATAAAATTGATACCTATTTTATGGTGCGATATTGCATTCAGAATACAGGAAAAAATAAATATCGGGCAGCTTGCTGAGCACAAATCGGGCTTGATGTACTCACAGGAAGCAGTATCGATGATTCCTGCTCTGATTTTAGACCCAAAGCCAGACGAGAAAATACTTGATATTACCGCGGCTCCCGGTTCAAAAACTACTCAGATCGCCGCGATAATGAACAATCATGGATTGATTGTTGCCAACGATGTTTCAAGAAATAGAATCAGCGCTTTGATCAGTAACATTGAACGCATGGGTGTGATGAATACTGTGGTAACATCTTTGCCTGGACAGAGAATCGGATATTTGGCACCCGATTATTTTGATAAGGTGCTTCTGGATGCACCATGTTCTTTGGAAGGAACAATCCGAAATACACCGGAAGTTTTATCCGACTGGAAAGAAGCGAAAATAAAAAGATTGTCAAAACTTCAAAAAGGGCTTATCAATTCAGCATATAAAAGTCTAAAACCAGGAGGAATATTAATATATTCAACCTGCACTTTTGCACCAGAAGAAAATGAAGCGGTTATCGATTATTTGTTAAGAAAATATCCAGACACTTCAGTAGAACCGATAAAACTTGAAGATCTAAAAACAAGACCATCAGTGCTTGATTGGGGAGATGCTCATTTTGATGAATCGATAAAAAATGCGATTCGCATCTATCCTCAAGACAATGATACCGAAGGTTTCTTTGTAGCTAAAATCAGAAAGAGCCTTAGATGAACACGGATAAAATAAGGAAAACTGTAAATCAAAATGACCTGTATAAATCAATCGCTAATCAACTAGAAAAAGATTTTGGAGTTTCTCCTGACAGATTGAGGCCTTACGCGTTCATTATTAAAGGTGATAAAATATTTATTATGACAAGCCAAGTAAAAGAATTTGAAAAAATCAGAGCGGTTCGGAAAGGATTGCTTTTAGCTGAAAAACTGGGAAATAAAATAAAAATATCGGTCAACGCAATTCAGGTATTGAAGCTTTAGCCATACTTTAGGAAATTTTGAATTAAGAATATGGAATTTATGATGTTAGACCAAATTTTTCATTAAAAATTAGTCAACTTATAAGTATACATTTTATTAAACTGCGAATTGATGCAAAGCATAGCGATATCGCTATTAATTGATACAAAGAAATGACATTTTCACTTATGGGTGCGACCCATCAGTGGGGTTTTTTCTTACGTTTAGTTTTAATCTCTTCCCAGACTTTGTCCATTTCAGCTAAGGTTGCGTCGTGAAGGTTTTGTTCGTTATCCTTAAATTTCTGTTCAAGTTTATTGAAACGACCGATGAATTTATTGTTGGCAAGATTTAAAGCATGCTCGGCGTCGATTTTTAAATGTCTGGTAAGATTTACCAGAGCAAAATATAAGTCACCCAGTTCTTCTTCGACATGCCGTTTCTTCTTTTCTTTAATTGCTTCTTTAAGTTCATCAATTTCCTCGATGATTTTTCGGTAAACATCTTCTCTATCTTCCCAGTCAAAACCGACTCTTGCAACCCGCTCCTGAATCATCTGCGCTCGTTTTAATGCCGGCAACGCTTTTGGTATCCGGCTTAACATCGGTTGTTTTTCGTTCGTTGATTTAATCTTTTCCCAATTGGTTAAAACCTGTTCCGCAGTTTTGGCTTTTACTTTTCCGAAAATATGGGGGTGACGCTTGATAAGTTTTTTAATGATTCTGTTCTCAATCTTTTTAAAACTGGTCTTTTTCTTTTCTTCTAAAATTCTGGTTAAGAAGAAAACCGTATATAATAAATCACCAATTTCTTCAGTTATTTTATCGAAGTTTTTTTCACGGGCCGCTTCCTCTAATTCGTAAGCTTCATCGATTACCAATGGTCGGGTTGAAGCAATGGTTTGCTTCCGATCCCAAGGGCACTCTTTCCGTAATTTTTTAATAAGTTTAATATATTCTTCAAACATGAATTAAGTATAGATAAATTTTCTCAATCGTCAATGTTAATAAAATTTAAAATTAAAAAATAAAAATTAGCAACACAAATTAAAAACTTAAAAACTACTTATGTTTTTGTATTTTGAAGTATGTGTTTTTGATATTTAATATTTTATTTTTAATATATTTATGAGACTTGACATTTTAATATTTCATATTAATCTTATGTGTATGATTTTAGCGGAGGAATGTAATGGAAAATGAGAAAATTTTGAAGAAAACTGACCCTGAGATTTTTGATGTTATAAAGGGTGAGACTAATCGTGAACATTCAACTTTAGAGCTTATCGCCTCCGAGAATTTTTGTTCAGAAGCGGTTTTGGCGGCTTTAGGCTCGGTTTTAACCAATAAATATGCCGAAGGGTTACCCAAGAAACGTTATTACGGCGGATGTGAGTTTGTTGATATTGGTGAAACATTAGCAATCGAGCGGGCAAAACAGCTATTCGGCGCTGACCATGCAAATGTCCAACCGCATTCGGGTACTCAGGCTAATATGATCGCATACTATGCTTTGGCAAATCCAGGTGATACAATCATGGGATTAAACTTAAGTCACGGCGGTCATTTATCACACGGACATCCGATAAACTTCTCCGGAAAATATTTCAAAGTATTTCATTATGGTGTAAATCCACAAACGGAAGTAGTTGATTACGTCGAGTTGCGGAAACTGGCTTTAGAGCACAAGCCAAAAATAATCGTTTCGGGTGCAAGCGCTCATCCGAGATTTTTATATTTTGATAAGTTTCAGGAAATCTGTGATGAAGTTGGAGCTTTTCAAGTTGCAGACATCGCACATACTGCAGGATTGGTCGCGGCTGGATTACATCCTTCGCCAATTCCTTACGCTGATGTTGTGACAACAACGACCCATAAAACTTTACGCGGGCCGCGTGGTGCGATTATAATGTGTAAAGCAAAACATGCGGAAGCGATTGACAAGACAACTTTTCCGGGAATGCAGGGCGGACCTTTAGAGCATGTGATTGCGGCAAAAGCGGTCGCATTCAAGGAAGCGCTGACTGATGATTTTAAAGCGTATCAGAAACAGGTTGTCGCAAATGCCAAGGCTCTCGCGGATGAAATAGCAAAGCTTGGTTACCGTTTAGTTGCGGGCGGAACCGATACTCATTTAATGCTGGTTGATTTACGCAGTAAAAACATCACGGGTCGCGATGCCGAGAATGCTTTGGGCAAATCAGGCATCACGGTGAATCGAAATACAATCCCGTTTGACCCGCAAAAGCCATTTGTCACATCAGGTATCCGACTTGGTACACCAGCTCTGACCACCCGAGGAATGAAAGAATTTGAAATGAAAAAGATTGCCGGATTGATTGATAAAGTTTTAAGCAATATCGATAACGAGAAAGTATCTGAATCAGTCAAAGCTGAGATAAAACAATTAACCGAGAGTTTTCCTTTGTATAAAGAGCGAAGAAGGATATATGACACATTATAAGAGCAGTAAAATCGCTAATATTGTAGCGCGCGAGATTTTAGATTCGCGGGGAAATCCAACGGTCGAAGTTGATTGTATTCTTGAGTCAGGTATTCTCGGTCGCGCAGCAGTACCGTCAGGTGCTTCAACCGGCATTTACGAAGCATTAGAACTGCGTGACCAGGATAAGAAAAGATATTTTGGAAAAGGTGTTCTAAAAGCGATAAAGAATATTTCCGATGATATCTGTAAGGAAATAATCGGTATGGAAGCGCTAGACCAGAACGGGATTGATAACCGGTTATTAGAAATAGACGGTACAAAAAACAAGGAAAAACTGGGTGCGAACGCGATTTTAGGGGTTTCAATGGCAGTTTGTCGGGCGGCAGCAATGCATTTAAATATTCCGCTGTATAAATATATCGGCGGTATTAATACAAAAACAATACCCGTCCCAATGCTTAATGTTATTAATGGCGGAGTTCACGCTCCGAATAATCTTAATATCCAGGAGTTTATGATAATACCGGCAAAAAATAATTCATTTGCCGAACAGTTACGAATGGCAAGTGAAGTTTATCAAACAATGAAAAAAGTGATGCAGAGCAAGGGTCATAGTACGGCAATTGGCGATGAGGGGGGTTATTCAGCTGATTTTTCATCTAATGAAGAACCATTAGCGATTATCATTGAAAGTATTGAAAAAGCGGGTTATGAACCTGGTCGTGATCTATTTCTTGGATTAGACGCGGCGGCAAGCGAATTTTATAAAAACGACCAATATTATCTGGAATTAGACAACAAGACATTTGACGCAACCAGCATGATTGATATGTATGACCGCTGGATTGAACAGTATCCGATTATTTCGATTGAAGACGGGTTAGCGCAGAATGACCAAGAAGGGTGGCAAAAATTTACAACCGCATTGGGAAAGAAAATTCAGATTGTCGGTGATGATATATTTGTGACCAATATTGAACGGTTCAAAGAAGGTATCGAAAAAGGTATTGCCAATGCAATTTTAATAAAACTCAATCAAATTGGTACCGTGACTGAAACGCTATCCTGTATTGAATACGCCAAGACCAATGGTTACAAGACCGTAATATCACACCGCTCGGGCGAAACCGAAGATACTTTTATCGCTGATTTAGCGGTCGGCACCAATGCGGGTCAGATTAAAACCGGTGCACCAACTCGCGGCGAGCGGGTTTGTAAATATAATCAACTTTTAAGGATTGAACAGGAAATTTTCAAAAGTAAATGAGAACTGTAAAAAGATACCGATACCAAGCAAAACCTAAACCGAGCAAGTTTAAATTAGTGGTTTTTTTGTTAATACTATTCATATTAATTATCGTATTTGTGCCAGGTCATAATGGTCTTGTGAAAGTTCTTAATAAAAGCAATAATATAAACAAAATCCATCGCGAGAACGAAAATCTCAAAATAAAAGCGGAATTAATCGAATTGAAAATTGCCAAAGGACAAGACCCTGAATATTTAAAAAAATATTTAAGAGATTGTTATCAAATGGTACCTAAAGATAGCAGTTAATAATGCAATTCGGACACAATTCGTCCCCCCGTAATATCCTGTGATAAATTTTGAAGTTATTAACTTTTTTTATATAATTTTCTTATGTGTGGCATAATCGGTATTTTGAGTAAAAAAAATGTAGTGAGCGAGCTTTATGCCGGGCTTTTTGCGTTACAACACCGAGGGCAGGATTCAGCTGGGATAATAACATATGATACATCATTCCATCTTAAAAAGGGGATTGGTTTAGTAAATAAGGTATTTAACGACAAAAATCTCGCACGGCTCGAAGGAAATATCGGAATTGGGCAGGTTCGTTATCCGACCATCGGACCAGGCGGGGTAGAAGATGCACAGCCATTTATGGTCAATTCCCCATTTGGAATTGCAATGGCACACAATGGAAATGTCACAAATTATTCGGAATTGAGAGACAAACTATCTAAAAAATATTACAGGCAACTATCTTCCTATTCGGATTTAGAAGTGATCCTGAACATTTTCGCGGAAGAAATGGCAACACAGCATCTGCAAAAATTTTCCCCGGAAACGGTTTTTGATACGATTGCAAAAGTTTTTGGTCAAGTCAAGGGCAGTTATTCGGTCGTCGGTTTAATTGCTGACAAAGGACTATTTGCCTTTCGTGACCAGTATGGTATAAAACCATTATGTTTTGGCAAAAAAAAGCAAAGTTATATTTTCGCGTCTGAGAGCGTGGCATTAGACCAGTTAGATTTTTCAATGATACGTGATGTGCTACCGGGTGAAGCAATATTTATTGACCTTAAACATAAGATTTATTCCAAAGTAATTGCAAAACAAGTTCCCCACCCGTGTATTTTTGAGTGGATTTATTTTGCTCGTCCAGATTCAATTATTGATTCAATGGAAGTATCCGAGGCGCGGTTTCGGCTGGGAGAACGGTTAGCAATGGAATGTTTAAAAGCCGGGATTCACCCTGACGTTATAGTGCCGATTCCGGATTCAGGCAGAGGGGCGGCTTTGGCAATGGCAAAAGTATTAGATGTCGAACAACGTGAAGGTTTAATTAAAAATTATTATATGGGCAGAACATTTATCATGCCCAAACAAAGTTTGAGGACAAACTCGGTTCGGCAGAAATTAAATCCGGTAAAAAGTATTATCAGGGGAAAGAAAGTATTGTTGGTTGATGATAGTATTGTCAGGGGCACGACCGCAAAAGAGATTGTTTCTCTGATTCGCAAGGCAGGGGCGAAGCAGGTTTATTATGCGGTCACCTGCCCGCCATTAAGGTATCCTTGCGTCTATGGTATTGATATGATGACTCGCGGTGAATTTATCGCCCGCGATTATAGTATTAATGAAATTAAGAAAATCATTGGCGCCGATGCACTAATTTATCAAAATCTTGATGATATGATTGACGGCGTCAGGGGTAATCGTCTTTCACAAACATTTTGCACCGCGTGTTTTACCGGCGACTATCCAACCGGAATTAAAGAAAAAGATATTATTAAGTTAGAAAAAGAAAGAATTAAAACCAAGAAGGGAGAATGACAATGATTGAAAAATTGAAAGATTTTAAGATTAAAAGATTATTGTTTAATTTTCTTATCTTTAATCTTCTAATTTTAACATCGATTTATGCCATAGAGCCACCGGCAAATGTCGTAGCAAAAGATAATCCAAATGATGGTGGCGGGAGTATTTTAATTCAATGGCGGATATCTCCTTCAGATTCAATTCTTGACGGTTATCGAATATTAAGACAACAGCAAGGTTCGACTGAAATTAGTGAAGTTGGTTTTATTGGACGCGGCAGAATTTCTTTTACTGACGAAGGCACAACAGATAAGATGAAATATACTTATCAAGTTGTTGCAGTTAAAGACACATCAGAAGTTGCGTCCGCGTGGTCAAATCCCGCAACATCAAAACCACAATGGTTTGATACTAATCGAATTAGTGTAGTAGTATTCACAATTCTTTTTACTTTTTTAATAATATATTTTATTGAACGGGCAAAAAAAGGCACTAATTTGTTTGTCCGAAAAATCCCCGGGCTTGCCGCAGTGGATGAAGCGGTGGGCAGAGCAACTGAAATGGGAAAACCAATTCTCTATGTGCCGGGACTTACTGGTATTAGTGACGTCGCGACAATCGCAGCAATGAATATCTTGGGTGAGGTTGCGAAAAAAATTGCACAATATGATTCACGATTGATTGTACCAAATACTGACCCAATTGTTTTTACGGTTGCACGGGAGGTTGTCAAGGAGGCATATATACAAGCAGGTCGACCAGATGCATTTAAGCCAGATAGCGTATATTTTGTTACGGATAGCCAGTTTGCCTATGCCGCCGCCGTTGATGGTATTATGACCCGCGAACAGCCGGCAACTAATTTCTTTATGGGTTATTTTTACGCAGAAGCGTTAATCTTGGCAGAGACCGGTGCTTCAACCGGAGCAGTTCAGATTGCCGGAACTGATGCGGTTACGCAATTGCCTTTTTTTATAACATCTTGCGATTATACTTTGTTAGGCGAAGAACTTTATGCAGCATCAGCATATTTATCACGCGAGCCACTATTGTTAGGAGGATTAATTGGTCAGGATTGGGGTAAAGCTGTAATTGTTGTGATTTTAGTCGTTCTTACGGTAATTGGACTTTTAACCAATCTACAAGTATTAAAATTATTCTAAAAGGAGATAATGTGAAAGTAAGGTTACCACTATTATTAGTTCTAATAACCGGAATCTTTGGTGCATTACCATTTTTGATTCCGCATCATGTCATTCAAACCGCAGATAATGAATTTAGAAATTCTGTATTAGTAATAATTGGTGCATTTTCTTTAGTCTTGGGTGTTGGAAGTATCATCCGCCATCATATGGACAAAGTGAGACGGAAACGAGAACACTGGGGATACAGTTGGGTTCTTTTAATAAGTTTATTGATTACTTCAATAATCGGTCTGTTCGGCGGTATCGATGGTAACGGAAGCTTACCGACACATATCGGTAATTTCCATTTTGACATTCAGACGATTTTTATACGAATGGAAGTTCCATTAGGGGCAACGATGTTCTCAATTCTCGCATTTTTTATGTCATCAGCTGCTTATCGTTCATTTAAAGCGCGAAGCTTTGAAGCGACCCTGCTTTTGCTTACTGCATTTATTGTGATGTTTGGTTCAGTTCCGTTAAGTGCATATCTCATACCAAAATTACCCCATTTTGCCGAATGGATTCTAACCGTGCCCAGTACAGCTGCAAAGCGCGGAATGGGTTTTGGAATTGCCCTTGGCGGGTTGGCGACCTCGCTTAAAATCATTTTAGGAATTGAACGCGGGTGGTTAGGGGGTACGAAATGAGTATCTGGGAAAAGTTAACCAAAATTGACCGGCGTTATATTTATCTTATGCTTCTTTTAGTTGTCATGATACCAATAATCGTGCCATTTAAACTGCATCCCAAGCCGATGCCACCGGTTGAAAATCTGTTTAATGCCATTGATGCGATACCGCCTGAGAAAGCCCTTGTCATATCGGTAGATTATTCACCAGATACCGAACCTGAACTCCATCCAATGACATATGCATTGTTAAGACATGCGTTTGCCCGACATAAAAAGGTCGGCATTCTCTGCATTTCGCTCTTAGGTTTAGGTTTAGCCCAAGATGCGTTATCAACCGTAACTAATGAATTCAATAGCGTAGCTACAACTCATGCAGATAGTATTATTAATGGACGCGACTACGTATTTTGGGGTTGGCAAACAATGCCTTTGGTCCCAATTTTAGGAATGGGTGAAAATATTGCTAAGGTTTTTCCGGTTGATTATTACGGTAATAAAACCGATACTTTACCAATGATGAAAAAGATTAAAAATTATAACAATGTCGCTTTGCTGGTTTCAATTGCGGGTGGCGAATCTCCGTTCTGGTATATAACATATGCTCAGACCTCTTTTGGTGTGAGAATTGGCGTTGGTTCAACCGCAGTTATGGCAACTGATTTTTATCCCTATATAAATTCAGGTCAGGTTACAGGCATGATGTCAGGGATGAAAGGTGGCGCTGAGTATGAAGAATTAGTCCTTACTAAGCTCGGTATAAAAGGACGCAGAAAAGCAACCGAAGCAATGTCGTCACAAACCGCAGCTCATCTCTGGATTATGCTCACAATTGTCTTAGGTAATATTGGCTACTTCGCATTGAGAAGGAGGAAAAAATGACGCACAATCCATGGATTTGGGTTAGCGCAATTCTGACACTTGGAATTTTCTCTTTTCTCTATAAGGAAAATCCATTCTATCGGGTTTGTGAGCATCTCTTTATCGGTATTTCAAACGGTTATTCAATCACTTTTGTCTGGCACAGGGTGCTTATGCCAACTTTAATCAATCCGGTTGCGCACGGGGAGAAGCTTTGGTTAATTCTGATTGCGATTATCGGAGCGTTTTACTTTATGTATTTTATACCGCAAATATCATGGTTAGTCAGAATTCCAATCGCAATTGTATTGGGTTATGGTGCTGGCGCGTCGATCCCGCGTGGCATTGATGCGGCAATCGTTCAGCAGCTTAGAGCAACTATTATTACACGTTCAACATTTTTATCAGTTTATAATGGCATCTGGTCAATCGTCATTCTCTTTGGTGTAATCGCAACAATCAGTTACTTTTTCTTTTCCCGGGAACGCAAGGGGATTCTAAAACCGTTATCTTATACAGGAATCGTCTTTATCATGATTGGTTTTGGTGCGTCATTTGGCTATACCGTCATGGCGCGTGTCTCATTACTTATTGGCCGGCTGACATTTTTACTTAGAGATTGGTTGGGCATTATACACTAAAGAACTACTTAATCGCAAATTTCTGTATTTTCTACGGCGTGGTGACACAGTTACAATTGAATATTGTGTTAATATTCCTGCGGTATCTTGGTTGTATTTGGCGACTCCGTCAATATTTATTATAAAAACTGCATTAGGAATAAGATATACTCAGCAAAACGACAGAAATTCTATATTTTGCTGCTGATTTATTGAAATCTAAACTATAGTAAATCAATCCGAAGTGTTTCGGGGTTGACTTTTTACTATTTTCTGATAATATTTTTTATATGAGTCAATCTAATGATAAGAAAAAAATAAAAATAGGATTTTATTGGGCAGCATCCTGCGGTGGCTGTGAAATTGCGGTATTAGACCTTAATGAGAAAATTTTAGATGTAATAAATTTAGCTGACATCGTCTTATGGCCGGTTGCGATGGATGTTAAATATAAAGATGTCGAGAATTTCGCGGATGGATATATGGATGTATGCTTTTTTAACGGTTCGGTGCGCAATTCAGAACAAGAACATTTAGCAAAACTATTGCGCAAAAAAGCAAAAACTTTAATTGCGTTTGGCTCATGTGCGCATCATGGGTGTATTCCTGGTTTAGCGAACATTAGTAATCGAGAAGATATTTTAAAAACCGTTTATCAAGAAACTGTTTCAACTAATAATCCAAAAAATATAAGACCTCAACCGAAATCACAGGGGCGAGAAGGTGAAATGACAATCCCGGAATTTTACGACTCAGTAAGACCATTGGACAAGATTGTTGAAGTTGACTATTATTTGCCGGGATGTCCGCCACCGGTACCGCTAATCACAAAAGCGATTGAATTAATCTCGAAGAATGACTTGCCAGCTAAGGGGACCGTTTTGGCTCCTCTGAAATCTTTGTGTGATGAGTGTGTCCGAAATGTTAATCCCCAAAAGAAAATGCCGGATATTAAAAGAGTTTATGAGATTATGGCTGACCCCAAGGTTTGTTTTTTAGAGCAGGGAATAATTTGCATGGGGCCAGCGACCAGAAGCGGTTGCCAGACGCGATGCATAAACGGCAACTGGCCCTGTACCGGTTGTCTGGGACCGACGCCAGAAGTCACTGACCAGGGTGCCAAGATGATTAGTGCAATTGGTTCGATATTGAAAATAGATGACGAAAAGAAATTAACTGATGCTGATGCTCAAAATCTCGCGGATAAGATAAAAGACCCGATTGGTACATTCTATATGTACGGATTTGCTTCAGCGTTAATAAACAGGAAAGTAAAATGAATAGAATTACAATTGATCCGATTACCAGATTAGAAGGACATGGCAAGATTGAAATATTTCTAAATGAAAAAGGCGGGGTAGAGCAGAGTTATTTGCAAGTGCCGGAATTAAGGGGATTTGAGAAGTTCTGCGAAGGAAGAAAAGCCGAAGATATGCCCCAACTTACCTCGAGGATTTGCGGCGTTTGTCCAGTTGCCCATCATATGGCGGCAACCAAAGCTTTGGATATGGCATTTGGGGTTGAACCGACATCCGCGGCAAAAAAATTAAGGGAATTGACGTATTGTGGTTACTTAATATATGACCACATTTTGCACTTTTATTTTCTTGGCGGACCGGATTTTATTGTCGGGCCAACCGAAGCAAAAGAAAAACGGAATATTTTGGGTGTGATTGAAAAGGTCGGTTTAGAACTAGCCGGTGAAGTCATTAAACATCGCGCCTATGGCCAAAAAATGACCGAGATTTTGGGTGGAAAACCGACTCATCCGGTATGCGGCTTACCGGGAGGAGTCTCAAAGGGATTAGCAAAAGAAGAAAAAGTTGAAATGGAACAAATGGCGAAATCCTGTTTCGAATTTGCGCTTAAAACATTATCGATCTTTCACAAAATGGTGTTGGAAAATCCGACATATATGAGTATGCTTACCAACCCGGCGTTTTCCTTGAACGTCTATAATATGGGAATGGTTGATGCCAACAATCACGTTAATTTTTACGACGGAAAGATAAGGGTGACTGACCCGAATGGCAAAGAATATATAAAATTTGAATCAGCGGATTATTTAAAATATCTTGGCGAAGAAGTCGTCGAATGGTCTTATGTTAAGATCCCGTATTTGAAAGATATCGGTTATAATGGATTAGTTGACGGAATCGATTCCGGTCTGTATCGAGTCGGACCATTGGCCAGACTAAATGCGGCCGATGGGATGGCGACTCAAAAAGCTCAGGATGAATACGAGGTGATGTTCAAGACCTATCAAACCAAGCCGGTCACTAATACACTGGCATTTCATTGGGCAAGGTTGATTGAGCTTTTGTATGCGACCGAACGAGCAATGGAATTATTGGCTGATCCGGAAATCACCGATACTAATACCAGAAATATGAGCTTTAAACATCAAACAACCGGTATCGGAGTGGTAGAAGCGGCACGGGGTACTTTATTTCATCATTATGAATTGACCGAAGACCGTCTGGTAAAAAAAGTAAATATGATTGTTGCAACAACCAACAATAACGGGGTTATTAATATGTCAGTGCGTAATGCAGCCCGGGAATTAATAAGGAATAATAATATTGCTGACCCAAAATTGACCGACGGCATATTAAATACGATTGAGATGTTTTTCCGAGCTTACGATCCATGCTTTGGTTGCGCATCTCATTCCCTGGGAACGATAAAAATAGCCGTAGATATATACGATAAAAACAAGAGCCTCATTTTATCGATTAAAAATTAGTCGTTGACTGGTCGGCTAATTAATATGAGTTATCGAAAAATTCTATCTTTTTTCACATTAATTTTTTTTGACATAACCGCTTTGATCGTTGCGTACCTGGCCGGATATATTTTAAGAAATGGGGTACTATCACTATTTATCCACGAGGTTGTTCCGCTGCTTCCATTTAAGATTTTTGTAACGCGTTTCTATTTATTAGTCCCGTATATTCTGGTTTTTGCTTATGAAGGACTATATACGAAACGTTTCGAATTTTGGGAGGAAACAAGAAAATTATGGAAAAGCAATGTGATCGCAACCGCAATTATTATGATTATATTATATGTTACACGAGCGTTCGTCGTGTCCCGAGCGATAATTTTGTTAGTATTCATAATTAATTTTATCCTATTACCGCTGCAGAGAGATTTAATCAAACGATTACTATCTAAATTGCATCTCTGGACGAAATACGTGTTGATCATCAGTTCCGAAGATGTGAAAATAAAATTAACCAAAGTAATCAATCACCATCCAATTTTAGGTTATCATGCCGCGGCGCATTTGGAGAGTAGAACCTTAAATGCTCAGAATCGTCATTCAATCGATGCTATACTTTCAAGTAAGAAAATTGATAGCATTATTATTGAAGCCCAGGAAATCGACCAGACAAAATTACTCGAAATATATGAGCAAGCTGAAGGAAAGGTACAGGATTTCTTTGTGATTCCGGCATTCTCGCAATTACAAACAACCGGTGTTGAGATTGAGCAAATAGAAAATATTCTATTAATGAAATTTCACTATAACCTTCTGAAAACTGAAAGCAAGATCGTCAAACGAATTGTCGATTTAATAATTGCTGGATTGGGGTCAATTATCTTATTGCCGCTGATTCTAGTAATTTCATTAATTATAAAGCTTTCGTCTCCCGGTCCGGTATTTTATATACAGAATCGAATCGGGAAAAACAAGAAGCTGTTTCCATGCTATAAATTTCGGACAATGTATCTTGATGCTCCGAAACGATTAGAGCAGCATCTTAACAGTTCTCCGGAAAGTAAAAAAGAATGGGAAATGTTTTTAAAAATAACAAATGATCCAAGAGTTACGCCATTCGGAAAGTTTTTACGACGAATAAGTTTCGATGAATTACCACAATTATGGAATGTCATTAAAGGTGAAATGAGTCTAGTAGGTCCAAGACCTTATCTGCCATATGAAGTCGAGAATATCGGGAAACAAATGGGTATTATCACAAAGGTCAAACCGGGGATTACGGGTCTTTGGCAAGTTTCCGGTCGTAGCCAGCTGACTTTTGAGGAGCGTTTACAACTTGATGAGTATTATGTAAAAAACTGGTCAATCTGGACTGATTTAGTTATCTTAGTCAAAACAATTCGGGTTTTGTTTAAAACCGAAGGTGCATACTAAATGAAAGTTATAATTCAAAAGTTAGAAGTTAAAACTCGTATGCCGATAATCTGTTTGTTACTTATAATTTCATCAGTAAATGCACAGTGGAAAACATATACTAATACTAATTTTATTAATGATATTATTGGTAATAATACAAACTTATATTGCGCCACCCTTGGCGGGTTTACTATATTCTCACTTACCGACAGGACCTTTGTGAAAACTTACACAAATGCGGACGGTTTTTCAAACAACCGAATACAGAAATTATGCTTTGATCCTTTGGGGAATGTTTGGCTCGGGACCAATCGAGGACTGGCGGTTTACGAACCAAATAACGAAAAAGTCTCAACTTATGTACATGAGGATCTTGCTCAATATTCGGTATCTTGTCTTAGTCATGCCGGTGATACAATATTGGTCGGAACGCAATCTGGTCTGTTTATTATTGATACAAAAGGCACCTTAAGTATTGGCGATGATATCGTAACCCAACCAATTTTGCCATCCGCATTTTCAAGTAAGATTTTTTCTGTTGTTGCAACAAATAGTTTTTGGGTCGGGACCAGTCCGGGTATCATTAAGCTAAATCGTGATTTACAAACATATACCCAGTATTTGCATCCTTTTGGCGATTCGGTGAAGGCAATGACCGTTGTTTTTGATACTTTATACATTGCCACCGAACAAGGATTGGCAAAATATGATGGGACCACTTTTGTACCGGTTGTATATTTCCCACAAAGTTATTTGGTTTATGTTTTAACCTACAGCAACGATAATTTTTACGTGGCCACGAGTGCTGGCCTATTTCGATACAATGGTCAAACGCTTGTTCAATTGTCAAACGAAGATACAAGAACAGCCTTTGTATCCGATGGTGTTTGGGTGGGTGTGGGCGGTTCTACATTATTCGGCGGCGGGCTAAGAAATTATTTAAATAATTCATGGCAGATCTATTGGTCGTCCGGATTAGCGTCTAATAGTGCTGGTTCAGTGGTTGTCGATACGGAAGGGACTATTTATACTACCCACTATCCAACCTTAACTTCGAATTATAAAACAATCAGCTATAAAGAAATTAACGCGGATTGGCAACTGCTTTATGATTCGTTAATTAACAGCAGCACTTGTGTGGTGGACCAGAATAATTGTGCCTGGTTTGGTCATTGGGCAAAGGATGGCGGTGTCAGTTGTTTTGATCCTGCGCGTAATACATGGCAAACAATAATGTGGACGAGCTGGCATTATCGAAATGTGATTGGGGCAATCGGTGTCGATAAACGCAACGTGAAGTGGACCTATAATCAATACAGTACGATCATTGCAATTGATAGCGTAGGACAACAAACCTATGAATTCAGTATTCCTGGTTTATCACGTCCGGAGCAGGAAATACCATATGAGTTTGCTTTCGATATAGAAAACCGAGTTTGGTTGGGAACTTCTGTGGGATTAGTAAAAATTGATTATAACAATACACTTTCCGACCAATCCGATGATTCGTACCGAATTTATCGTCAGGGATTACCCGACCAGGAAGTGAATTCAGTGGCAGTCGATGTTCAGAATCGAGTGTGGTGCGCAACCGTCCAAGGCGCCGCCGTATTTAACAATGATTCATTTGATGTATACACAACTGACAATTCATCTTTGTTATCAAATAAAATCATCCGAGTCAAAACTGATTTATGGGGTAATGTCTGGTTTTTGACTCCCATTGGAGTATCTCAGTTTAATATTTATACGAAAGTATGGTTATCCTATACATCCGAGAATAGCGGTCTGATTCCGAATCTGGATAACGATGATAAGTTTTACCGCTGGTTATATGTTGATGACTTAAAAGGTTACTTACTTGTCGCAACCAAAGAGGGTATCAGCCAATTTTTCTACCGGAGCGTAAATCCAGTGACACTAGCTGAAGTTAGGGTCTATCCCAACCCTTTTATACTCAGCACGCATCAAATATTGACATTTGACAGTTTACCGAGTAATGCGATCGTAACTGTTTATACAATTGATGGGAAATTTATCACTGAACTTAAAGTTGTATCCGGATATTCTGGTGTCCGATGGGAACCTAAATCAGTTGCTTCGGGAATTTATCTGGCAGTAGTTAAATCAGGGCATGAAACACGAATTGCAAAATTCGCGATTGTGCGTTAAAACTCTTCCAGTTCTTGTTCTTCACCGGGTACGTCAGTTTCAAATCCTTCACCCGCACATTCATTATAGTCGGGACACTCAACACAACACGTTTCCTGTAATTTATCTAATTCCTGACATTCATCAAAATAGGGGCAAATATCACAACACATAACTCCTCCGTCTAATAATATTCAATAATAATTTCAAGATACTATTTTTTAATATAACGTTTTTTCGTTGAATTTGTCCGAGGCCGTTCTTTTTCTTCCTCGGGCAAATCCATACAAGAGTCAAAATATTTACATTGCGGACAGCAATCATCACGCAACTGGGCTTTTGACTGACATAACTCATAACCCGAACAGGCACGACAACACATTGTTTCTATATCCTCTAATAGTTACATTTTTTTGTTTTTGTTCATCATTAAAATCAGTTCACGTAAAATTTCTGCAACGACTGATGCATAGCCTAAATTTGGTGATGCGAGTGGATTATATTCGACGATATCACAAGCAATGATATTTAGTTCACTCATTTTTAGTATTGACTGGAATAATTCCTGGTATGAAATACCACCCGGAACAGCGGTTTGAACGGCGGGCATTATGCCGCAATCCAAAACATCGATATCTAATGTCAGATAGCATGGCATTGTTTTAATCTTTTTCTTAATGCCATCAATATATTCGGCGACCTTAAAAAGGTATTGATTTTTCGTAGCGGGGACGAATAGAGAACGGAGTCCAAGTTGAAATATTCGATTATTCGGAATTATTTCACTTATGCGCTTGATGACGGTCGCATGACTGTATTTTTCACCGAGATAAGTATCTCTCGTATCCGAGTGAGCATCAAGCTGAATAAGGTTAAGATCAGGAAAGTATTTCACTATTTCGGATACAATTGGTACTGTGATTGTATGTTCGCCACCTAAAGATATGATACGTTTTTTTTCTTTAATATATTTCTTAATTTCCTCTCGAATTTGACTGAAAGTCTGTGCTACCGAGGGGTAGTTTAAAACAATATCACCAGCGTCATATATCTTGATTTTACGGATATCCTGTTTGAAATATGGACTGTAGGTTTCGACATTATCAGCACCGATGCGAACAAACTGGGGGGCGAACCGACTACCTGGAATATACGAACTGGAACGGTCGTACGGTATACCCAAGATAACCGTATTTGCTTCTTTTAGAGAAGAATTTACAAAGTGAAATGCCATTTTATAATAAACATATATTCACACATGCTGTGCGCTTTTTCTGTATATATGAACTGATTCGATATACTTCGTATTGGCAAGATTAACAAAATATTTTTATTTGTCAAGAGTAAATTTTAGTTATTTTTAAATATTATTTCATTGTTTAGATGAGTTAACTATTGACAAATATTGATTCATAAATTATCGTTATTAGTTATATTGGAGGCAAATATGGACGAAAAACGAGCATATGAAAATGCACGTAAAATTGTCGAGTCGAGAATCGACTTTCTCGTGCATTTTTTGATATATATTTTTGTCAACGCGATACTTTTTGTTATTAATTATAAATTTAGCCGAGGACACTGGTGGTTTTATTTTCCGTTGCTTTTCTGGGGTATTGGGATATTTTCGCATTTTCTGAGTGTGTTTGTATTTTCGCATCACGTCCGGGAAAGATGGATCGCAAAGAAAGCGCAGGATTTATTAAAGAAACATAATATGGAGGATAAATGATTAATATTCTGAAGAACGTGCTCAGTGAATTTGATGGAATAGACTACGGTGAATTAAGATATCACGAACGGATTTCAAACGTGATTTCGATTCGTAAAGGCGAGTTAGAAACAATCGCAAGCAACAATTATTCCGGCGTCGGTGTCCGAACGCTTTATCAAAGCGGCTGGGGATTTTCTTCAACCAGCCGGACCGATATTTCAGAAATAAAACAAGCAATTAGCGATGCCATTGCATCGGCGAAAGTTTCGAGCCAGGGAAAGAAGAACAAATCGATAAAGTTAGCAAAAGTAAATTTGGCTCAAGGCAAATTCCAACCGACGATTAACGATGCCTTAACTAATCATACATTTGAAGAAAAACTTGAATTAGTTAAAAAAACCGAAGAAAAACTAAAGAATGCATCAAGCATTATTCAATCATCATCAGTCGTTTATCGGGAGATGTTGGACAAAAAAATAATTGTGACAACCGATGGAGCAGCTTGCGAGGTGATTGATTCTAAACCGGAGTTCAGGGTCTTTGTTTTTGCCAGCAATGGTAAAGAATATGTTGAATCAATCGAAGCGGTTGGTATTACGGGTGGCTGGGCTGATCTTTTTCAGGAGAAAAAACCGGATGATTTTATCGATATTGTTGTTCGACGAGCCGAAGCTTTGTTAAAGGCGGAGTATCCGAAAGGCGAGCGGTCAGCGGTTATTTTAGACCCGTCATTAGTCGGCCTTATTTCACATGAAGCAATCGGTCATACGGTCGAAGCCGATTTTGTTCTGTCTGGCGCGATAACCAAAGGAAAAATTGGCACAAGGGTCGGAAGCGATTTGGTAACTCTGTTCGACTCCGGTGCTGAAGGTTCAGCCGGAGGAACACTTTTAGTGGATGACGAGGGTGTTATTACGAAAAAGATAATAATTATCGATAAGGGTATCCTCAAGTCTTATCTTCATAACCGAGAGACAGCAGCGGAGTTTGGTGTCGAACCCACTGGCAATGCACGTGCCTTCGAGTACTCGGATGAACCGATCATCAGAATGCGTAATACCGGCATCGAACGCGGAAAGCAGAGTTTGGATGAGATTATTGCTGGCGTGAAACAGGGTTATCTACTGAAAGGAACCAAGGGCGGCCAAGCAGATGCTAATGCTGAGTTCATGTTTGCTGCTCAGGAAGCTTATCGAATTACCGATGGAAAGCTTGGTGCTTTATTACGTGGTGTGACAATCAGCGGACAGGCGTTTGATGTACTAAAAAGTGTCGATGCAGTGAGTGATGATTTCAAATGGGATATGGGTTCTGGGTACTGCGGGAAATGGCAGTACGCGAAAGTCGATGGTGGCGGGCCTTATATTCGGTGCAATGCAATTATCGGAGGTAGACAATGATCGAGCTCGGTGAATTAGCAGTTAAAAAAGCGTTGGAACTCGGAGCGACTGAAGCGGAAGCTTATTTAATAAAAGGCAAACAATTCTATGTTGCGCTGGAGAACAATGATATCAAGTTAGCGAAAAGTCAGATAATGGATGGAATTGGTATCCGCGTATTCAAGAATAAAAGTCTTGGTTTTGCTTCCGTGAACACTTTTTCTCAAGACAAAGTAATGTCTGCGGTCAGCAATGCGGTGAGACTTGCGAACTTAACACCGAAAGATGATGCCAATAGTATGCCTTCGATCAGTAATAATTATACACAAGTACAAGGCATTTTCGATTCAAACGCTGAGAAAATTGGCATGGATGAAGTTCTCAAATTTGCCCAAAGAATGCTCGCCACTGCACTGAAATTTGATTCGCGGATAACGGTCGATAGCGGTATTTTTGCCGGCGGATTCGGTGAGAATGCAGTTGTTAATTCGAAAGGTATCAAATTAGCTGAGATGGCAAGTTCTTTTGATTTTGGAATAATGGGTATGGCGCACGATAAAGGTGAGGTATCCTGTTTTCAGTATGAATTTGACACAACGCACAATATCGCAGATATTAATGTTGAAAATGTTGCAATGATTTTTGCTAAAAAGGTGATAAGTTCTTTGGGTGCGAAAAAAGGTGAAAGTTTTACAGGTTCGATAATATTAGAACCCGATGTTTTTGCTGATATGTTAGGTGTGATTATCGCTGCTGCATCAGCAAATAATATTCAAAAGAAAATGAGCCGATTAGTCGGTCAGCTAAATAAACAAATTGCGGTCAGCGGCTTAACAATCGAAGATAATGGTCTGATAGCGGGTGGTGCGGCAACAAGTACTTTTGACCGTGAAGGTGTTGCCCGGCTACCATTAAAAATAATTGATAAGGGTGTATTAACCTCGTATTTATACAATACATATTGCGCTAATAAAGATAAATCTCAATCAACCGGACATGCGGTAGGCGGAACACGCGGTTTGCCATCAATCGGACCAAGCAATATAATTGTCAATGCAGGTAATAAATCACAAGCAGATTTGATAAAGGAAATTAAGCGAGGATTATACGTAACTCGGTTATCAGCCCAGCCAAACCCGGTCAGCGGCGATTTTTCAGGTGTTGTTAAAGGTGGATTTCTAATTTCGGATGGAGAATTTAAAACCCCGGTAATCGAGACTATGATATCGGGTAATATTTTCAACCTTTTAAATCAAATTTCGGGACTATCTTTAGAACAGAAAAAGGTTATGTCGTTTTTAGTTCCATATTGCCGAATCGAGGATGTTTCGATAACAAGTGGATAAACAGAATTATTTATGAATAATCTATTAGTTTACCTTTATTACTCTAATATTGAAAAAAATTAGCTTAAAAAAGCTGTAGGACCAAAAGCAAAACATCCGCTTGGTAAGATATTGTAAATAAATGAATGGCGGTGTAGCTCAGCTTGGCAGAGCAGGAGAATCATAATCTCATTAAGGCACTTTTTCTAAGTAATACTATATCTATAAGATACGGCTGGAAGCCCATAAAATAAGGCTTTCAGCCGTTGATACTATCTATACTGTTTATACTGACATTACCTATTATGATATAAATTTGGCACATATTTGGCACACTATTATTGATACCAACGTTTCTTTATCCACAAGGATACATTTACTAATGATATTAAAACTGGGACCTCGATGAGTGGACCGACGACTGCTGCTAATGCCTGTCCGGAATTTAAGCCAAAAACACCAATCGCGACTGCGATTGCCAATTCAAAATTATTGCTTGCCGCAGTAAAAGACATTGTTGCGCTTTGTGCATAGTTGAACCTTAAGCGATACGACATCCAGAATGAAACCGCAAACATTATCACAAAATAGATCAGAAGCGGTATTGCGATTCTTAATACATCTAAAGGTAACGATAAAATCTTGTCACCTTTCATTGAGAACATCACGACAATCGTGAAGAGTAAACCGATTAACGCATACCTTCCTAGTTTGGGGGCGAATTTACCATCATACCATTCTTTGCCTTTCCGAGCAATCATAGTAAATCGTGTTATAATACCTGCGATCAAAGGAATTCCAAGAAAAATAAAGACGCTGCGTGCTATTTCTAATATCGAAACCTTGACAATTGTCGTTTGAGCTGATGATCCCGCAAGTTTGGTTGATAAAACGGTTATGAATAAATATGCGAGTGGTGAATACATAAACATCTGAAAAATCGAGTTGAGAGCAACTAAAACAGCGCAATATTCATTATCACCCTTAGCAAAGAGATTCCAGACTAGAACCATTGCAATGCACCGTGCTAAACCAATAAGGATAATACCTTCGCGATAAGCGGGCAGGTCTCGAAGAAAAAGCCAGGCTAAAACAAACATGATTATCGGACCGATTATCCAGTTTAACGCTAATGATGTGCCGAATATTTTCCAAGCTTTAGTTACCTTTCTTAGCTCTTCATATTTAACTTTTGCCAGAACCGGATACATCATCCATATCAAACCAATTGCGATAGGAAAAGATACTGTGCCGATTCTGAAGAAATCAAGAAGTCTGGCAATATTAGGATACAGGTATCCTAAGAAAAGACCAAAACCCATTGCTAAAAATATCCAGATGGTGAGAAAACGGTCTAATAATGGCAGTTTAATCTTTTGTTCCATTTTTCAAATAGCTCCTGACTGAACCTAAATTATCTCAATACAAACTAAGAGTGCAGTCAGCATTTCACTTTTCTTCACTAACCCATTTCTTAATCTCTTCAGTTGTCGGAATGCGACCAAAACACTTTACCTTGTCATTAATAACTATGGCGGGCGTGCCCAAAACACCAACAGACATAATTTCCTTTATGTCCGTGACCCTCTGAACATCGGCCGCAACACCCATTTGAACTAGTGTATTCATAACACGACGCTCGGTTTCATGACATCGGGAACAGCCTGCGCCCAAAACTTTAATAACCATGTTTCCTCCTATCGAATAACTGCATTGAACAAATACCCGACCAAAATAATTGCCAGCGCAACGATACCGAAGAATATGCCGAGTAACTTAGGTTTCATTACCTTGCGCAGTATTATTGCCTCAGGCATCGAGAGTCCGGTAACCGCCATCATCAATGCCAGCGCAGTTCCTATAGGCACGCCTTTTGCGGTCAGTGCCTGGACAATCGGAATTGTTCCAGCTGCATTTGAATACAGCGGCACACCCACTAAAACTGCGATTGGCACGGCAAAGGGATTGCCACGTCCGGCAATTTTTACCAAGAGACCGACTGGCACATAACCATGAATAAACGCACCAACCCCAACGCCGGCTAATACCCATGGAGACACTTTTTTCAAAATCTGCTTGGTATATTCCCAGGCATCAATTAAGCGCTGTTTGAATGTCGGTTGCGAAAGTTCAAGTTTACCGAGTTTCATCTCGAACACGTAACTTTCTACATAACGCTCCAGTTTCATTGCCCCGATAATGATCCCGGCGACGATAGCAATTACCACTCCGCTTCCGATATAGAGCAAGGCAATTTGCCAGCCGAACAAACCCCAGAGCATAATTAAAGCCACTTCATTAACAACCGGCGACGATATCAGAAATGACATGGTAACGCCCAACGGCATACCTGATTCCAGAAAACCGATGAAAAACGGTATTGCGGAACAAGTGCAGAATGGCGTGACAATGCCTAATAGAGCGGCAAAAATGTTGCCAATCCAACTTCGTTTCTTATTCAGATACTTGCGCGTTCGCTCCGGCGGGAAGAAACTGCGAATTATTGCGACCACGAAAATAATTGTGGTCAGCAAGAGAAATATTTTGATAATGTCGTAGATATAAAAATTCAGCGCATCCGCAAGGTGTGCGCCATGTTGAAGTTTGAGCCAGCGATAGACAACAATATCAGCGAAAGACTTAAGCATTATTTTGTGAAACCAAACTCTGTAAACTTGTTCAAAATCGAATCCCGAAGTAAAACACCTACGTGGCGGTAAAGTTCTTGACCGGTGGTATCCATGAAGACCTGGGTTGGGATAACCTGAATCCGATATTGATTTGCTAATGCCTGTTCCTTATAAACATTAATAATTCGAATGTCAACTTTACCAGTAAACTCCTGCATCATCGGATTTAGGATTCCCATCATCGTCTTACACGGTATGCAATTCTCAGAACCAAAGTCCCAGAGCCTGGGCAAGCTTTTTGATTTCGAGATAACCTGTGTTGACTTTTTTTCTTGAGATTCGGAATGTGATATTTTCACCTTCGTAGTGTCTTGAACCGCAGTTTTTCGTGATGGTAATGTATCCGCTTTTGCTTTGGACTGGGGAATTGTCTCGCAGATTGCATTCGCTGATGACTTACTTGAATCAGATTTAGCTGAGCTGGTATTTTTTGTTTTATTGCCGCACCCAGCGAGCAAAACAATTATTAAAATGCCGGTAAATAAATATATATTTTTCATTTCATATTACCTTTCTAATGTCTGACTATATCAAAGAGAAAATAAACAGCGACAATCAGAATCAGGACTCCCGAAGCTTTTTTCAGAATTCCCGACATCCGTTTGAGTCCTTTTGACTGCAACAGCGTTTCTGCCAAACCAATTGAACTACCTGCGATTAATACTAATATTGAATGACCTAGCGCGTAAAATAAGAGTAATAGTCCGCCAAAGATGATATTTCCTTTGGATGCAACGTATGATAACAGCACTGCTAATATTGGCATCGCACAAGGAGTAGCGATAACACCGATTAATGCCCCAAGTAAAAATGCACCGGTTATACCACCAATTTTAGGGGTCTTACCTCGAAATAGGGGAAAAGAGAAGTTTGGGAAAAACAGAATCTGGATTCCTATGACTGTGCAGATAACTACAATCAACCAAGACCAAAACCTGCTGGTAGTGCCGAATAATGTTCCTGCAAGTCCGGCAATCATTCCTAACAGGGTAAATACCACTGCCAGTCCGAGAAACAGGAAAAGTGCCAACAAGAAAGCGTAGTTTTTCGTGCGTCCATTAGCATAGCCGCCGACAAATCCGATTGCTAATGGAATCGAAGCCAGCACACAGGGATTAGCGGCAGTCATCAGCCCGCCCAAGAACACAACTGGAATTGCAAGTAAGGGCTGGGTGCGAATTATGTGCTCGGCATTACTAAGTAAAGAACTCAGCATTATCGATTCGGAATTCCTGCTTTTATTCGAATGTTTTGGTATGATCAGGATTAACTGCTATTCGTCGTGCAATCTCAGTAAGTCGTAGAACCCGCTGGTCCGCGATTCGATAATGAATCCAACGGCCATCGCGCCGAGAAACTATGACACCAGACTGTTCTAGAATCGCCAAGTGGCGCGAAACCACTGATGGGTCAAGTTTAAACTCTGGAGTTATCTTACAGACGCAGCGTTCACCATCGCGCAGAAGTTCAACAATTTTTAGCCGGTGTTCATTGCCAAGCGCCGCTAACATTTCTGCAGTTTGGCTAAATTGTATCGTTTGCATATTTGTGCAATTATACACATTAGGTTATATATTGTCAAGAATTCACTTTTAATTCCTAAAATCCTTGACAATTCAAGATAGCTATTTACTATATCGCAAAGGATAGTTATTGGTATTAAATGGTGGTATTTTAGAATAAAATTGATGCCTAAAGGAGGGCACGATGAATCGATATAAAGTTTTAATAACAATCGTATCTGCTCTCTGTTTTCTTCTCCCTGCTCTCGTGTATGCTCAATGGTTGGAAACGTCGATCATTTTACCAGATAGTCTAAGCGGAGTGGTTTATCCACAATCAATAGCATATAATGAGACAAGTAATCGAATTTATATTGGCGGTGCGTTTGGCGATTGTGTAATTGCAATTGATGGCGTAACCAATCAGAAGATCGCTAAGATACCTGCTGGAAGAGAAATTACCGCATTGTGTTGGAATTCTGTAGCCAATAAAATTTATTCGGCTAATTATGGCAGTGATAATGTAACTGTCATTGATGGTGCAACGAATCAGGTGATTACGACAATTTCTGTAGGTAATTGCCCTCAATATTTAGTTCATAATTCAGCAAATAATAAAGTCTATTGCGTTCCCGTCTGGGATTCAATTGTAACTGTGATTGACGGGACGACAAATCAGGTTCTTACAACAATTAAAGTAGGAACATTCCCCAGTGCAATTGTTTATAACCCAACCAATAATAGAATTTATGTAGCCAAGGATGGAGATGATAACATATCTGTGATTGATGGTGTAACCGATTCCGTTATAGCGACAATTCCACTGGACGGTCGTCCAAGAACTTTAATTTATAATTCAAATAATAACGAACTTTATTGCGCTGATTGGACTAATGGGGTTTATGTCATTGATTGTGCAACAAATCAAGTAATTGGAACTATTGAAACAGGATATAGTCCTTATGCTTTTATTTCCAATCCCAGAAACAATAAAATTTACTGCGCAAATCAAGATGATGACAACGTAACTATTATCAATGCCGCAACAAACCAAATAATTACGACTGTTCAGGTCGGAGATGCCCCTGGTCCCTTAGAATACAATTCAGCAAACAATAAAATATATTGCGTAAACACTATCAGTGACGATGTTTCGATAATTAATGGAATAACAGATCAGATTGATACAACAATCCGTGTTGGCGCAGCGGCTTGGGCAATCGACTATAATCCGCTTAATAATAAAGTCTATTGCGTAAATTTCGGGAGTTGCAATGTAACGACGATTGACGGCGGATCGAATCAAATAATCGCAACCATTCAAGTCGGAGATACACCGGTGGATTTAGTATATAACACAATCAACAATTCTATCTTCTGTTCAACTGGCAGTAGTGGTTTAGTCTATGTTATTGATGGCACATCAAATCAAATTATTGCATCACCTTGGGTAGGTGGCGGACCATGGGTGCAGGCTTATAATCCAATTAATAATAAAGTCTATTGCGCAAATTTAGGTATTGACAAAGTAACTGCAATTAATGGTGCAACAAATCAGGTGATTGGAAGAATTCAAACAGGAAATGGTCCATGTGCTTTAACTTACAATATTATCAATAATAAAGTCTATTCTGCAAATTATAGAGATAGCACCGTGACCGTAATTGACGGTCTAACAAATCAGGCGATTGCCACTATTTCAGTCGGAAGTTTTCCGGCAGCATTAGTATATAATACAATCAATAATAAAATCTATTGCGCTAACATACAGAGTGATAATGTAACTGTAATTGATGGGTCAAATAACAATGTAATTACGACTATCGCAGTTGGAGGTTCGCCTTGTGCTTTAGTTTATAATCCAATTAGTAATAAAATATATTGTAGTAATGCAGATGGTAATAGTGTAAATATAATAGATGGTTATACTAACAGTGTGATTACAGCAGTGCAAGTTGGTCCTCAACCCCGGGCTCTGATTTTTAATCCCGCCAATAATAAGATTTATTGTGCCAATTATTCAGGAGCTAATGTAAGTGTAATTGACGGCATTACCGATTCCGTAATAGCGGCTGTGCAAGTAGGTAACTTTCCTGATGCTTTGGGTCATAACTCCGTTAATAATAAAATATATTGTGCAAATTCAGAAAGTGATAATGTAACTGTAATCGACGGATTGACGAATTCAGTAATAACAACTATTCCGGTCGGATGTTATCCATTTGCACTCGCTTTTAATCAACAGCAGGACCGAATGTATGTGGCGAATTATGATGGTTCAAGTATATCAGTGATTCGAGATGTGTCCGGAGTAGCTGAGCGTCCCCCGGTTGATATGGAACGGTCAACAATGGCAGTATATCCCAATCCGGCAAAGACCTATTTCACTATCCAGTTGCCACAAACTGTAGAATGTTCAGAGCTAAAGGTATTCGATATCACAGGCAAGTTAATCAGAAGCGAAGAACTGAAAGGACCACGCAACCGAGTTTCGCTAGATGGTATCAAAGATGGAATTTATTTTGTGCAGATAGAGGATGAGAAAGACATGAGGAAATTAGTAATATTAAGTAATGTGAGGTGCAGGTGAAAATTAATAGGCTATGTGTATTACTTGTATTTATCGGAATATCTATAGCAATAACTAAGGAAAATCCGCCGCCTTCAGATATTTTAGATTTTAAATGGTATCACAAAAATCAATGGCGCTTAACATTCACAAACTATGGCACCTTTGGTTACGGTATAAATCGTGCTGGTGGAGAATGGCCCGCAGGTTCGGGTAATATGTATATTTACGGCGCAGGGATATGGATTGGTGCTTTACGCACGCCAACTGAAACACTGGTTACATGTGGTTATGATCCGAGTTCGGGCAACAGTGAATTTACTCCTGGATGCTGGGAAAATGCAACAACGCCAGGAAATTATAACCGAAATTTTGAACGAGTTTATATCAGTCCGGAAGATTGGCCACCTTATCGCGATTCATTCCCGGTCAGTATGCGCGATTCAGTTAGCACATTTTTGCGTATTTCGCAACCAGGCGGTGACACTCTTGTCGGTTATTTTTATCCAATACCGCAAAGAACAATATCAAATGGTGATGCCTGGACCGTATTCAATGATCGCGATAGTTTGCGTCATGTAATTCCCGGTAAGCCGATCGGTGTTGAGATATATCAGAACGTCTGGTCTTGGAACTTCTCGCGCATGAGTAATATTGTATTTGTTAATCTGACGATTAAAAATAAAACTAATTCAGAGTTGCATGATATGTATTTGGGAATGGTATGTGATCCGGATATCGGCAATGCGACTGATGATATGAGTGGTTTAATTTTAAGGAAATTCATCAAGAATCGAACCGGGACAGATTCAGTTTTTGTGGATAATGTCGGATATTGTTGGGATAGCGATTTTGATGAAGGATGGGCAACACCCCCGGGCTATGTCGGGTATGATTTTCTGCAAAGTCCTTATGCTTATACTGACGGGATTGATAATGACCATGACGGGGTTACGGATGAAGGACCGGATGGAATTGATAACAATCAAAACGGATTGATTGATGAACCAGCGGAGATTGAACAATTAGGCATGACCGCCTATAAAATCTTTACGCTTGCGGCGGGTGATCCGCGTGATAATTGCGCGCAATATTTAGCATTGACTGGTCATCAGTGGCGGTCACCATATGAATATATTCCTTACGATTCAATTGATCCTATTCCGGCAGATAAAAGATTCTTACAGGCAACCGGACCATTCAATCTTAAACCAGACTCGTTAGTAACATTGACAATTGCCGTTATTGCCGCGCCATCGAATCCGGTTGGAGGCGCTGGAGATTTATATCAGTTAGCGTTAGCTTCTTCTTATGCGCAATGTTATTATAACAATGCATTTATTGCTCCCAGTGTCACTGTTAATTATCCAAATGGGGGTGAATATCTCTCAGGCGACGTTCCGATAAGTTATCAGGCAAATAATATCAACCCCAATCCTTTGTTGATTGATTTGTTTTACTCTTCGGATTGGGGTGTTCATTGGGACAGTATTGCCGCTGGTCTAACGAATACCGGTAGTTATATTTGGAATACATTAGCGGTTCCGGACGGTGTGTGTTACCTACTCAAGACCGATGCATATAATAATACAACAGGAAGTTCGGATATTTCAGATTCGATATTTACAATTAATAATCCGGGTAATGCGGCACCATATATTATGAATCTTTATCCAACATCCAAAGACACATTACAACCGGATTCTATGTCAGGAATATGCAACATCCGATGGTTTGCCCGAGATCCGGAGTTCAGGGATAGTTTACTGATTGATATTTTGTTTAAAAAAGTGAGTGATACAATTTGGACGCCAGTCGCTTTAAACGAACCAAATGACCGACTATTCAGCTGGGATACCAGAAGCCTTCCTAATATTGGTGGCGTGTTAAAAATACGAACACATGACGAACAATATGAATGTTATGATACAGCATTCATTAATATACGAAATAGGCAGCCGGGCGGTAACATAATTCATACTCAAGGAATCTGCAATATACCAAATATATTTTGTTGGATTCATCAACCAGAATCACTAACTGGTCACCAATATGAATTGAGTTTTCGAGCCCCGCACCCGCCAGTAGACTGGTATACAAAAATAGCAACCTATAGTTATGATGTAATAGATTTGATTACACAAGATACTATTCTAAAAGAGCCATATTTTTCTGCTTATCCGATTCAAGACTTTTCACCGGTTGTTAATGGATTTTCAATCGAAGCACGCTATGGTCCTCTTCCATATAGCCTTCATTTTGATTCGGTTAGAGTCATGTCTGGAAATTATCCGCAAGATTCAATAACCACTGATACTTCTAATTATCTAAGATATGCAAAATGGGCTTTTAGGGGTTCGAAATATCGACTGTTGTGGACTAATCGACCGGGGGGCGGTAGAACAGTGCAGGTTTTTGATTTGGATTACAATATTTATATCCCGTATAGAAGTTACAGGAACAATAATAATTATGCTGATTCGGCTAACGGATGGTGTTTTGGAATTGTCCCCACTACGCCATCTGAAACTCTGAGATTAAATTCTGACCGTTATCTTTACATCTGTGGTGCAAGAATAAACTTGAAAATAGGATTATCTATTACCAGATTACCAGACTCGGGTGATGTGTGGATTGTTTATTCATGTCCTTTACGACCGCCGGTGGCTGGCAATACATATCAATTTACCCCGACTTTGGGAATTGAGGAAAACCCTATTGTGGCACAACAAATCCAGTTTTCTTCTCCTTATCCGAATCCATTTACAAACAGAACAGTGATAAATTATTCAATATCCGAGCAGGCCATGGTAAAACTAACGGTATTTGATGTTTCAGGACGTGAAGTGAAAATACTTGTTTCTGACATTATTAACCCAGGTAGATATTCGATAATATGGAATGGAGTAAACAATAAAGGCAAAAAAGTCAGCACAGGGGTGTATTTCATAAGACTGGAAGTTTCAGGTAAGAATATCGGGAAGAAAACAGTTCGTATAAATTAGAGTTTATTAAATTCTATTTCTATTAGATGAGCTGGTAAAGGAAAAACTTGTTGTAAAAGATAGAAAACCAAAAATCAAAACGGATGATATTTCCGAGTTAGATTATAAAAAGATAACTCCCCGGATGGGACGATGTTCGAACCTCAATAATCGAGTTAGCAAATCCACATGTATTCGAAATTGTCAAATCGTGGTAGTTTGAATGCTTTATACCTTTAATTAACACAATAACAATATAATATAAAATTAATAAATTGCAAGGGTAAGTATATACTTCACTCCAGAGTAATACAAAGCGGCATAATTCAGTCGAAGAGCAGGAGAATCATAATCTCTTTCAGGTACTTTTTCTAAGTAATAGTATATGTGTAAGATACGGCTGGAAGCCCATAAAATAAGGCTTTCAGCCGTTTATACTATTTATACTGTTTATACTAACAATACCCATTATGATAGAAATTTGGCACGAATTTGGCACTTCTAAAACACCTAAAAGGAAAGATAAAATAATATATAAAATAGGAGTGAGCAATATTGACTGAGCTCGTCACATTTCCAATGAAATGCGATCATCAATTCTAAATTACAAAGCAGGAATACTGAATAAAAGGAGTCCAACACGATTATACACAACCCTCTTGACAAAGTTATATATTGAACTCATATTCAATTAGACACATTGGGAGTAAGGTAGTGAGATGTTATGAAAAGGATTTTTTTGATTTTAATAATAATCCTTTGTGTATCCAAAGTTCTTGCCGATGGTGCTAAATACTTAATTATTACTCCAGATAGTTTTGTCCAGGCTGTTCAACCATTAGCTAACTGGAAAACTAAAAAGGGCATTAAAGCAAAGGTCGTACCGTTATCAGTTATTGGGAATACCACAACGCAAATCAAGAGTTATATTACTAATGCTTATAATAGTTGGGAAATACGACCTGAATATGTTTTATTGGCTGGATTCGGTTCAGTAATTCCTGTTTCTGGAACTTCTGATGATTATTATGCGGATATTACTGGTAATTATCGAATCGAACTGAGCGTTGGCAGACTTCCTTGTTCAAATGTAACTCAATGTAATGTGCTAGTATCAAAAATTTTAGGTTATGAACGGACACCTTATTTAACAGACTCGCTCTGGTTTAAGAAAGGAACAACCATCGTTGTGGAGGATAATCCACCAGACCAATATTATCAGGCTGATTGCCGATACATAAGAAACCTTATGCTTTCACATGGGTTTGTGCAGATCGACAGTTTTTTAAGTACACTTGGGAATAACTCTTCCGATGTTATGAATGCAATAAACGACGGCCGGTCTTATGTTATTTATCGAGGTTCGAGTGTCGTCAATTGGGGATCACCTTTTAACCAGGTAATTCCAGACAATTTAATAAATGGATTTAAGTTACCAGTCGTAATATCTGGTACATGCGCTACTGTATCATTGACAACGACCGGTTATCTGGCTGATAAATTTCTGCTTGCCGGTACTGCCCACAATCCCAAAGGCGCAGTCGCTTATTTTGGAACGACTGTTGCCACTCATTATGTTTCACAATATCGCAGCGCTGTCACAAAAGGGTTTTTTCAAGCTCTATTTGTTGAAAACAAGTACATATTGGGCGATGTAACAAAGAGAGCAAAATTTACCATGGATTCCATTTACAATAACCAGACAAGGTATAATGAATGGAACCTGTTGGGGGATCCAGAATTACACCTTTGGACTGAGACTCCAAAATCTATGGTAGTTTCTCATGACTCGGTAATAAACAACCTGCAACAAAATTATACAGTTCTTGTTACCTGCAACGGTATTCCTTTGCCCGGTGCTTGCGTTTGTCTGTTGAAAGATACAACAGTTTATCAGTATAGTAATACTGATAGCTCAGGCATAGTATTATTCAATATTTATCCCCGTACTCCCGGTACAATGTCACTAACCGTGACAGCACGCAACATGATTCCCTATGAAAAAAATATTTCTGTTGTTCCTGCAAATCTCGAACACAATGTCGGAGTAATTTCGATTGTAGATCCGGTCGGTACAATTGCTGCAGGTACGAATGTTATTCCCAAGATTAAAGTTATAAATATTGGTAATCATACTGACAAATTCCCGGTTATTTGTAGAATAGATTCAATTTATAGTGAAACACAACCAGCAGTAGTAGTAAATCCAGGTGATACTTCAATCATATCGTTTCCAAACTGGGTATCAATCATTGGTAATCATTCAATTATTGCTTTTTGCGCGCTTGATAATGACCAGTGGCGCGGTAATGATACCATACAACGCAATTTCAATGTAATTTACTTAGATGATATCGGCACTGACTCAATACTTAATCCCGGGAATACCTGTTTTATAGGTCGAACCATAATACCGCGAGCCAGGATTAAGAATTACGGTCTGACGTCCGAAACAGATTTTTCTGTTGTCTGCTCGATAGTCAATATTAATGGTAATTTAAGATACACTGACAATAAAACTATTTCTTTAGCGACAGGCAGAGACACAATTGTAGATTTTTTGACTTGGATACCGACCATCGTTGAATTATGCATGGTAAAAATAAGAACCTACGATCAAAATGATATGAATTCTGCAAATGACAGCATAACGATAATTACGTATGTAAGCAGTGCCATTCAAGATACAATCGGAACTGGTACATCATACACGAATTATAATCCAATTAACCGGAGCTATAATTATTCCAGTCACGAAGCAATCTATTTCCAGCAGGAAATTAATGCTGAAGGTTATATAACCAGCATTGCATATTTTAAAGACCATGGTACGAATACTTATCCAATTGAAAATGTAATAATCTATATGAAACATACATCTTCAATAACTCTAGGTAGCGGTGATTATTCCTTGACTGGCTATACTGAGGTTTTTAGCGGCTCCTTTACGAATGACAGTCTGTCGGGATGGATGGAAATAACTCTGACAACACCTTTTTCATACAACAATATAGACAATCTCCAGATTTTAGTTCTTAAAGGTTTTCAACAATATATATCTGGCTATCCATATTGGCGTTATACAACAACCTCACCAAATTATTGCTGCCGATATGGTTATAATGATTATGAGCAACCTGTATCTTTATATCAATCTTATAATCGACCTAATATTATGTTGACAATGGCGATTCAATCTCCAATTGCAAATGATGTCGGAGTAGTGTCAATTATCAGTCCAACCGGCTATCAACAACCTTATACAATAATACCAAAAGCAAAAATCAGAAATTACGGTGTATTGTCGCAGATAAATTTCCCGGTAATCTGTAACATTACAAATACAAATGGACAGTTAAGATATACCGATACTGTTATTGTCCCAAGCATATCATACCGTGAGACATTACGAGTAAATTTCAGACCCTGGACACCGACAATAACTGAAATATGCACAGTCAGCGTTCGAACCGCATTGCTTAATGATAGCAATCCGACAAACGATCAGAAAACCCGTACCACCAATATCAACTATACAGTTCAGGTTGATGTCGGAACTGCAACATCAAACTCATTTGCCGGTCCGATGAACCGCACTTACAACTATTCCAGCAGTGAAGCAATTTATCTCCAGTCTGAAATTTGCGCTATTGGAACAATTAACCATATTGCATATTTTAAAGACAACGGCACTGATATGAACCAAATTGCAAGCGTCACTATTTATATGAAACATGCTACTGAGACACAATTGGCCAACGGTAATTTTTCCTTAGATGGCTATTCTCAGGTGTATAGCGGATCATTTCCCAACAATGCCGACAGCGGCTGGATAACCATTCAATTGATGACACCATTTGAATATAATAATGTTGACAATCTTCAAGTTCTTGTATTAAAAGGTTACCAGCAGTATATATCTACAACCGTCTGTCCATATTGGCGTTATTCGGCAACAAATCCTGTATATTGTTGTCGCCAATCATACAGTGACGCAAACATACCAGCATCACTGACTCAAACTTATAACCGACCAAACATCCGGTTAACAATCCAGCGATTTATGAATGATGTTGGTGTTCGAGGTATAATGTATCCTTTAAGCCTGCATCGGATAAATGGCTTAGTAAGACCAACGGTTAATTTAATGAATTACGGCGCACTGGTTCAATATAACATACCCGTAATTTGCTCGATATGTGGAACTAACAATACTTTAAGATATTATGATACGCTCAGGATAGAGTCACTTGCATCTCGTGAAACAACCAGTGTTTCATTTTCCGTATGGCAACCAACCATTTCCGAAACCTGCATAACCATCTTTCGGACCAATGCAACACCGGATGAAAATCCTGACAATAACCGCAAGACCAAAATAACTTATATAAATCCTATATACCTGCAGGAAAATTTTAGCGATACAATTTTTCCGCCGCAAAGCTGGACAATTATCAGTTTCGACCATGGATATTATACCTGGGTAAGAAACACTAATAATTCATATTCAACGCCCGCATGCGTAGCATGCCGTTTAGATACTGGCTCGCTGGTCAATAATGACTGGTTAATCACGCCTCGAATTGGTCCGGTACGTACTGGCGATTCTTTGATATTCTATTTCCGGGCACATCTGTCAAGCCATTACGAGACTCTTTTGGTAAAAGTATCAACCGGCGAAAATGCCAGCGATACACAACACTATACAATTTTAGATTTAGTTTCAAACAACTCGACAACTTATATTCGTCAGGCATTGGACCTATCAAATTATGCTGATAGTTTGATTTACATCGCATTCCAGTATCGGTGCCGCCAGTTGCAAATATATTTGGATGATATAACTGTCCGCGGTTTTGAACCTGAAGGTATTACAACCGACAAGATATACATCATACCATTTATTACAATGCTTTATCCATCAATACCCAACCCGGTTAAAAATAGCACGACTCGAATTTCGTTTAGTCTTGCCGAACCGACTAAAGTAAGTCTGAGAATCTTTGATATATCGGGCAGAATAGTAAAAACTCTGGCAGATAATCAAATGAATATTGGTTTGTATCACTATAATTGGAATTGTAAAGATGAAAATTCAAAATCGGTCGCTCAGGGAATTTACTTTTATACACTGGAAACAACAAAGCAGAAGTTTACCAAAAAACTCGTGCTTATGAAATAAATCACAACCACGGAAGCACGAAACGATAAAGAACTATTTTGATTTTAATCGTAAAAGCTGATTACATAATTTTGTTGGTGGGGTAATCCCGATAAAGCGATAGTCAATACATTACCCAAAAGAAGCAAGATTGTCTAATTATTCACCTGCTTTAGCCATCCTTTTTGCCCTTGACAAGCTCCAAATAGACCTAATAGTTAGACAAAAATAGCAAATGTCTAATCTTGTGCCTAAAAATCGATTTTAGTTGAGAAAACACCACCTGAAAACATTGCATCACACACATATGAAATTTTGATTCGATTAGAAAAACTTGACTTTTTACCTGGCCAACAAAATTCACAGTCTTGAAAAATCTAAATAAATAAAGGACCGATTCGGGCTTTGAGATATATAGTGAGAGAAGAGGTTTGGTAGTGTTTTTATTGTATATTAATATATAGTCAGTATTACCATCCACTCCAACTCATTATCTTATTGTATTCCACTTCTATAAAACTCCCAAGCAAACCAAAACATGGTATAAATAAAGTGAAGGATAATTCTTCTTTGTAGCTGTTATCGATAACAGTTATTTTAACATGTCAGGAGGTCTTTTTATGTACAAACAACCAAACCAAAAGTATCCTATAAACAAACTCTTTAACCCCCATTATCTCTTTGACTTTGTCGATATCGTCTTAGAAGGTATCAAAGCCGGTCTCTACTATCTCTGGATTGTCTATACCAGGAAAATAGAGAAAGAACTTTTTCGTAGGAAAGGTAAAAGATAGAAAGGAGCTAAATTATGCAAAAGATAACCATTGATGAGTTAAATCATAAATTAGCCGGTTTTACCGGTACAATCAACTGGTATCGCCACTGGACCAATTTACTGGCCTACACCGATGGTGTTAATGCAATGGCTGAGACAGCCGGAGCCTTCTGGCTGATTGACGCAATCGCATCCTGGCAAATCAAACCCAAAGTAGCCCAATGTGGCTTCCAGGTCTGGACCTTAACCGTCAAAGATGATCATACGGCAGTATTAGAGATGCGGGAAGATACTGATCAGCCAATAATCACAACGCAACAGTTGGAGTATACTGACTTTCCCGCCGGTGTTTTCAAGTTATGGGTTGAAGGTACTGGCAAAGAGCGGGTATTATTACTACCCTCAGAGCATTAAGGAGCAAGACCATGAAAATCGAGATAAACTCAAATAAAGGCAAAATGTCTTTAGAAGTAGCGGACGAAGAGATAAAAAAGAGCGGTGAGAAGATTGCTGAATACCTGCAAAAGAAGCTGGGTCTTAAAAAAGCCAAAGACCTGGTCAAACC
>CAIPLT010000084.1 GCA_903865935.1 Caldifarciminota bacterium
CCATACTTTTCGTAATCGGTTCTAAGATAAAGTACTATCGGTGTTTTTCGAAATTCTCTCTAATATAAATGTGGTTGCATTGCACCAATGCCTTGCGAGGATATATTATACTACATTACCGACAATTAAAAATAAAGACAATTAAAATCAATTCAATTAATGGCTGGACATCAGGAACAGGAATGGTTCTGAATCCAGAAAAACGGTGACTAAATATGAAAAAAATCCTGCCTTTCGCCCTTATCATTTTTGTTGTATGTATACTGACTGTCGGATGTATCCAATCTAAGCTCCCTCAGGCAACACAGGTTATTCAAACCCCCCCAGCGGTGCTGCTCAATGGACTGCTGAACGTATCCATTGGAAGTTACGATGCAAATGTGACTGTCTTTATCAACGATACACGGGTTGGCGACATATTACCGGGAAAGCAATTCAGTACAAGTATTAAAGAAGGGCATTATACGGTCAAGGTCTGTTCAGGTATGGTATGTGAGCAGGGTCCCGTTGAGATCAATTTCACAATAAAAACAACTGTTGACTTTGGAGAACGGTTAATAAAGAATAGCCCCCAGGGACGGCTGATCGTATCAATTGGGGATTTGATTGCAAAAGTGCCGGTCTTTATTGATAATACACTAGCTGGTGAAATATCCCCGCAGAATCCGCTGAATATCAGTGTTAGAGCAGGACCCCATTCGGTCAAGATCATTTCAAATAACGTGAGTGAGGAGCAGGCAGTTGAGATTATATCCGGAAAACAAACCGTTGTTGACTTTGGGGAACGATTAACAAACGCTACCCTCATTGGACCGCTGACGGTATCTATCGGTGGTTATAATGCTGATCATCTGCCGGTCTATATTGATGATTTAAGTGTTGGAGAAGTATCACAGAATAAACCTTTCAGTCTAATGCTGAATGAAGGCAGTCATAATGTCAGGATCTGTATAGCGCAAATCTGCGAAAATGAGACGGTTAATATCAGATTCGCGAAAACAACCGTTGTTGATTTTGAGAACCAGTTAAAGATAGACCGGGAATTCACCAAACCTACAGTGAGAATCGTCAATTATATTCTGAGTGTTAATTCATATACCGTTAATCTGGAATACATAAATCCTACGACAAATGATACTATCATCACCACAACAATCGGGTGCGCTTATTCCTATATCGATTCCACTACGAAAGAAAGAAAAAATAATTTTGCACAAACTCAACAAAAAATGTTCATAAAAGCCGGTAATCGGGAAACGCACGAGGCAGGTCTTTATTTATCCGGGGGTTCCGGGAATTGGCCGTCGAGCACCTTTTGTATCATCGCCTTGACCTCATTGTCAAAGTCCTTGGTCAGCATCCATTCTAAATATTTGCGGTCTTCTTTAGCGATATCTTTTATATGTTTCTTTTTCCCGTGTTTGCCGAATGTAGGATAAAGCTGGCCGTTCCACCAGCAAAACTTCCGCTCTTTATCAAAGTAATCGCTTGAGCGTTCATAGTCGATATCCTTTAAAG
>CAIPLT010000085.1 GCA_903865935.1 Caldifarciminota bacterium
CCAAAGGAACAATCGGCTGTGTTGCCTGCAAAAAAACCTTAACCGCAATCATCAATGAATTACTTGAACCGATTCGCACACGCCGTGCTGAATTAGAAAAAGATATGAAAACGGTTGACGATATTATTGCCAGTGGTACCAAACATGCCAAGATTGAAGCGGAAAAAACTATGGAACTGGTTCGCAAAGCGATAAAAATCGATTATTCCTTCCAGTAATTAAATTATAATGAACTTTGCGGTTATTCTTGCTGCGGGTGTTGGTAAACGTTTTGGCAGTGAAAAACAATTTGTTAAAATCAAAAATCTGCCTGTAATCTACTATTCGATAAAGGCATTTAATCAAAGTCCGGTCATTGATAAAATTATCATTGTTACCAAAAAAGAGCGGATTGGTTATCTGCGTCAGTTGGTAAAAAAATATAACTTTTCAAAAGTGGAAAACATTGTTGAAGGCGGTTTAAGACGCCAGGATTCGATGCGCAATGCTCTAAAGATTTTACCGGACAAAGGAAATATCGCGATTCACGACTCTGCCCGTCCCCTGCTCAATCAATCAATAATTACTCAGGGTTTCCGGCTCGTGAAAAAATATAAAGCGGTAATTCCGGTCTTGTCTGTGACTGACACAATCAAACAGGTCAAGAATGATTTTGTTATTAAGACCATTGATCGCACTGATTTAAGCTATGTCCAGACCCCGCAGTTTTTTGAGCTTGGTCTCGTAAAAAAAGCCTATCTTAAGGCCGAGCACACTAATTACTATGCGACCGATGATGCAAATTTAATCGAGCACCTATGGAAAAAGGTTTATGTTATATCAGGATTGAAACAGAATATTAAAATCACTGACCTTGATGATTTAGCATTAGTTAAAAAACTGCTATGAAGAAAATCGCAATCCTTGGTTCAACCGGTTCAATCGGCAAATCAACGCTCGAGGTGATAAAACATCTGGATAATGAATTCTCGGTTTTCGCCTTAGCCGCAAAATCAAATTATCATCTCCTGGCACAGCAGATATTAGAAACAAACCCCAAAGTGGTTGTCACGAGTGATAAGAAAACAAAAGACGAATTATTCAGACTTATTAAGCACAAAAAGAAAAACATAACGATATTAACCGGCGAACAGGGTTTAATCGAAATCGCGACCGCGAGCAATACAGATATTCTGGTAATTGCGATGTCGGGTATTGCTGGTATCTCTGCTTTAATCAAGGCGATAGAAAAACGAAAGAGGATTGCTTTCTCAACCAAAGAACTGCTGGTCAGTTTTGGCGATATCATTATGGCAAAGGTAAAAAAATACAATGCCGAAATTTTACCGATAGATTCTGAGCTGGTCGGTCTGCACCAGTGTCTGGACAACCGCAGCGCAAATGATGTGAAAGAAATTATTATCACCGCATCAGGCGGGCCATTCCGCAACTATACAAACTTTGGAAATATTACGGTCGCCGATGCCTTAAAACACCCGGTATGGAAAATGGGCAGGAAAATCACAGTTGACTCGGCAACCCTTGCCAACAAAGGTCTGGAAGTAATCGAAAGTTCCCGGTTATTTTCAATCCCTTCTGATAAAATAAAAGTCTTAATTCATCCGCAAAGTATTGTTCATTCAATGGTAAAGTTCGTTGATAATACGGTTATGTCTGCTTTATCATTGCCCGATATGCGGGTTTGTATTCAATATGCGCTTACTTATCCCAATAGAAAACCATCATTAGTCGGAAATCTTGATTTGAGCGAACACAAAATGTTGGAATTTTATAGACCTAATTTCATTCGTTTTCCATTGCTGCGGACCGCTTATCAGGTTGCCAAGACCGGCGGAATTGAACCTTGTATTTTTAATGCCGCCAATGAAACCGCAGTTAATGCGTTCTTAGAGGGCAAAATAAAATTTGATAAGATTTCAGAAATAGTTAAAAAAGTTTTAAGTCATTTTACCAATATAAAAAATCCCAGTCTGCCAGCACTAATTCAGTATGATAAGCAGGCTGCAGAATATACGGAGAAATTAATAAATATATGCCAATAATCTTAGTTGTCGTTGTTATCGGTTCTTTAGTCATTGTTCACGAGTTCGGACATTTAATTGTCGCAAAATTATCCGGTCAGCCGGTCGAAACATTCTCGGTCGGTTTTGGACCGGTCTTATTAAAGAAACAAATCGGTTCCACGGTCTATCAGCTAGCATTGATACCTTTGGGCGGTTTTATCAAACTAACCGGCGAAGACTATACTGCTGAATCGGGTTTTAATGCTGCACCATTGGGTAATAAGATTGGCGTCATTCTTGCTGGTCCGATTTTTAATCTGATACTTGGTATTATTCTGACCGCAATCTTATATTCAGTCTTTGGCGTGTCCAATCCGATTGCGCGGATTATGCCCGAACCAACAGCACAAAGCGCTGGTTTTGCCAATGGTGACTATATATTAAAAATCAATCAGGATACAATAAAAAGCTGGAACGATTTAGCAAACAAAATGCAAGTTTACAATAATCAGGATGCAATATTCTCAGTTAAACAGGGTGACGCAATAAAAACTATTCCCTATCATATAAAAATCGATTCGTTTCCATTTTCACCATTCATCGAACCGATTATCGACCGGGTAAGAGAAAGAAGTCCAGCGCATAAAATCGGTTTAAAAAGTGGTGATATAATTCTTGAAGTTGATAACAAACCGATTCCAGAATGGTATAGCTTTACCGAAATCGTGCAGGGTTCTGGGCAAAAGAAACTATTTATTAAGTGGCAACATGACAATAAAGTGCTTGAAGATACGATTACACCACAATCGGTCACGGATGAATTAAACAACAAACGGATTGGTGCGATTGGCGTTTGGGTCCGCCTGCCCCAAAAATCGATACCCGTGCTCAAATCAATCGGTATCGCAACAACCCGCTCGCTTTATGTCTGCGAGCAGACCTTTGTGATACTCTACAAAATTATTGCTGGTAAACTGCCCAAGTCAGCAATTGGCGGTCCGGTAATGGTTGCCAAATATACTTATGAAGGTGCTCAATGGGGCTTGCAATACCTGCTTGGATTGTGGGCATTGCTTTCAATAAATCTCTGTGTAATTAACTTAATCCCGATACCGATTGTTGATGGCGGCAGGATTTTACTCTACATTATCGAAAGTGTAAGACGGAAAAAACTGACCAAAAAAGAATGGGAAATTTCGTTCTGGATTGGTTATGCTCTGATTGGTTTTATACTGATATTCGCCCTGACCAATGATTTAACGAGGTTGATTAAAAAATAGGTTAGTTCGTCAACTCAACCCGTTCAATTTCGGGTATTGCATCTTTTAAAGTCCGCTCAACCCCTAAGGTCATTGTCATCTGCGAAAATGGACAGGTTGCGCAGGCACCCTGAAGTTTAACCCGGACAATACCATTATCCGTAACTTCTACCAGTTCAATATTACCGCCGTCGGCTTTTAATCCAGGTCGAATCGTGCTGTCAATAATATCTTTAACTTTCTTTTTAATTTCTTCGGTCATATTATCTCCAAATCTAAATTCTTAATTTATTTATTAGACTCTCATCTAATGGTTCAGTTTCAATAATTATATCATCAACTTTGACTTTTACAAGTCTATTAGCGCTTTTGTCACTATATCGGGCGCATAATCCGGCTGCGATTGGCAAAACTAAGTTTTTATTTTTGTAATTTCTTATTAATACAGTAGGACCTACAATTTCGATTGGTAAAAGTATTAAATCTGTATCCTTGGCTAATTCATTTAATCGTTTATTTTCCTGTTCATTCCTGCCTACGATTATCTTTGCTGAGTCATTCTCGCTCAAACGAAAATGCCTGCCGATTTTCAGTAATTCCAGGTCATTGATAGAATCCTCATTGTGGTCAAATGCATCTTTTATTCGTTTACTGAAAGTCTCATCAGTTAACAAACAACCACCCGCCGGTTGTAGAAAATCAGTTATACCATACTTTTTAGCCAGTGCGATTTGAGGTTTTCTCGACCGACCGCTGATACTGCCCAATCGCTCACGGTCAATAACTTTGGCTGTTTCAGGAATTGTCGGCTCTAATAATTGAGCTGACAAAGGTCTTATTAGCCTGCCAATCAGATCAGCGTCCCGCTCGATATTTTGTAATGCCTGCCGATTTTGAGACATCGGTCGTTCATTTAATACTTCACCAGTAAACACAAAATCAGCCTTTAGCTCTTCCATCAGTTTTTTTGCCTGTTTTAGCATATAAGTATGACAGTCGATACAGGGATTAAAATTCTTACCATAGCCATATTTAGGATTTTTGACTATCTCAATATAATCCATCCCGAAATTTACTACTTTTAGTTCTATTCCCAGTTTATCGGTTATTGATTTTGTATATATTAAATTATCGAAAAATGGCGAGGTGAAACATACTCCAATAACCTCTATGTCTTGCTCCAATATCATCTTAATTGCAAGAATACTATCTAAACCTCCGGATAAAAGACCAACTGCTCTATGCTTGGAAGACATCTTATAAAAAAGACTTGTAGAACCGATCTATTATGGAAATAAACCGCGGTATTTGTAAACCTCGGCAATACGTTCAATCGCGACAATATAAGCAGCAGTTCTTAAAGAAACAGAGACCTCTCTTGATTTTTCCCAGACTTTATTAAATGCTCGAACCATACTCCGCTCCATATGAGTATTGACTTCCTCTGCCTCCCAGTATAAACCACTCAATGCCTGCACCCATTCAAGATGGCTGACCACGACACCGCCGGCATTTGCTAAGATATCAGGAATTACATCAACACGATTTTTCTCTAAAACACCGTCTGCTTCCGGAGTCGTCGGACCATTCGCACCTTCGCTGATAATCTTTGCTTTCACCTCATTAACATTATCCGCTCGTATTTGATTTTCCAGTGCCGCAGGTATCAGGATATCAACCTCATGTGAAAGGATATCATTTTTATCACACGCTTTTAATTTTTTGTATTCGATTAAGTACTTATTATTTTCGTTACAGGTATTCATTATATCAATAATCGGTAGGCCTTTTTCATCAATGAAACCGCAAGTTGAATCAGAAATTGCGATGATTTTTGCACCCATCTCCTGTAGGAATAATGCGGCGTGACTGCCAACATTACCAAATCCCTGAACCGCAACGGTTGCACCTTTCAGACTTTTGCCAAGTTTACTATAGAGTTCTCTTGTACAAATTGCTACACCCTTACCAGTCGCTGCTTTTCTGCCTTTTGAGCCACCCAATACCTCTGGTTTTCCGGTTACGATTGCTGGTTCAGCATGACCGATAAAAATACTGTACGTATCCATCATCCAGGCCATAGTTTTAGATGTGGTGAAAACATCGGGCGCAGGAATATCTTTTTGCGGACCTAAAACAGGCATAATTTCAGCGGTGTACCTGCGGGTCATTTTTTCCAACTCTTTTTCGGATAACTTTGTCGGGTCGCAGATAACGCCGCCCTTGGCCCCGCCGTAAGGTAAATCTAATAATGCGCATTTCCAGGTCATCAGCGCCGCTAATCCAACCACTTCTTCTTCATTGACTTCGGGATGATACCGAACACCACCTTTTGTCGGTCCTAATGCATTATTGTATTGGCAACGATATCCATGAAAACATTCGACAACTTTATTATCCAATTCGACCGGGAAGGTGACTTTCAAAGTGCGCATTGGGCATTTTAGTATTTTTAAAACATGAGCAGGAACTTTTAAATATCCTGATGCTTTTTCGACTTGACTTCTAACGATATCCACTAATGAGTATTTCATACAATAATTTTACTCAATTTCAATTATTTGTAAAGGTTTGAAATAAAAATGGTCTCCCAACTTATTACAAAGTCAGGAGACCAATTGTATTTTTAGTATTTACGAGTTAAGTATCTTTTCGACTTCTTCTTTATCGCAATCCATGATGTATGGGAGACCTGAGATGTCGGCTGCTTCTTTTGTTTATCGGTTATTGACTTGGCGTATTCAGAATTATCAAAAAATGGTGAGGTAAAACATACGCCAATTACATCTATGTCTTGCTCTAATAGCATCTTTATTGCCAGGATACTATCTAAACCGCCCGACAAAAGACCAATTGCTTTTGCCATTTTAATATTATACAATTATTTCATATCGTTTCAAGTCAATCCCAAAAAAGAAAGAAGGCATCCAAAATGGATACTCTCATTGTTTAGTTATTTATTAAATTATACGACGCCCTGGTCAAGCATTGAATCGGCAACTTTAATAAATCCGGCGATATTAGCGCCTTTGACATAATTGATAAAGCTACCTTCTTTGCCATGTTCAACGCATTGCTCGTGGATTGCTTTCATAATACCTTGCAATCTCTTATCGACTTCTTCGCGAGTCCAGCTAAGGTGTAGGCTGTTTTGGCTCATTTCAAGACCGCTGACCGATACGCCACCGGCATTAGCAGCTTTGCCAAGTCCGTACATGATTTTTGCATTTAGATAGACTTCGATTGCTTCCGGTGTGCTCGGCATGTTTGCACCTTCGGATACGCAGATGCAGCCATTTTTCACTAATTCTTTCGCATCATTAACATCGACTTCATTCTGAGTTGCGGATGGGAAAGCGACATCGCATTTAACAGCCCATGGTCTTTTACCGGCTAAGAACTGACATCCGTATTTGTCGGCATATTCCTTTATTCGACCGCGCTTCACATTTTTCAGTTCCATGACGAATGCTAATTTTTCCCGGTCAATACCTTTCGGGTCATAAATTGTGCCAGCTGAATCAGATAGGGTAACGACTTTGCAGCCTAAATCAAGACACTTTTCAACGGTATACTGGGCAACATTTCCAGAACCAGATACGGTTGCAGTTTTACCATTTAACGACTGCTTGCGGGTTTTCATCATTTCATCGGCAAAATAGACTGCGCCATAACCGGTTGCTTCCGGTCGGATCAAACTACCGCCCCATTTCGGAGCTTTGCCGGTTAATACACCGGTAAATTCATTACGGAGTTTCTTATATTGTCCAAACAAAAAACCGATTTCACGGCCACCAACACCGATATCACCAGCTGGGACATCAGTATTAGCACCGATATGGCGGAATAATTCGTTCATAAACGATTGGCAGAAGTGCATTACTTCATTGTCGGACTTACCTTTGGGGTCAAAATCCGAACCACCTTTACCGCCACCCATTGGAAGAGTAGTTAAGCTATTCTTAAAAACTTGCTCAAAAGCCAAGAATTTTAGAATGCTGAGGTTTACTGACGGATGAAAACGTAAACCGCCTTTATAAGGTCCAATTGCGCTGTTCATCTCAATACGGAAACCGCGGTTGACCTGTACTTCACCTTTGTCATTAACCCATGGGACACGAAACATTAGAACTCGTTCTGGCTCGACGATTCTTTCCAGAATCTTCGCTCTTTGATATTTTGGATTTTTTTCAACTACTGGCATAATGGAATTTACAACTTCAAATACTGCTTGATGAAATTCCGGTTGGCCAGGATCTTTTGCCTTTACATAATCCATAAAGGTTTGTACTTTATCTGGCATGTTATTTTGCTCCTTTCGCAAAATTAAATTTCATTCATTGATTTAAATTATCAATTACCAAACTGAACATTATAATTGAATTTTTGTAATAGTCAACAACAATTTGTCATGAATTGATTTAAGGTGGTTAAGGTAAAGTAACTAAAATAAGTACTTGAAAATATTATACTTTGAAGAAATAAATCTCTTCTAATCTACTGTCAATTACCAAAAAAGTAAAAAAATCTCTTATATTTCTATAGGTAGTACGTAAATAACTCTTAATGTTTACTATCTAATTTTACACATATAATATTTTAAGATAGTACATTTAACAATCGGCTATTAAATTCTTATTGGTTTTAGTTAAATATCAAATAACCCTCCTTACTACCCTTTTGTAGAGGAAAGTACAATGGGATTCACTTTTAGCTTATTACATAGGTTTAATATTTGTTATATCTATTACTCAATCGTGTTTTCCGATAGCATTTATACTTTTAATAATTCAGAATTTTCTCAACCTGTTCTTTATCTACATCCATCACATACCGAATACCGCTGATCTCAACTGCCTCGCGAGTAAGTGCTGCGATATCGTCCCGACTTATATGCTGCATAGAAAACTTACGACTGCCAGCCATAAATTGACGGAGTCCTTGTGCTAAACGTTCATAATACGTAAAAAGTCCCAAAGCACCACACGGTATTTTATCGAATTCGTCATCACCTAATTCCTTACGTAGCGAACTAGCGGTTACGAAGATTTCGTCTTTTGAATCCCCGAACCGTTCAACATAGACCGGTATTTGATTTTCTTCAATTGCACGACCAATCGTCTTGCCAACCATTGCGGCAGCGATTGGGGCACGCGCCATTCCGACAAGCTTCACAAACGGTGACCCGAGAGCGATTGCTTTGAAAATTTGGTCTTCGAAGGTGAATCCGCCAGCGACTGCTAGCGCAGGGACATACTTCCCTTTATCGGTAAGTCGTTTCGCATATTGATAAAGAAGCGAATGTAATTCCACTGGTGGTATTCCCCACTCATTCATCATCCGCCACGGACTCATACCAGTGCCACCACCAGCTGCGTCGACCGTTAAAAGGTCTAGCTTGTACTTAGAAGCGAAAACAATTGCTCGAGCTAAATCCGCTGGTCGATAAGCGCCAGTTTTTAAGAAAATGTACTTCGCTCCGGCTTTACGTAATTCTTCGATTCTTTTTGCAAAAGACTCCTCAGTTACCATGCCAACACGAGAATGGCGTTCGAATTCCTTGAATGCACCCCGCTTGAATGCTTCAACAATATCAGGATTGGTTGGATTCGGTAACACAATATAACCGCGTTCATGCAGCATCTGAGCTTTCTCCAGATTTTTAATTTTAACTTCGCCGCCGATGTCCTTCGCTCCCTGCCCCCATTTTAGTTCGACGCATTCGACTCCCAGTTTGTCAATCGCATACTCCTGTACATGTAATGTAGTATCTTCAACATTTGCCTGAACGATAATCGCTCCGTATCCGTCACGCTGATTTTCTTGGAATAATTTTACCCGTCTTTTTAAATCACTGGTATCGACCACATGACCATTTCTCAGTACCGTATCGGGATCCATACCGACAACATTTTCACCAATGGTCAAACCCGTACCGGCCAGCGCCGAACCAATTGCCAGCCCTTCCCAGTTATTTTTAGCAATATCGGTCGAACCAATACCAGGAATTATCCAGGGCAGACGAAATTTTAATCCTTTATCGTGTCCAAAGATTACCTCAAGGTTAACGGCCGGGAAAATTGCTTTATTACTATCCGCCTCAATTCCCTGGGCGCCAACTGCGCTACCCATAATATTAAAGTGGGAATAATCAACCGGATAATTTTTCTCGGCAGCGGTAGTTATTACGCCAAATGGTTGTGGATAGATTACTTCATGGCCTCGATAAGCTGATTTACCAATTTCGCACATACCAATGCAACCGTCCACGCAAGTCACGCACATGCCTGATGCGGGTACGACTGAACCTTCGGTACGATTCTTGGTCAGTGTTGCAGCCGAGGCGTTAATTTTTGATAAAGACATTGTCTTCCTCCTACTTACTTTTTATCATTTTTAATTTCACAAGCGACACAAGGCTCCATATAGCACATCATGTCATCAAATTTCTCTTTCTCAAGACAGGGCGGGGTCAAATTTGCACAGCCGTTGCAGACTGCATTTTCGACTTGGTTATACGTGCATCTTAACTGACAAGCGGGGCAGACATAAATACAGCCGCCGCACAAACGACAGACTTCCGATTTAATATTAAAAGGTGTGCCAAGGCTTCGCTTTTCACCCCGTCCTTGAAAACCGATTGCCTTTGCCATCATCTGTTGTTCACACATCCGGACACAGAGACCGCATAAAATACAATCATCGTGTTCTTGGCGGAAGCGCTGCTGGTGGACGCCCTGAGCAGAAGCCAAGTCCTGGATTACTTTTGACTGGGGACAAGTAGCTAATAAAAGTTCGATAATCATCTTGCGCGCCTTGACGACTCGGGAAGATGCAGTTCTGACGTTGAGTCCTTGTTCGGCCAGATAAGTACACGATGAGACTAATTTGGCTTTTGGGCCATCGCCAATCTCAACCACGCACAAGCGGCACGCACCATACGGTAAAAGCCCCTCCATGAAACATAAAGTTGGTATTGGAAATCCTAAAAATTTTGCGGCTTCGAGTAAAGTTGTACCTTCTTCAACTGAAACCGGCAACCCGTTAATTTTCATATTAATCATACTTTTATCTCCTCTAATTTTTCCGATTCACTTTCAATTTTTTTTGGCTGCGTGAAATCAAAATCGCATCGCAAGCAGCGATGGGTTTCTTCGATTGCCGCTGGTTCGGATAGTCTCATGTTTACTTCCGCAAAAGATTTTTGCCGTTGTTCGATTGGCAGACTCGATGGTTTTACTCTGGTCAGTGACTTGCTCTCGGTTGCCTCTTCGGTTTTAGCCTCGATATATATTTTGGGAAGTTGCGGTAATTTTGGTTGCTGTAATTTTTCACCATGTAAATATCGTTCAATCATCACGGCCGCTTTTTTACCGTCGGCGATCGCATCAACCACGGTATTGGGACCGCTGACCAAATCGCCGCCGGCAAATACTCCCGACAGATTGGTCGCAAGTGTTTCCGGATCGACCTTTACGATGCCTGATTTGTCAATATTAAGCTTGGTTGTTGAAAAATATTCGGTTTTTGGCTGTTCGCCAACCGCAACAATTAATGTGTCTAATGGCATAACGAACTGCGAGCCCGGAATCGCAACCGGTTGCCGACGACCGCTTGCGTCACGTTCACCTAAATTATTCTTCAGTAATTCAAGGCCCGTAAGGCGGTTGTTTTCGGCAATTATTTTTGAAGGTGAAACCAGGGTCCTTAAATTTATTCCCTCGTCTAAACATGCGTCGATTTCTTCACTGAACGCGGGCATTTCCCGGCGCGTCCGGCGATAAAGAACGGTGACACTTTCGACGCCCTCCTGGCGAATCGCAACCCTTGCCGCATCAATTGCGGAATTGCCGCCACCGATGACACCAACTTGTCCTTTGGCTAGTTTCTCTCCCAGCAAATTAAACCTTTTAAGGAATTTAATTGACGGATATACTCCAAGGCTATCTTCACCGGGTACATTAAGACGACGGCTTTCATGCGCACCAATCGCTAAGAAAATTGCCTTATAGCCATTATCAAAAAGGCTATCAATGGTGACGTCTTTACCAAAAACGGTATCACATTTGATTGTCACATTGTCATCGATTAGCGAATTTATTTCCTGACGCAAAACTGCTCGGGGCAAACGGTAAGCGGGAATACAGCTGATGAGCATACCGCCCGGTTCTTTATCCGCTTCCCATACCGTCACTTTGTAACCGGCCATTGATAGGTAATGAGCAGCGGTCAGACCCGCCGGACCAGAGCCGATTACCGCAACCCTTGTTGCGTCTTTGTTATCCTTCTTATCTCTCGCTGGTTTTGATTGCGGTTGACTAAAGCGGTCGACAACAAATCGCTTCAACTCTCGGATTGAAATCGGTTGACCACCACTTGTCCCAGCGCGACATTTTTCTTCACATGGATGATTGCAAACCCGAGCGCAAACGGATGGCAACGGATTTGTTTCACGAATCACTTGATAGGCGGCATCAAATTCACCACGTTGGATATGGGCAATATAACGCCAAGCTTCGGTTCCAATCGGACAGGCCGACTGGCACGGAGCACCAACCAACTCTTTGCAAACAAACGCGTCACATTTCTTGTCAATAATATGCCGCTTGTACTCATCAGTGAAATAGCGTATCGTACTTAGAACCGGGTTAGGTGCACCATGACCCAAACCGCACATCGTTGTATCTTTGACCACTATCGCCAGTTCTTTAAGCAGCTCAAATTCCGCCAGCGTTGCTTTTCCCTTAGTGATGTCGTCGAGAATCTCATACATCCGCTGCGTACCTTTGCGGCAGCTAAAACATTTACCGCATGATTCATCTTTAAGAAAATTCATAAAGTATTTTGCAACATCAACCATGCAAGTGTTTTCATCCATTACAATCATTCCCCCCGAACCCATAATCGTACCCGCTTTAGCAAGATTATCATAATCGATCGACAAGTCGAACATTGCGGCGGGTATACAACCACCCGAAGGACCGCCCGTTTGAACTGCTTTTATTTTAGCATTGCCAACCGGTCCGCCACCGATATCATTTACAATTTCACCAATCGTCATACCCATTGGTACTTCGACTAATCCCGTGTACTTCACCTTGCCAACAAGACTAAAGATTTTTGTGCCTGAGTTGTTTTTCGTTCCCACTTTGGAAAATTCTTCAGCGCCTTTTTCGATAACGACTGGAATGTTCGCCCAGGTTTCAACATTATTAATTGCGGTTGGCCTGCCATTTATCCCTTTTTGAGTTGGGAATGGTGGTCTTTGACTTGGTTCGCCGATTTTCCCTTCGATTGACCGCATCAGGGCAGTTTCTTCACCGCAGACGAATGCGCCCGCGCCACGCACGATTTTTATATCAAACGAAAATCCCGTCCCCAGGATATTCTCACCAAGCAGTCCAATATCATGGGCCTGTCGAAGGGCGATGGTCAGATGTTTAATTGCGAGCGGGTACTCATTACGTACATAAATTACACCCTGATTCGCCTGGGTCGAATAGGCACCGATAATCATTCCCTCAATAATACTATGTGGATTACCTTCAAGAACACTGCGGTCCATATAGGCACCAGGGTCACCCTCATCGGCATTGCACACTAAAAATTTACCTTTGCCATCCGGCTGATTGGCTAACATTTCCCATTTGAGACCGGTTGGAAAACCTGCCCCGCCCCGCCCACGCAAACCGGATGCTTTTACTTCTTCAATAACCCAGTTTGGGTCGCGTTTTTCGAATACCTTAAGCAGAGTCGAATAACCAGTATTTTCAATGTAATTATAAATACGAATTGGATCCACTTTTTCATTGCGACTTAAAATTGTTCGAACCTGTTTTTTAAAGAAGGGGAGGTCATTCTGTTTTTCAATCCGTTTGCCGGATTCCGGGTCTAAGAAAAGCAAATCCTCAAGTACTTTATCCTGGGGCATTGCTTTTATAATTCGTTTCATATTATTGATGCTAACCCGAGGATAGAAAGTTCCGCTTGGTTCCACTAAAATTGACGGTTCCATCTGACAGAACCCCTGACAACCAGTGATTCGCAGGTTAAGTTTGTCCGTTAACCCTTCATTGATTATTTCGCGTTTTGTTATTCGAATGATATCATTCGCCCCGCTCGCCTGGCCGCACGTTCCCGCCGAGATCACAATCGTCGGGATTTGTGTATTTCGACCAAAGACCAGCATCTCTTGAAGTAACTTAAAGTCATCAATTGTTTTTATTTTTTCCATACTTATATCCACTCATTTTTAAAAAATTCTTATTTAATTGGATCTTAAAACTTGCACCTTTTTTACAGATTGACACCATTCAAATCCAATCGGTGTCCAGTGCAACCACGGCGTGAGCAGATTTGCATCATACCGCCATTACGAACTATCATCGGTACCATCTTTGTTCCGCATTCCGGACAGTTCGATGAACCAAGTAGCTCAGCATGACAATGGGGACAGAAGAAATTAACAACTGCGCCCATTGGGATTTTGTATTCCGATTCAATCTTAAAACTACCGTATAAACTGGAGAGTCTAATCCAGCCATGATTATTTTCGAAAGACATAGTTGCTCGAATTGAAGGATATCCATCAATCAGATAAGTCGCATCCATCATACTATGGTTGCAGCGCGGACAGCTGACATTAATTGGGAAAACCCGTGCATCGGTGTGTAGCTCTATCTTATCGAGCCCGTCCTGGGTCTTTTTAATAATATCGCTTACCTTGGTCGTGTTGACATTGGGAAAATAATGACCATCAACAACTACGGTTGGACCAAGTGCACAGGCACCCAAACAGTTAACGGTGGTCAGGGTAAATTCTTTATCTGGCGTTGTGTCTTCCCGATTAATTTTAAGTTGACGTTCAAACTCCTCGGTCACTTGCGGCGCACCACGTACATGGCAGGCAGTTCCCATACAAACTGAACATAAATGTCTACCTCTCGGCTTGAGACTAAATGAACTGTAAAACGTTGCCACTCCGTAGATATCAACTAACGACCGTCCAGTTTTTTCGGCAACTAACTGCAAAGCACTTTGGGGCAGATAACCATACTTAGCTTGTATTTCTTCAAGTATTGAAATTAACTCGCCTTGTTCACCAATGTGTTTCTCAACAATTTTACTAGCTGTTTCCGGTTTAAAATCGTCGCCTTCAAATTCTTCGCATTGCAACACGGGTTTTTCCGGGTCTCTTGGAAAAGTGCAGGTTGCCGTCCACCGGCAGGTTAAACACAAACCGCCATAGGATTTCGACTTTTTCGTTTTACGACTAATCGGTTCTTTAGTCTTTCGCATTTCTTTTATCCTTGATCATAATCCTTTTACAAATTTGTATTATATATTATATGTATTTTGCCTTAGTGGATCAATATTAACAATATTCTTCGCAATGCCATACTCCACCTTCAAGTTTTGGAAAGGTGCAGGTTTTTATATTTTCGCAATTATAACATAGTCCCTGATTGGGAGTAATATCTTGATTCATATGAGTCGAAATTGAATACTCAGTTTTATTTGAAATTTCTTGAGCTGCTGGCTGAGGAGTATGTCCGATATTAAATTCTTCACATTGATTGACCGGACATGTGATTTTTCTCGGGAAAGTACAAGTTGCAGTATTTTCACAGGTCAGACATAATCCTTGATAAGTGATCTGGGTCGGCTTTATTTTTTCGGTTATTTTTTCATTTATTTTCTTTTCATCCATTGATTTTGCTATTGTTTGCATTTCGGTAATATGTTTTGTCATTGTTCTTCCTTTCTTGTTTCATTTAATTTATTCATACTAATCTAATATAAAGCAATTATTGTACCAAAGGTCGAAAATCTAGCAATCTGGATTTTGTTAAAAATATATAATCTTTATAAGCTGTTTTAGATTAAGGGACTTACAGAGTGTAATGATTTAATGTTTAGAAAAAATATTAATTGCACATAACCTAAAATAACTATTTTTTCTTGGATTTTTACGGATAAATTTGAACCAGCGGGGAAATTATCCCCACCTACCATTTTATTGATTTATTTTATGTCGGGTGTTTTTTTGAGCTTATCTCTTAATGTTTTACGGTCAATCCCAAGTATTTTAGCTGCTTTGGTCCGGTTACCGTCAACACTGGTCAGGACATTTTGAATATATTCGACTTCGACTTCTGCCAAAGTCCGGTCAAAGCTAGTCTTGCTTAATGCTGAGAAACGCATTAATGATGGCAGGTCCGAAGTTTCAATAAAGTCGCTATCGGTCATAACGACCAGACGCTGTACAACATTTTCCAGTTCTCGGACATTACCCGGCCAATGGTAATTTCGTAGAGCCTGTAAAGCATTTTCCGAAAAACGCGGTACCGGTTTTTCTAAATCTTTTCCAAACTTATTTACAAAATAATTTATTAAGAGCAAAATGTCATCGCCTCGATCCCTTAGTGGTGGCAGGTCAATTGTTATGACATTGAGCCGATAATACAAGTCTTCCCGAAAAGTTCCTTTTTTTACTAAGCTGAGCAAGTCTTTATTAGTAGCCGCGAGAATTCTGACATCAACTTTCCTTGAATGAGTTGAACCAACCATACAGACTTCTTTATCTTGAAGCACGCGGAGCAGTTTTGCTTGCATCGTTAGACCCGTATCGCTAATTTCATCCAGGAAAATTGTTCCGCCATCGGCGGTTTGAAAGAAACCGGCGCGAGATTCAATTGCCCCGGTGAAGGCTCCTTTCACATGACCAAAAAGCTCACTTTCGAGCAATTCCCCTGGAATTGCTGCGCAATTTACCGGCACAAATTGAGCGGATGCCCTGGAACTACTGTAGTGGATCGCCCGCGCGACGAGTTCTTTACCCGTACCGCTTTCACCGGTAATCAGAACGGTTGCGGATGTTGACGACGCCTTTGCGATCATATTAAAAACTTTGTGCATGGCGGCGGATTCACCAATAAGACCATACGGCGCCGACGCTATTTTTTGTAATCGAGCCTGTCCGGCACGGCGAATATGTAATTTATCAAGTGTCCGTCGAACGGTTGAAAAAAGTTCCTCGTCGGTAAAAGGTTTAGTCAAATATTCTTCCGCACCGGTTTTTACGGCCTCGACTGCGCTTTCGACCGATGGATATCCAGTAATCATCATCACTTCGGTATCCGTATAGTTATCCCTTATATGTTTTACTAAATCCATGCCGCTAACTTCCGGCATTTTTAAATCGGTAATAACCAAGTCAACTGGATTTGCTTCAAAAGTCCGAATCGCCTCGGCGACACTTTTTGCAGTAAAGACTTGATATCCGGCTGATTCCAAATTTCGTCGTATCAATTCCAGAGTTTGCGGCGAGTCGTCGACAACTAAGATACGTTCTTTCTTTTTTTCAATTGCCATGTTAATTATCCTCCTCGACATCCGGCGACCCAGACAAAGGTAATTTTACTTCGAATCGAGAACCCTGACCGATTTTACTTTCAACGGTAATTAAACCCCCATGAGCGGTAACAATTCCATGAACTACGGATAACCCAAGACCGGTTCCCTGACCGACATCTTTGGTAGTGAAAAATGGGGTAAATATTTGCTTGACGGTTTCTTTATTCATGCCGATGCCAGTATCCGCTACAACTAGTGATATGTAATTATCTCTGGCAAATGTCTGAAGGGTCATTGTTCCACCTTTGGGCATTGCTTGAATTGCATTAACTGCCAGATTTACTAATACCTGATGTAACTGTGAAGGATCCGCGATAATATCCGGTAAATCGGCCGAGAATAAACGAATAAGTTTTATCCCTTCCTTGGCACACCGCGATTGGAGAAAATATAAACCATCTTCAATCAATTTATTCAAATTTACCTGAACCTTTTGAGGTGGCATTTGCCGCGCGAACAGCATAAGCTTTTTGATAATTTCTCGTGCATGCAGCGACGCGATTACAATATTGTCAATATCTTTTTCAACTGCCTTAGGCATTTCCGGCGTCTTTTTAATAAGTTGAGAAAAACCTAAAATATTTCCTAATGGTTCATTCAGTTCATGGGCAACGCCGGCGGCAAGCTGTCCAATGGTCGCCAGCCGGTCAGCATGCCGTAGTTGAAGCTCTACTTCTTGAATTTTTCTTCGTTCAATAATAAGCACCACTTCTTTAGCGACCGTGTCGATCAGATCACGCTCTTCTTTAAGAAATGGTCCCTCATCCAGCTCGGATTTTTCTTCGATATAAGAAACTTCAATGACACCGCGCTTTTCATTGTTAACAATGATATCGGCGGACATGGTTTGCTTTGTATCTTTAAAATTGGACGATAAATATGATTTGCCATCAAAGATAATTCTTGCGCAGGCGATATCCGGGTATAACCAAGCCGGAGGAAGGATATCGGTAATACCTTGTAAAATTTCTTCTAACGCTATATCTGGACGTTCAACTATCTGAGCGATACTATACAGACATGTGAGTTCCTTAACCCTTTCCCGCAGAGCTACCTGTGCATGTCTAGTTATCAGAGCATCTCCAAGGATTTGTGCAATATCTTCGTAGGCCTCGATTTTGTCTTCTGTAAAGAAGTCCAATTGCTGACTTTTCAATTGCAGTATTCCTACGTTTTCCTTTGAAACTACAATTGGAATCAAAGCAAGTGACAGGTAATGTTTGTTACTAAGATTATAAGATTGTAATTGTGGGTTTGTTCGCAAATGCAAGTTCACAGATATTCGCGTATTGCCGATAAAAAAGCTACCATTCTTAGTAAAAAATGGATTAACATGATCAAATTTGTCTTTGATGATGGCTTGGCATAGTAGTTTAAAATCCAAATTATTCTTATCGCTTGAAATACTCAAGTTGCTCTCATTTTGTACTAAATGAATGATTCCAAAGTATGAGCGACGTTTGGGACGACAACTAACTTCATTGCGGTAGTATTTGTCATGTTCTTTTGCCCAAAGTTCAACCGCATCGCATCTAGAAAAATCCATTAGAATCCTCGAAACTTCGAGCATAAATTTGTCTCTAAGAACACCAGCGTTTGCGTAATGGATTATTCGATGTGATAGGGTAGAAAATTCTTTAATTTGTTTGTGGTCAAAAACACAGTAGTCATCATCTTTTGATACGTGCCTAACTTTTTTTATAATTTTCTCTGTCATTAGTTATTATTTAATTTAACTTAAATTACCAGAAATGTCAATAATGTGATTCCAAGATATACAGCACATGAAGGTGCTTCGACTTCTTTTGTGCGTTTCCGTTAGGTATACTCGTTTCTTTGTGCAGCATCTGGAAGGAAACATAAAATTTCTGACGCATATTTCTGCTCATTACTGTTTGTGACCATGTCGTAACCACTAATGAATAAACTAATTAAACAAAAATTAAATAATTTAATAACTCATTCAGTTGTACTTGTAAGTTGAATATAGTCATTATTGAAACTCTAAGCCTATATTATATAAATTATTTTGTTAGATTTGTCTATTAAAACCATATTTGTTAATGTCTTATGTACGATTGCAGTATAATATTTATATTACTGATATCAACCTTCTTACTATAGAATTATTAGCTTAAAATTGCTAACAAAAGAGAAGCATTTATTTCCGGCGACCCCTTCGCCGAAGTAGCTACGTAACCGAGAAGCTATCGCTGATTATCCCACACCTATACATAGCTGTGGGACATGGCACATATTATAGATAAGAACCAATGATCCTTATTGCTCGAATTCGATAACGTTACAGGTAATAGTTCGTTCAATACCTTCGATCGGATGAATTTTATTGATAATAAGATTTCCAATTGTGTTAAAATCCGAACCTTGAATTGTCAGAATCATATCATAAGGACCTGTTACTGCATTAACATGTGTAATACTTGGTATTTTCGAAAGTTTATCATATACCTTTCGTGCCATACCATGTCCAACCGTGATTAATACGTATGCTGTCGCAACCATATTTTCCTCCTATTACCAGATACCGGTCTTTAAATATTCATCACAGGATTTAGCCGCGATTCGACCTGCTCCCATTGCTAAAATTACAGTCGCTGCACCGGTTACAATATCGCCACCGGCAAAAACTCCTTTTTTCGTGCTTTTACCGGTCTTTTCATCGGCAATGATATTACCATGCTTGCCAACTTGCAAATCAGGGGTTGTTTGCGGAATCAATGGATTTGGACTCTGACCAATTGCAACTACCACTGTATCAGCTGGGATTCTGAATTCGGAACCAGGAATATTAATCGGTCGCCTGCGGCCTGAAGCATCCGGTTCACCCAACTCCATTCTCAAACATTCCATTTCCTTGACCCATCCGTTTTCATCGCCATAATATTTTACCGGCAAGGTCAAAAATTCGAATTGGATACCTTCTTCTTCCGCATGATGAACTTCTTCAATTCGAGCTGGCATTTCAGTCTTGCTGCGGCGATAAATTATCATCGATTTCTCCGCACCCAACCGCAAAGCGGTTCGAGCTGAATCCATTGCTACATTACCACCACCGATGGTCGCGACTCTTTTACCGCGGACAATCGGCGTGTCATACTGTGGAAACAGGTATGCTTTCATTAAATTTGAACGGACTAAATATTCATTAGCTGAGTAGATGCCAGAATAATTTTCACCCGGTAAGTTCATAAACCAAGGTAAACCCGCACCGGTACCGAGAAACACCGCATCATATTCCTGTAAAAGTTCATCGACTGTCTGGGTATTTCCAACCACAAAACTGGTCATCAGTTTTACGCCCAAACGTTCGATGTATTCGACTTCCCGCTGCACAATCGCTTTCGGTAAACGGAATTCAGGAATACCATAAACCAATACTCCACCGGCTTTGTGTAACGCCTCAAATAATGTAACCTCATGTCCCATTTGCACCAAATCACCGGCAAATACCAGTCCGGCTGGACCAGCGCCAACCACTGCAACTCTTTTACCGGTTGCCGGTTTCTTTTCTGGCATATCAACGATACCTGATTTGGCTTCCCAGTCTGCGGCAAATCTTTCTAATCGACCGATCGCAACGGGTTCCATCTTTTTACATAAAACACAGACCTTTTCGCATTGATCTTCCTGAGGGCAGACCCGACCGCAAATAGCGGGTAATACATTCTTCTGTTTTAAAACCTTAATCGCACCTTTGAAATCCTTTTCCGCAATTCGGCTGACAAATCCCGGAATATCGATTTCAACCGGACAACCTGCAACGCATGACGGTTTTTTACAGGCTAAACATCTTTTCGCTTCTATTACCGCTTCTTCTTCAGTATAACCAAAAGGAACTTCTTTAAAATTCTTAACCCGTTCCTGCGGTGTTTGTTCCCGCATCGGAATTTTATTAGGTAATGGTTTAGGCATATTCTATTTCCCCTTTCATCCGCATTCCGCAGAATGTTTTTCGAACAAGTCTAATGATTCTTTTTCGTCTTTGATATAGGTACGTAATCTTTTAACCAGCAGATCGAAATTAACTTTATGACCATCGAATTCCGGCCCGTCAACACAAGCAAACTTGGTTTCACCGCCGACTTCAACCCGGCACACTCCGCACATTCCGGTTGCATCAAGCATAATCGGATTCAGACTGACAATCGTCTTGATATTATATGGTCGGGTAACGTCAGTCACTGCTTTCATCATTATTACTGGACCGACTGCAAAAATACAATCAATTTTAACACCTTCACTGATTAATCGCTTCAACTCGTCAGTGACAAAACCTTTTTTAACATAGGTGCCGTCGTCGGTTGTGATATAGAGTTCATCGGAAACTGATTTCATCTCTGGTTCCATAATCAATAGATTTTTACTGCGCGCGCCAATGATTGAGATTACTTTATTGCCTGCCTGTTTTAAAGCACGGGCAACTGGATAGATTTCCGGTGTTCCGACTCCGCCGCCAATACAGACAACCGTTCCATATTTCTCAATTTCTGACGGCTTGCCCAATGGCCCGATTAAATCGATGATTGCATCACCCACATTGAGTGTGCCCAGTAATTTGGTTGATTTTCCCACTTCCTGGAAAACGATAACTAATCTTCCGCTGTCTTTTTTGGCATCGGCAATTGTCAATGGTATCCGCTCACCCTCTTCATTTATTCTTAATACAACAAATTGTCCTGGTTTTGCTTTTCGAGCAATCAAAGGAGCATCAAACTCAAAAAGTTTTATACTAGGAGCTAATTCTTTTTTTAATAGGATTTTAAACATAGTGGAAGTATAATAATGAAAATTTATGAATTGTCAACTTGTAAATTACTGTCAATCGTGCCACCGCCAATGACCGACTCTTTATCATAGAAAACGACTGCCTGACCAGGTGTGATTGCCCATTGACCTTGTTTAAACTTCACCTCTACCCCATTTTTTAATGGTTTAATGTCGGCTATACCTGGTTTATGAGTATAGCGGATTTTGGCATAAGATTGAATTGGTTCAGTCAATTCTTTGATACTGATAAAATTTAAATCGCGGGCGATAAATTTCTTTTGATATACTTCTTTTTCATTGCCCACAACGATGTTATTATGTTTGGCATCGACTTTTATCACGTATAAAGGTTCTTTGGATGCAATGCCGATTCTTCGCCTTTGCCCAATTGTAAAATAAATTATTCCCGGATGCTTGCCAATAATTTCTCCTTTAGTATTGAGAAATTTACCGGGCATTGGTTTGTGCTTGAGTCTTTCCAGCAAAAACTTTGTGTAATTATTATCCGGTATAAAACATATCTCCTGACTATCTGGTTTATCCGCAACCAGCAAATCTATTTTTCTTGCAATTGCTCTGACTTCCGTCTTTTTCATATTACCAACCGGAAATAATGTCTGTGATAATTGTTTCTGCGTCATTGTATAAAGCACATACGACTGGTCTTTTTTCTCATCAATCCCTTTTTTAAGTAACCAGCGTTTCTTATTCGAATCAAATTCTACTTTGGCATAATGACCGGTCGCAATCTTATCTGCTTTTAATTCTTTCGCTTTATTTAAAAGATATTCAAATTTGATAAACTGGTTACACCGGATGCACGGATTAGGTGTTCGCGCTTTGGGATACTCGGTACAAAAATCATCTATCACTTTTTGTCGAAAAATATCTTTAACATCTATTGTGTAAAATGGGATTTCCAGTTTAGCGCAAACCCGCTGCGCATCAGATATCGCTTTAAAACCGCAACAGCTCCGAATATTATCATTGTCCGGTACATCCCAGATGTGCATTGTTACGCCGACCACGTCATAACCTTGTTCTTTTAACAAAGCAGCCGCAACCGATGAATCAACACCACCGCTCATCGCAACCACGACCCGTTCTGGCATAATTGATAATAATTAATTAAATGAAATCAGTCAATGTATGATAATCTATACCTGATACTAAACTTAGTGATTTATTCGTGTAAATTCGTGGTAAAAAACAGGAATTAATTAAGAGGTCTTTCTTTTCTTCGAGATTTTTCTTGGTTTGTGTTCTATCTTTAATGGTTTTTCAAATTCTTCAAATATCACTTGCATCAGTTCCAAATGAGTAGTTTCGGTTATCTGGATCATGCAGTTACAATGAAAAAAAGTCAACAGTTTAAGAAACTGCTCATGTTCCCGACGGCAATCCGGGCAAAAAGCGATATGTTGTCTGATTTCTACACAGACGTCTTCGCTCAGTTCACCATCAATGAACTCGGAAATGATTTGAGATAGTTGATAACAGCTTATCATTTTATTGCTCTATATATTTAGACAACTTTTTTCGTAAAAAGACTCGGCCTCTGTGCAATCGTGACTTTACCGCAGCGATTGATAATTGCAAAGCTTTGGACACTTCTTTATTGGAAAGTCCCTGTAAATCGCGCAAGACTACGACCGAACGATATTCTGAAGGTAACTCGCTTATCGCAGTTTGTATCGCTTGCTGCGTCTGTTTTCGCTCGAATAAGATTTCCGGGGTGTGCGTTACATCCGGCAGTTCGCGTATCATATCTTCTTCATCCTTTACTGGTTCATCCAATGATAAAGTAACACTTTCTTTACCTTTTCGTCTCTTTAATCTTGTTAAACAGACATTCGTGGTAATCCGGTATAGCCAGGTGTAAAACGATGAGTCACCTTTGAACTTTTTAATGAACCGAAATGCCCGTATAAAAGTATCCTGCAGGGCATCTTTGGCTTCTTCCTCATTGCTTAACATCCGATAAGCGATATTATAAACTTTGTGCTCGTACCGTTTAACTAGCTCCTCAAATGCCGCAGTATTGCCTCTCTGCGCTCTTTTTACCAGCTCGGAATCGGCTAAAGGTAATGCAGGAAGTATCGTAGATTTCTGAAAGCTGCGCATTTTATTTAGCATAAGCTAATTTGTATTAATGTCAAGATATTCCAAAATAATCAATTTGCTACAAAACTAAAATAATCTTCAATTCAATCGCTATGATTTTTTTTAGAATCGACAGCTTTTAATTGGACTTCAGATAAACGTTGACAAAAAACAACTCATCATTCTGAACCCACCATTTTTATAAAAGTGCTGGATAAACTCCGTGAAAAATCTCTATCTTAATATGTTTGTTTTACTGATAATGTCAATAAACTAATGCTGCCCTACCAATGTTTTGGTTTATATGAGTAATGCACCTTTTTCTAACATACGGTATTATTTCCAAAAAGAATAAACAAACCTTTATTTGCACACCAACAGTTAATACTAATCTTTTTCTGGATCATATTTTGGATCAAATATTTCATTTCTGATGTCATAGATGTCACAGATAATCGACCAGTCCCGCGTTTCAGGAGGCAAATCGTCCGCAAAACCTTGCGGCCCTATCTTTGACCGTTTTTTCGTCATCATAAAAGATCTGGAGTCATTCCAAAGTTGGTTAAGAATTCTTTTCTGTGAACGGACCAAATAAACATTATATATATCGTTAAACAGTTTTAGTACCGGGTAAGCTTCCATGTCGTAATCCCTAATCGCGCGGTATATAAATTCTGTCCATCCACTTTGTTTGCAGCCAGGACATTTCATGTTTTGGGTTACCTTCTCAATACGGGATATGTTGTCGCATTTGCGGCAGGAGACTTCTTTTATATCCATCGCTTCATCTAGTTCTTTCTCCTGCGCGGCATTTAATTCAGGACAAGCAAATGCCAGATAATAACCCCGTTTAATATAATCCTGTAAGATTATTGCCGGACTGCCGCGCAGCAACCTTTTTTCATGCAGCAGGAAAAAAATCCGTAAAGTTAATAGATTGCTTTTTAGGTCGTTGTCAACTTGACGCATGAATCGTTCAGCGATTCTTTTTGTCGGATCATCCAGGTGTCCATTTTTAAATTTATATTTGACAGGACTATATTTATTCCAATGTTTGACAAATAATTCTGCGTTCCTGCTGGTTTCAATGTCGATTGATTCTTCGCTATTGGCTTCAGCTAATGCGCCAGTTGATACGTTTGCTGAGCTCTCCTGAGCCGCAGTCATTTTTTGTAAATCCGCAGTGTTGTTTATCGGCGGACCAACTGACTGATCAGCGCCAATCTTATTAATATCAGCAACAGGCGTACCGGCCCCGGTAGATTGATATTGATTTATCCAATTTAAAAAGTCTGTTTCTTCAACACGCCATCGACCGGCTATCTTGCGCGCCCTGAGGTGCCCAGCCTTAATTTCACGCCACACCGTCTTTTCGTTTAACTTAACCATTATTGCGATTTCCTTAATTGTGTAAAATTTCATATTATATTTAGGCCCATACACGTAGTGCTATATAGTCCATTCTAATACATTATAAGTAATAAGCGCGAATAAATCAAGTAATTTTAAGACACGTGTGGGCAGGGGGTATGAAAAAATGGGCGTTTTAGGGGCATTTTTGACTGAAAAACACGCAATTTTATTAAATTAAAACTGTTTTATTTTTGATATACAATGAGTTACAATAAAATATTATAATTTAACAAAATCATCACAAAATGCTTGAAAATTGTACAAAACCCTGTGATTTTGATAGGGAAATACAATATTTGTAGGGCAAAATGTGTTCTGCAATCACATTTGAAATTGAATTATGTAAAAGATCGGTTTATTGGAAATTATTAAAAATATATATGTAGAAAACATCGTTTATTTTTTTACATCATATTCAAAATCAAAAAAATTAAAGCAAGGTGTACAGTTTTATTAATTATCATTCGGGGGCGGACAACTAGATGTCCGCCTCCGTATTTAGATTAATTAATCAACCCTGCCGTGCGGTTGAAACGCGCGCTTGATATAGTTGAGTCGGGCAAGATGCCACTGGTCTCCAAGCCGCAACATGCCATGTTCAGGATGACGGACCGTGCCCCGGACAAATACATTGCCATTCAAGCGGATCACATCTCTCGGATAATGCGGGTTTTGATTTGGTTGTTTGAAGATGCTTCCTAATTCAATCAATGGTTTACTGCTTTCGTGATTTGGGAATTGCCCTGAGTTATGGTTGATTGTTTTGAATGTATTCTTTTCGATATAGTCCTGTGTCTTGAATAGAGTCTTCCCAATGTAATCTTTAATATTGATTGGGATGAAGAAGTATTCACCCTGCCGTTTTATTTCATTGTTCTGATAACGTTTCCAATTGGCATCATCCAGACCACTGGCCAATTGTTTGGCCTGTTCAATCGAAGTTGCGGCATCATTCAATTCAAGTAGATAGTAATGTTGCTGGTATCTGCGCGCTTCAAGCGTGCTTAAAAAGTAGCGGTCGCCATATTTGAAAACCGATTCGCCAAGGTGATGGATATATTTATCCTTGCCTTCCGCATCTTTGACTGTTTCATACCAATCCGCAGATCCCTGGATTAATTCGAGCTTGTGGAAGTCTTCAATTTGAGCTTGTTGCAGGGTACTGAAAGGGATAATCGGTGAACCGAGTGGGGCAATGTGAAATGAGTAGTTAATATCGCCATTGGTGGTTGGTGTGGATACATCGCCATTAACGATAAACCCATTTTTGACCCGATGGGCGATATCCTGATTGTAAGAATAGAGTGTGTCTTTATCAAAGCAGATGCGTCTACCATGTCCTTTTACCTGGTGTCCACCAGAATAAGGTCGTCCAAAGTTACATTGGTTACGTGCTTCGGCATAGAAGAAGTTTCTTATGATATCTGTGGGTTTATAGCTTTTAATTGGTGTTAATACATAGGTTGGTTTATCTTCAAATGTATATAGTATTGGATCTTCGTTCTTTTTGTCCATTGCCTGAACAATCCCGGATGTGAAGACATTACGCTCTAAGATTAAGTTGCAAAGCTTCACCTCCCAGGCATAGTCACCGGATTGCTGGTGAAGTGATATATCCGGCAGGTTTTTATATTCATCTATGGTCAGTTTACGCATCAAGTGATATGACAGATAGTTTTGTTTCTTATTGAATGCATCAATGATGCGGTCAATGAGATTAATTGGTTTTATCTCAATCGATGACTCAGTTATTGGCATCGGCAAGGTATTTCTTACTAATTCTTGTACTGCTGTTTCCATATATTCCTCCTGTCTTTAAAAGTGAAAGTCAACCACTACTATCCAGTATTTCCCGATATATCTATCCGGAGTTATTGACTCTTTATTATCCGTCTTATCAGTGGCAATGACCGCTCCGCCATTCCAGAGCTTTTCCTGGCTGATCTCGTCTATTAGATGGTCTTTGATGATTCGGTCAAAGAGCAGCTGGTTTACGATCTGAGCATCGTCTTCATAACCGCTTTCCTGATATGAATCCCGAAATGCCCAGGGGACTCCCTGATAATCAGGGAAATATTGTTTCAGTAGTTTGTTGTATTGCTCTCTTCTTATCTCTTCGGTGATGTCTTTATTAATCCAGAAGCCATATTTCTTTTCGAATTCATTATTGAGCGCTTTGATTTTCTCCTGATCCAGCTGATTTGCGGTCAATTCACCAGACCAGCGTCCTCCAATCACAAACCAGTCAGCATAATAATGCTGAAAGAGACCAGTGTTTTCAGTAAATCCGTTATCCGATAACCAATGAAATACATAGCTTCTGGCTGATTTAC
>CAIPLT010000086.1 GCA_903865935.1 Caldifarciminota bacterium
GCTGTCTATCATTGTGATATGCGGGTCATTAGCAAGTAGCGTAGCAGTCACATTGTCAGTATTAGCGCCACCAGTATTATTTAATGTCACGACCATATTGACCGTTTCACCGCGATTAAAGATGCCATTATTATTGCCACCGACTACTGATACGCTCTGATAATTCAATATCGGTGCGTAAACCCGAAACGACTTAAATGAACGGAAAATGCTATCATGTTGGTCATTAAATGTAAATGTTAAATTTATTGCGTGATTATTAGGACAATTGCGAGCAATTCGAAAAGCATATAATGGATTAGAATAAGCTGAATCATCCTGAGGAATAGTGCCAAACCAGCTTGAGTCCTGGATTAATGAAGAAAAAGAATCGATTGTTAATTTTCCATAGATTCCCTGACCAGTTCCAATTCCGATATTTTTCGCCCAGACACCATAATTGATAAGTTCACCAGGATTGACTTGACCATTAGCACCCGAATCATTCACCACTGATGACGAAACAATAACATACGGATAACTTGATGACACAACTTGTACAGTTGCCATGTAACGATAATAATTCGGTTTAGTTACGGTCACGATTACATTGGTACCGGGAATCTGTGGGGTAATTGTAATAGAAACAGGGTTACCGGTTCCTCTTGCTACTCCTAAAATTTCACCATTTGCGGTTAAAGCAATAATTGAACTGTCATTTGCTGTAACTGTGAAAGTTGAAGTACCAGCAATCATTGTCGGCACGTGAACTACGGTCAAATTTTGTGGTATCTCTGTATTGAGTGTATTGAATACATCGCCATGGTTATGAAAAAGGTGAAAAGTTAAATTATCATATTCTGGAATATATGGCCAGCTTGAAGAATGTAAAAAGTATTTACCATAAACCATTGCCGCACTTGGTAAAAGCGTACCATATGGTGTAATATCTGCAGCCGGGTAATCAGGCATAAACCGCTGCCACATACAATCGTACCAACCCCAAATATAGACATCATTGACAAATGAATACGAGACTTCGCTCGGTGCATTAGAACCAAGCGCGCCATGTTGACTGCGATGAAATGCTTCAACAAAACATTCACTCGACCAGTTGTATTTTCCGGTTAAACAGTTTGTTGAATTAACCCAAATATATTTATCATTAGTCAGGGTATAAATATTTGAATTGCTATACGCTGGTTCTCCCCAGCCGGTCTCAGCACCATGGTCGCGATGCTGTAGTAAAAATGCACCAGCGTTAATACCGGTAGTAATTGCTGATACCGAACCATTACTCCACCATGAACTATTATTGGGTTGAGTTATCGAAGGTAACCAGCCTAAGTTATAAAAATAATTAACGACGGTTGCTGTATTAGTTGCAGTCGACCATGCCCCACCCGGTGTCGGTGTTCCCGCATAAATTGCGTATTGCCGATTAGGATCTTTACCCAAACCGTTAGTTGAATTAGCCATAAATCCGCGAATCACTTCACCGCATAACTGGAACCAACGTTCGGTCTGCCAGGCTGCAGCGACAATCGGACGGTTATAAAAAGTCGGGTCAGTGTAAGGATTGCGTTCATAACTTAAAAATTTATTAATCATTATGGAAAGTTGTGATTCATTCTGGGCACAAATGCGGCCATGCAACATATCCGGTAAATTATCACCATTCACATCCGCATACGTATTATCCGATACGACTGTTTCACCAGCATATGTGAATGTTGGGGAAGTTATACCATACACGTCACCCGAACTCGGATAATCCGAAAGTAATAAGAAACCAACCGGACGAGGGCTCCATGTATTGTAGGCATTGTTTAAAAAGGTTTCTATCGCAGTTGACGTATTACCGCCGACCTGGGTCAATGTGAAAACTTCCGTTGAAATTCCTTGTAATTTTCTCCATCTTTTTATTGTGTCTCCCCAAGCTTGGAAAATCGGGTCATCCGGTACGATTATAATATATTCATAACCGTCACGTGCCTTAGTTCTTGATGGTGCGAAGAAATCAATCTGCGGTAGAGAACTGTAATTTAAGAGATTTCCCTGAAGAATCGGTTCCCAGTAAATACTTCGCAATGCATCGTCGCCAAAATGACCGTTGCCGCCAACAAAATCAACCCGAACACGAATATCTTTATAAACAATCAAGTCTTTTGTAATAGGGTTATATTGAAATGGTGTGATACCCAAAACAACACAGTCAACACCACGCATCTGCATCGGCTCGGATAGATTAACTGGTGAATCAGGATAATATTCGTTCTTGCCATAAATACTCATATCTTTGGCATATTTTAACGGTGAATCGTCGACATCTGATGGAAGATTAGGCGCTGGAGTTATTTCCACATTGTGATAAACTTCGGTTCGGGCATCAATTATCGATGCCTTTGCGGTTGCACCTTGTGGAATCGCAATATAACGTCCGGTTCCGGCAAGATTCGGAGCGCCTTCATTATTGGGTAAAAAGATGCCAGGAATACCATAGGTTTTCATTGGTACACCGTCAATTTGCATCTCTTCTACAACCATCTTGTGGATGCTGAAAACAATTTCCATACCAGCATCGGATTTTGATGCGATATTGAACATAGGGTTTTTACCCCAGTTGTTTGTAAATGTTACCTCTTGGCTTGTTGCTGCAAATACCAATGTAGCAAGTAACATCGTAAAAATAAATGTTTTGCGCATAGCGCCTCCTGTTAATTTATTATAGATTTTACTCATGCTTTAGTACTAAAAACCTCGCTAGTTTTTTTAATAAACAAAGTATCATTCTACTATTTAATAGCTTCAATATATTTTACAATCAATACTATTTTTGTCAAGTAATTTTCCATATTATATTAATAAATACCGAAGTAAAAATATTATAACAATCAGTATTCTTGAATTTTTCGCTCTTTAATTGAATATCCGATGTAAATTATAACTTGACTCTCGCCTCCGCCGTCAGTGTCAGGGGCGATGACCCAAAATGTATAAAACGTTCTATGCCTGCTGCTGCAATCATTGCTGCATTATCCGCACACATTGAAGGCAAAGGAAAATAGAATTTCATATCGTGTTTTTCACCATATTCTTCAAATCTTTTCTGCAACCGTTTATTAATTGCGACTCCGCCTGAGACTCCAATGTTATTAATATTCAAATTATCATTTGCTAACCGTACTTTCTTTAATAAAAAATCTATCACGACTTCTTGAAAACTACAGGCAACATCTTCTGGCTTAGGATTCTTTTCTGCTTTTAAATAATAAAGTACTGCGGTTTTGAGCCCGGAAAAACTGAAATTGTAACCCGGCAGGTGTGGAACTGGAAAGTCAATTGTACGATTACCACTCTGCGCTAATTTTTCAATAAACGCACCGCCCGGATAACTTAACCCAAGCATTCGTGCAACTTTATCAAATGCTTCACCACAAGCATCATCAACTGTCGAACCCAGAGATTCATATTGACAACGATCTTTAATCATAAGTAATTCGGTATGGCCACCAGATAGGATTAGTGCTAAAAACGGAGTTTCTAAGTTTGGATACGATAAAAACAGCGAGAAAATATGACCTTCCAGATGATTAACTCCGACAAAAGGTATTTTTAAATTTACAGACAGCGCCTTGGCAAAGGATAAACCGACTAATAATGAACCGACTAGTCCTGGAGCGTACGTTACGCTTATCCCATCTAAATCCTGATAACGGATTTTTGCTACATCCAATGCAGTTTTGACAATCGGTACAATTAATCGAATATGAGCCCGCGAAGCAAGTTCTGGTATAACACCACCATATTTGGAATGAATATATTGAGATGATACGATATTGGAAAGAATTTGAAACTGTTGTTTGTTACCTGAACTCTCGCTTCTGACAATGCTCGCACCGGTTTCGTCACATGACGTCTCGATACCTAAAAATATCATTCTTACTTAATTTTAACGTTAAACATTTTCGGCTCGCAAATAACCAAAAAAATATTTTTCGGTAATATTATTTCTGCGGGGATATTATTTTCCCCGGCAGTCAATCCGGACGGATTAATTTTAAGTATGATTTCTGAGTCTTGTATGGCTTGCATCTGGTTGACTGCACCGCGCACTGTAATATCAGCTGTTTTTGGTTTAACTGTAACATCCTTTTGTGATAACAGTATATTGACTTTTATACCGGAAAAAGTTTTGGTCGTTTCTTTTTCAATATTAGCGAGAACATTTACTGATTCCGGTGTTGCTTGGAAAAAAGCGGTATCGGGTAGAACCACTTTTAATTTACGAACCATCTGTGATTTTGCGATATCGGTAATAAACAATGATTCGGTTGTTACTTGTTTTAAAAATTGCATTTGTTCGGCTGGTCCAGATAAAACAACCGTATCCTGCACTTCAATATTAGTTATGTATCTACCTTTTTGTACATCATGTCGGTATGGCGCGATTATCGAAACTATTTTTCGCTCCAATTCCTCGGCAACAAATTCTGCGTATTCCGGGGAAACCGACTTTAATAAAACCGGCGTTGTGGTAATTAATTCGTCCGGTGTCAGCTTAATACGGTTGAGTCCCTGCTTGGCCATTGAAAGATTAAGCTGATATACTGGCTTATGAAACTGCAATTTAATAAAATCACTCCCCCGACCATGTAAGGTTATAATAATTTTATTGGTATTATACTTAGTAATAACTAAATCATTTGGTAAATCGCTATAGGCAATCGGGATAATAAAACTTTCGGTTTGCGGGCGCACCAGAACCGCCAATAACCATATTGATATAGCTAATATAATCGCGAAAATTTTGAAAAGTAAATTTCCGAAAAAGAAATGTAAAATTCTCTTAAACATTGTATTTATTATCAATAAGATAAAAGATTTGTCAAGACGAGAGTGCAGAAAACATGCTCACATGATTACGATAATACCAAATATCGCTGTAATCTTATTTTTAATGTGTGTAATCAGAGACTTTTCTAAAGTCTCTTGGTATTGACAGACAAAAATTATGCTTATATTATTGAAGAGTGAAAATAATCGCCGGGATACTGAAAGGTAGAGTTCTCCATTTCCCTAAAACACGAATACGACCGACTACGGATAAAGTACGCGGTGCGATATTTAATATGATAACCGCAAATTTTACTGATATTCTGAATTACTGTACAGTTTATGATATTTTTGCCGGTACGGGTGCGATGGGAATCGAAGCGCTGTCGCGCGGTGCGAAAAATGTAGTCTTTATTGAAACCGATAAAATTGCACTTAAATACCTTAGAGAAAATCTCAAAGGACTAGAGAGCATAACTCGGGTTATCCCGTATGATGCACGTCGAGCAATCGATAAATTGCAATCCGAAAAATTTGATGTAATATTTTTGGACCCGCCGTATAATATAGGATTATTAAATCCGATTATTGACAAATTGGCAAAATTTAATATCTTAACTAAGAATGGTATTATTGTTGTTGAACATCATCAGAAAGAAGAATTTGGTATACCCGACAATCTGATAAGTTATAAAAGAAAATCATATAATGATACAATAATAACAATATTGATTAACAAGGAGACAAAATGAAAAAAGCAGTTTTCCCGGGAAGTTTTGACCCGATTACTAATGGCCATATTGATGTGATAAACCGTGCCTTAAAACTATTTGATTATATAGTTATCGGAGTTGCCCGGCGTAAAGAGAAAAACCCGATATTCTCATTATCCGAACGGGAAAAATTGGTAAAAAAAGTAGTTGCAAATATTGAACGCGTTGAGGTAAAGTCCTTTAGCGGTTTACTAGTAGATTTTGTCAAACAGGAAAAAGCCTGTACGATTATCCGTGGGCTCAGAACGATTTCAGATTTTGATTACGAGTTTCAGATGGCTTTAACCAACCGCCGGATTGCACCGGACATAGAAACCATCTTCTTCTTGGCATCAATGCGCTATACCTATCTTTCCGCATCGTTGGTTAAAGAAATCGCAAGTATGGGTGGTAACCTCGAAGACTTTTTACCCGAGCCGGTTATTACTGCCGTGCAAAAAAAACTGAAGATTAAAACGCACCAGCGACCGAAATGAAATTTGTTGACCATGTATTAATTGACGTTGCTGCTGGTGCTGGTGGCGACGGTTGTATTTCGTTTCGGCGTGAAAAATTTGTTCCTAAAGGTGGTCCGAACGGTGGAAACGGCGGAAATGGCGGCTCGGTTTATCTTATCGGTGATAAGGGATTACAGACTCTTGCCGATTTAGAATATAAATGTAATTATAAAGCACAACGTGGTCAGCACGGCAAAGGTCAAAATTGTTACGGTAAAGCGGCTGAGGATATTTATATTAAAGTACCATTAGGAACTGATGTATATGATGCAGAGACTGACAGAGTAATTGGAGAAGTGCTCAGCCCTAAACAGACTTTGCTCGTTGCTCAAGGTGGCAGAGGTGGAAGAGGCAATACTACTTTTATGACTCCTACCAATCGAGCGCCGCGTGTCCGAGAAAAGGGATACACAGGTGAAATTCGGAAACTGAAACTTGTCCTCAGAATGATTGCTGATATTGGCTTGGTCGGATTACCCAATGCCGGAAAGTCAACCCTGTTATCGCAATTGACATCGGCGCAACCAAAAATTGCCGATTATCCATTTACCACGCTCACACCAAATTTAGGTGTGTTAAAAACTGACCTACAGACAATAACTGTCGCCGATATGCCTGGGATTATCGAAGGCGCATCGACCGGAAAAGGACTGGGGGTGCAATTTTTACGCCATATTGAGCGGACTAAAATACTAATTTATATTATTGATATTACCCAGAAAAACCCTTTAAATGATTTAGAAACAATCAGAAATGAAATCAGCACTTATAATCCAGAAATACTAAAAAAAGAACAGATTTTAGTTTTTAACAAAATTGACTTACTGAAAAAGAAAATGAAGTTATCGTTCAATTTACCAACGTTTTATATTTCAGCCAAAACTGGTATCGGTATAGATGAATTATTGGTATTTATCGAGAAAATACAAAAATAATTTTGAGTATATCTAATATTTAATTTTTGATATTGTAGGATTTTAACAAATACAAATCATTTTTTGGTATTATATATTAGTGCATAAGGTTGTGCCGATGTGATATTCGCGTCAACAAAATCACCAACTTTAACAGTCTCACTTTTAATATAGACCACCCCATCAATTTCTGGTGCATCAAATTCAGTCCGACCGATATAGTCATACTGTTTATTGTTTGATTTATTATCAACAATCACTTTTGCTCTCTTACCGACAAATCGCTTCATTCTTTTAAGAGAAATTTTCTGCTGTGCTTTCATTATCGCATTATAACGCTCTTTTTTAATCTTCTCGGGAATCTGATTTGGCAAATTATAAGCAACGGTTCCTGGTTCTCTTGAATATTTAAAACAGCCGAGATGAGCAAACTTCTGTTTTTTGATAAAATCCAAGAGCTCAGCGAAATCTATATTGGTCTCACCAGGAAATCCGACAATAAAACTGGTGCGGATTGCTAAATCAGGTATCTTTCTAAGGTTTGTTAAAAGTTTCTCAACTGCTTTTCTATCATAAGGACGATTCATCATTTTTAACATATTATTGGATATTTGTTGTAACGGTAAATCAACATATCTGCAGATTTTTGGGTTTTCTTGAAAAACTCCTATTAATTCATCAGTCCAATGTGCAGGATGCGTATATAGAATTCTTATCCATTCTATATTTTTGATTTTAACAAGATTTTTTAATAAGCGCGCAAGGGATGACTTATGATAGATATCTTCACCATATAATGTTGTATCCTGAGCGATTAAAACCAATTCTTTTACGCTATTTCGTGCCAGTTGCTTTGCTTCTTTAATAATGTCATCTATCTTGCGACTGCGAAACCGTCCACGAATTGATGGTATTAGACAATATGAACAGAAATTATCACAACCATCAGCGATTTTTAGATATGCGTAATGATTTGTGGTTAGTAATCGAGGTGCTAAATTATTATATATATGTTTTGGGGTTTCAGTAACTTTTATTTGCGGGACTTTACTGACACACAATTTTGAGATATCGATTAAATTATCAATACCAACAACTCCATCGATATCTGGGAACTTTTCTAATAGGTCAGTTTTAAACCGTTGTGGCAAACATCCCGCAATAATTATTTTCTTGATTTTACCATTTTTCTTATATGACAAAGCTTTATTAATATATTTTTCGGCTTCGGCTACTGCGGACTTAAGAAATGCGCAGGTATTGATAATTACGACATCGGAATTCTTCCAATCCGAAGTGAGGGTAAAATTCGCTTTGGCAAGACTACCTAAAATTATTTCGGAATCAACGAGATTTTTAGGACACCCGAGTGAAATAAGAGAAACTTTCACTTGTTTACTTGAACCATTTTCGCGGTTGCAGTCGCGATTACAGTTCCGTTTTTATCCTGAATATAAGCAGAACCTAAAAATAATTTACCTCGGTGTTTTTCAATAATACCATAGACAGTGACGGGTTCGCCAGTTCTTAATGGTTCTTTATATCTGACAGTCATTTCACCGGTAACTGCATCTGCTGTGTAAGCGCGACATGCCCAGGCGATTGCTTCATCCAAAATTGTCGCAACGATACCACCATGAATAATATCCTGAAACCCCTCATACTCTTTTGTCGGCGAAAATTCAGCGCGAACACCGTTAGGGGTGGGGGTAAATTGTAATTTTAACCCGATTGGATTATCTTTGCCGCAGGCAAAGCAACGGTGGTTACTTTTTATAATCATTTAATATTTAATAAATTCAGTCCCTTTCGGTACTTCTAATGTAAATAATTTGTTTCCCATTTTTGGATTCAATTTGATATTTGACAGTTCGAAGGTGTTTTCATTACCGTTCATGTCAGTAAAAGAAAATTTTTCAATCAAGGATGTTTTTTTATTAATGTAGAACTTCAATTCCGTAAAAACCTCTTGTTGGTCAAGAGAATCTTTTTTGTATTCCAACGCCGAAAAGTTTGTGTCCTGGCTCACCATAATAAAATTGGTTGTGTCATTCAAAAACATATCGAAAATCCCAAAGAAATTAATACTCATACTGGCTGGCTGTATATAAACTTTCTTTTTATTAACTAAATAAATTAATACATTGTTACTGTCGGTAACAATAACCTGTTTTACTGGACTTGTAATTTCCATTCGCGAAAAATTTGGTTTTGAGATATAGAATTTCCCTTCGAATTGCTGACAGGTTCCTTCTGATTCTGAACACTGACTCTGGATAAAATTACCCTGAATAGTTTTGATTTTATCATATTTTACTTTAACATCATGGACGCTGACACTAATTGATGCATTACCCAAATTTGTCCCAACTAAGACAAATAAAACAACTAATAAATATCTCATATTACCAATATAATATGATTTTTAAGTTTGGTCAAGTAATCAATAAAACACTTGACAAACAATAATATTTTATTAATCTTTTATAAATGTTAGGGGAGAATATATGAAAAACATAAAATGGTTATTTTTATTATTAATTTTTCTTGGATTCGTTATAACTGCAAATTTATCATGTAATCGGTCTACGCCCAGCGCTTTGAGAATTGTAACGATTAATAGTGGCAATCCTTTAATTGTTGATGTTGCTGATTGGGGACTTGAGGTAGACCCGGAAAATCCCGAAGATACAATTCTAGCATATCATCTTCCACCCGACCAAATAATTCCGATTGATATCAGCTATAATGAACCTGGACTTGGTTTACCGACATATCCGACGAATTATACTGCCCGTATTACCAGTTATTCACTTCAGTTCAGTGTCCTCAATCATACTTCGTGGCATCTATCTTCTGTCTCCGGTGCAACTAATGTCAGTATTGTATCCGACCCCAATGCAACGGTTAGTGCAAATTTTAAGATGCTTCCTGTCGAGTGGATGACTCAGTGGTTTGACAGTTTAACCCAAGGAGCAATGATAAAAGCGACGGTTGTTATCAGTGGTTATGAAGAATTAACCCGTAATACGATTGCTGATACGGGCTATTTCACTATCAATACCGCTGATTACTATGACGACCCTACAATCTTTGGAAGCAAATAAACTTTAATATATTCATAAGTTCTCGATAATTATTTATTACGTGTGATTTGAATTAGTTCGGAGGTTGTATGTCTTGGGATAGATTAAATGTAAAGGTTATTTGTGCTTATGTAATTCTTATTAACATACTATCCGCGTCTCCGTCAATCATCGGTGGACGTGGTTTATTTAAAGTCGAAGACGCAATAACTGAAGACATAGGAGTTGTTTCTATTTCAACTTTCTTATTGACTCACAATACCGAATCCGGCATCTACTATAGTGATTTAATTGTTCCCAACATCAGTTATACCCCTGCAAATTTCATGCAAGTTTTTTTCTGGGGTGGACGTATATTACGAAGTGACTTAGTTTTTCCGGAAATTTGGAAATCAAATATCAGTTCCGACCCTCATGACCGTATGATTGGCGGGAAAGCAAGTTTTTCATTATTGCCGGTCTTTAAACTTGGCGCAAAAATTGCCTATGCCTGGCCAAGAAAATTGTCAGATAATTCGGTCATAGAAACTAATAAAGGGTTAAACTGGACTGGTCTGGCTTCATTCAGGTTCAGTGACCTTTATAACGCGCTCCCCAATATAATGTTTAATTATGGCGAGAATTCTGATTTAAGAAAATACGGAGCCGGGTTTGAGATTGAAGGAAGCGGTGGTTCAATTTTCGTTGAAGCAACATCAAGCAAAGAAAAAACCGGTGGAATCTTTGATGGTTTTTTAGACAATTTAACTGTCACCCCTGGAATTAAACTGAATACTGGTCAATATTCGTGTTTGTCCGGTGGGGTAATAATTGACGTAAAAAACAATCCCGATATACCTAATTATACTGCGATTGTCGGACTGACTCTTGGCGGGGCAATTTTAAAACCACCCCAGGAAAAGCTTGGCATTATAACCGGAACAGTCACAGATTTTCAGACTGGCGCTTCGTTACGAGGAACATTGAATTTTCCTGAAAAACCGAAACTAAAAGCAGTGCAAAGCAATCCCCAAACCGGCATATTTAAAGCAGAAAAAATCCCGGCAGGTATCATCGCGGTCGAAATCAATGCTGAAGGATATCAGAAACAAATACAACCAATCGCGGTTGAAGCGAACAAAATTAATGCGTATGATTTCAAACTAAAACCATCAGTTTCTTATGGTGTAATTGCTGGCAATGTGTATGATGCGGTCACTAAAAAACCGATTGATGCAAATATTTCCTTCAGCAATAATATACTTCCGGAGATAAAATCAGACTCAACAACTGGATCATTTAAAATCGAAAAGGTCCGAACTGGCGTTTTCACTATGGAAGCAAAAAAAGACGGCTATTTCCCAAAAGCGGTCACTGTTTCTGTTGAAGACGGAAAAATAACACAAGTAGATTTGTCTTTGACTGCTTCAATCACACAAGCTATATTTAATGGTAAAATATCAATCAAAGAGTCTGGTGAACCTCTCGCCGCACAAATTACCTTCTTAAATAAATCGCTTGCGCCAATCCTATCGGATAGCATTACCGGAGTTTTTCAAGCACAAATCCCAATTGGGACCTACTCTGTTAACATTACCGATTCAGGCTTTTTACCGTATACGGGAGTCGTGACGATTGAACAAGGAAAAACAAATCAATTTGATTTTGAGTTAATTCCTTCTCAATTTCAAACTATTATAACCGGTAAGGTGTCGGATAAAAAAACTGGAACAGCTTTAAGTGCAATTGTCAGTTTCCCTGAAGCAGGAATTCAACCAACCATCACTGATTCAATAAATGGTATTTATAGAATTGAAGTGCCAGTTGGAACATATCTCATTGATGTCAAATCCAATAATTATATTACTCAAACCGCAATGATAGTATTAGAAAAAAATAAACCTTTAGAAAAGAATTTTGAAATGGTTAAACAAGGAATGGTCATTACACTGAAAGGCATCTACTTCGAGTCTGGAAAATCAACTTTAAAACCTGAATCATATTCAGCACTGCAAGATGCGGCAAAAATTCTTACGGATAATCCTGATATAAAAGTAGAAATTCAAGGTCATACCGACAGTGTCGGATCGGACAGTTATAATCAAACCCTATCAGAAAAGCGTGCTTATGCAATTATGAATTATTTGGTCACAAGTCTTGGTATTACACCAGAACGTTTGTCGGCAAAAGGATATGGCGAATTAAAACCAATTGCATCTAATGATACCGAAGAAGGCAGAGCATTAAATCGAAGAGTCGATTTTATTATTTTGGGGAAATGACCAATTTATAATTCTAAAGAAATTCGCAATCCTGTATCAATATTGCTCATATTAATTTTTGTATAACCAATATAGTAATTTACTCTTAAACGGTTCCGAATTTTACTATCTAATATACTGAATAAGGTCATGTTGAAATGGCTTAGCATATACCAGTCCGACATTACTTTTCTCAAGTTGTGTAAGCATCGCCGGATTTACCAATGTTGCGGCATAAGATGAAGATCCAACTGAAGACAACAATAACGCTGAATTAACACCGCCAGCTTCTTGATATTCAAAAATATTAATCGGGTATAATAAGAAGATCAATGTCAATCACTATTTATTAAACAAAGAAACAATTTTAAACTTACCGACATCAACTAACCCTAAGTCGGTTAGTTTCAACTCGGGTATTACGGGTAAGGCTAAAAATGACAAAGTGATAAACGGATTATTGGCTTTTATTCCCCAAGATTTTATGACATTCAATAATTCTTTCAACTGACCACTGACATTTTCGGCTGTATCATTAGACATTAAACCAGCAATTGGTAGAGCAAGTGAAGCTTTGACCTTGCCCTTATCAACCGCAACAAAACCTCCGCCAAGTTTTATAATCATTTTGACTGCCTGATAAATATCGTTATCATTAACACCAACTGCAATAATATTATGTGAATCATGTGCGACTGATGACGCTAACGCACCTTTTTTCAATCCAAAACCAGACACAAATCCTATGCCGATATTTCCAGTTTTCTTGTGTCGTTCCAAAACCACTAATTTAAGTATATCTCGTTCAATATCGCTAACGACTATACCTTTGTCTTTTTTACTTTTTTTACTGACAGTCGGTGTGGTAACCCATTTCTCGGTAATTATTTGATTGGGTATAATCCGTATGACATTTATCGTATCGTCTTGTGCAGTGACTCTTAGTTTTTCTAAAGTGAACGGTTTAACCTTAATTGTATTTGTAACAGTTTTATCATAATAATTTCGAAGTGCTATATTCAGCTTATTATTCTCAACCAGCAGCATACCGTTTTTTATCACCTTTTTTACATTAAAATCGCTCAAATTATCAACGACAATAAGGTCTGCCTTTTTACCCGGTGCTATTGCGCCGCGGTCATGAAGTCGAAAATATTCAGCAGTATTTATTGTCGCCATCTGCACTGCGGTAACCGGGTCTAATCCTAATGAAACTGCTTTACGCAATGTTGCATTTAAATGCCCAGCGGATAACAGTTCATCGGGATGCTTGTCATCGCTGACAAAAAAACAGCAGCGCGAATTTCGAATATTGACTATCGGTAGTAAATCCGATAAGTTCTTTGCCGCACTTCCTTCACGAATCATAATATGCATGCCAGTACGTAATTTCTCCTGAGCTTCTCTTGCATCAATACATTCGTGGTCAGATGTAATTCCTGCTCCCGCGTATGCTTGTAATAATTTACCGTAAAGTCTTGGGCAATGTCCGTCAACAATTTTATTTGCCTGAATCGTTAATGCAATTTTTTCTAAGACTTCAGGAATTCCTGCTATCACACCAGGAAAATTCATCATTTCCGCAAGACCCAAAATTCTCGGCTCGGTGATATATTTCCTTATTTCTTTTGCTGTAATTGAACCACCGGCAGTTTCCATATTGGTTGATGGTACACATGACGGTATCATAAATAATATGTCTAATGGTATTTCTCTGCTTGTCATTAACATATAGTCTATACCTTTAGTTCCTAAGACATTAGTTATCTCATGCGGGTCAGCGATGATTGTCGTTGTACCGGATAATAGCAACAGGCGACTAAACTCAGCTATATTCAACAAAGAACTCTCGATATGAATGTGCCCATCAATCAAACCTGGTAAAACGTAAAGACCATTTAAATCATAAATTTTATCCGCTCTGGTATAATCATGACCAACTCCGATAATTCTATCATCATCGATTAAAATATTAGTCTCGTGTACATCACCTGAGAAAACATTAACAACTTTACCGTTTTTTAATAATAGGCTGGCTTGATTCCGACCTTGGGCTAATTCAATATCTCTTTGCAGTTTATCAATTATACTATTTTTCACTGTCAAACTCTACATACGCGATATAAGGTAAATTACGATATAATTCCTGATAATCAATTCCATACCCGACAACAAATTTATTGGGCACTTCAAAACCTAAATAGTCAACTTTCAATTCTATTTTGTGCCGGGTAGGTTTATCCAATAATGAACAAATTTTTATTTTGTTTGGCCTGCGCAACGTCAAATAATCTGTAATATATTTCAAGGTCAACCCGGAATCAACGATATCTTCAACTAAAATTACATTCTTTCCTTCAATTGAGCATTTTAAATCGGTGACAATTTTTACTATCCCTGAACTCTCGGTTGCCTTGCCATAGCTTGAAACCTGCAGAAAATCTATATTGACCGGAATTGTAATATTCCTAACCAAATCGGCCATAAAAACCCATGCGCCTTTCAGTATGCCAACCAAAAGTGGGGTACTATTTTTGTTATCGGTAGATATTACGGATGCTAAATCCTTAACTCTTTTTTGAATTTCACTTTCACTGATTAACTGAATAATTTTTGTCATTCTGTGGTGATAAAAGAAATCGGGGCGACTGGACTTGAACCAGCGGCCTCTTGGTCCCGAACCAAGCGCGCTACCAACTGCGCTACGCCCCGTTCCGTCATTTATTTGATATCAAAGGTACAAAAGTACAATCAAATATTTTTCTTTGTATCAATCGATTACCGTGTTTTACACCTAAAGTCAGAACTTGAGTAGAGTTTTTGCCTATCGGTATTACGATGCGTCCATTTGCAACCAGCTGCGACTGTAAAGCAACCGGCATAAACTCTGATGCTGCCGTAACAATAATTCTGTCATAAGGAGCAAACTCTTTCCAGCCCAAACTGCCGTCATCAATTTTATAACGAATATTCTTCAAATTTAACCGGTTCAATATTTTTCGGGCTTGCAACGACAATTCTTCGATGCGTTCAACGGTGTAAACCATTTTTGCTAAATGTGACAAAATAGCCGTCTGATAACCAGAGCCGGTTCCGATTTCCAACACTTTATGATTACTCTGAACATCAAGATACTCAGTCATTACCGCCACAATGTATGGTTGTGATATTGTCTGGTCCTGTCCGATTGGTAACGGATGGTCATTATACGACTGGTGTGAAAAATTAGCGTCAACAAATAGATGTCTTGGTACAGAGCGAAAAGCATTAATCACCTTTTCGTTTTTCACGCCGCGGTTAATAATCTGTTCATCAACCATACGACCACGCGCTAAACTATGTTCAAATTGACCATTTGTGTTATTTGATATCAAATTTAATTTCTCCCAAAATCTGTTATTACAAAATATAACTGACTATTGATGTTTGTCAAGAATTATTTAAAGATTTACTTATATATATAAAATATACACGATTAACAAGTGTAAATTCACATCGTTTATTCTGTTTAATTTTTATAATTTAAATTACCTCTTGACAAAGATAAAGTTGTAATTATATTATGGGTATAAGTATAATAATATAAGTGGTTAAATGAAATATTTTATAAAAACATATGCGTGTAGTTGTATTTATTATATTGACGTCTTCATTTTAATAATATAAAAAACATAGCGATTGACAAGAAAGTGATCACTTCAATAATGAATATAGAAAGGGGGAAAATAATACAAAAAGCAGCGAAAAATACAATAATTCAAATTGGAGGATATAACATATGAAAAATATTGTGATTTGCGTAGCAATAATGTTACTGGGTGCATTTGCAGTCAGTCTTGCTACTGTATCAGCAGATTATGCACCAATATCAGCAGATAATGTGGTTATCGATAAACCGATACAGGGACCAGCTTCGGATGTTGGGTGGGTTACGAAAGCTGCTCATCCGACAACCCGAGCACATTGTATGGTCTCACCGTGTCTTGATGTCGGCGGCGTGCAAAAATATTACGTTTTTGGCGGACCGACCGTTTCTGGTGGAGCATATACAAATGCTAACTATGAATATAATACAGTTACCGATGCGTGGACTGCAAAAACAGCAATGCCCACTGCTCGTGGTATTGGTCGAGCAGCCCTCGTAAGAGGTAAAATATATGTACTAGGCGGATGCTCGACATACCCGACTGGTCTAACAACAGTCGAAATTTATGACCCGGCAACGGATGCGTGGACAACCGGAACAGCAATGCCCACTGCAAGACTTGACTTTGGGGTTGGCGTTTATAAGGATACATGGATTTATGCGTGTGGTGGTGGACAGTGGTCATCTACTCTGCTTTCATCAGTCGATGTTTTTAATACTGTTACCAATACCTGGTCAACTGCAACAGCGATGTCAACTCCAATGGGTACGCCTGGTTGCGGTGTAATTGGCAACAAAATAATTATGGCAACAGGTTATGTCGGTGCTGCTGGCAGCAATATGGTGCAGGTTGGAACAATCAGTCCAACTGACCCGACTTCGATTACATGGACAACTGGTTTAGCAAAACCCGGTGGCGTTGTTTACCGTGCTAATTCAGGAGTTTGCAATGGTCAGCTATATGTAATTGGCGGGAACCTTGCAAGTGGTATTTCCAATGAAGCTTACAAGTATGATCCGACTGGTAATACTTGGACTACATTACCAACAAAACCGACTGCACTATCCAATTGCTATGGCCTCGGGGTAAAAAGCACAGGGCAGTTATATTACCCATGTGGATATACAGGCAGTGCTTATGTTTCAACCCATGAAATGTTAGATGATGCGTCATATACGACTGATGTTGGTGTTGCTGCAATCGTCGCTCCGGGCGGACTTCATTCACCAAACACACTAATGTCGCCGATAGCGCGAGTGAAAAATTATGGCAGTGCATCTGTTGGTAGTTTTTCTGTCGTCTGTTCAATTGTTGGTGCGGGTAGCGTGGTAAGGTATACAGATACTAAAGCTATTACATCACTCGCAGCCGGTGACACCGCACGGGTAAACTTCACATCATGGACACCGACCATCTCAGAAAATGTAACGGTGATTGTCCGTTCCAATTTAGCTGGTGACCAAAATACTGGCAACGACCGAATGACACAAACAACTGTAATTGCTAATCTTCTCTTATACGAAGGGTTCAATGATATAACATTTCCACCAACTGGCTGGCAAGCAGTAATTCTTTCCGGAACTTATAACTGGATTCGAGCAACCGCTGGTACTTCCCCGACTTGTACTCCTTATGAAGGCGCAAGCATGGCAGAGTACGAGTCATACAGTGCATCTGCTGGTGGTGGTGCACGTCTGATTTCACCCGCAATGAATGTACCGACTGCAAGACCATGCTCGCTAAAATTCTGGATGTATCATGACCCGGGTTATCCGGGTGATTTAGGACCGGATAGTGTCCGAGTCCTAACTTCAACTAATGGTACAACCTTTACTCAGGTCGCCTCATTTAGACGCTACGAAGCGGTAGCCGCATGGACTGAACATGCGGTTTATCTTGGTGTAATGACGGGAAATTTCTATATCGCATTCGAATCATATTCGGAATATGGAGATAATATATTCATTGATTATGCTCGGGTTGCTGGTGCAACGGGCATCGAAGAAGGTTCAAATAACCAAACACCGATTGTAACCTATCTTAATGCCGCGCGACCCAACCCAGTTACCAATGGCTTGGCACACATTTCCTTCAGTATTGCAGAACCGACCAAGGCGAGCCTGAAGATATAC
>CAIPLT010000087.1 GCA_903865935.1 Caldifarciminota bacterium
GCCATTATTGTCAACACCCGATAGTGCCAAATTTCTGCCTTTTTTTAGACCAAAAGAGGTAATAGTTGCCATAACCAATATAAACAATATAGGTTAAGGGTAGGGGATAATTAGACAATTTTGCTTCTTATGTCTAACAAAAGGAGTATTTAGATATTGGCGAATGCGGGGTAATGATCAGCTTTGATTTTTGATTTTCTATCTTGTTACAACCAATTTCTCCTTCACAATCTCATTCCCAACTTTAACAAAATAAACCCCATTCTTAATTCCATTAAGCGAAATTCGATTGCTTTCCCCTTTTAGCTCTTCGCTTTCAGTTTTGTAACTATCTCAACAATGTAACTCTTTTTACTTGTTCATTTTCACTGGTCACAAAACGCACAAAATAAACACCGTTTGGTAAATTCTTTCTGCTATCATCATTTCCATTCCAGATAAACTGATGCTTGCCTTTTTCTTGTTGTTGATTAATCGGCGAAGCAACCAGGCGTCCGTCCGATGATAGAATTTCGACTTTTACCAAAGAATTTTTATTAAGAGTATATTGGATTAAAGCATAATTTGTCATTGGATTAGGGTTAATTGACAACTGATGTTGAGTAATCGATTGACTACGCTCTTCAGTAACACCCGGGTTGGTCAGATTCAGATAGACTCTTATATAACCGTTATACGAGCCGTATTCACCGAATATCAAATCAAGGTCGCCATCCTGGTCCCAGTCATTGAACGTAATATGTCCTTCGGCAAGACCGTCAACAATATATCCACCTTGAGTTGAAAGCTGTTGGCTGGAATTAAATACCGGTGCCGCATTTGTCCCGGAATTATGATAAAACCAGACATACCCATTAATTTCGCTTGTGAGTAAATCTTTTAAACCATCTTGGTCAAGGTCATATACAACCGGGCATGTTCGCTGTAAATTAATTGGATTACCGGCACAAGTAATTGCAGTGTAGTTGCCGAAAACCGGCGCCGAATCGGTCCCAATATTAAGATAAACACGAACATTGTCGGTTCCGCCGTATTCACCGGTCTGTCCGGTCAATAAGTCTTTTTTACCGTCTTCGTTCCAGTCATTGATAAATGGTGTGGAATTATAGTCAACATGAATATCTGTGCCGATAGATTGTATATGCCCAGAATTGGTCAATGCGTTATTCGGTGCTATGGCCCGGAAAAATGTTATATAACCGTCTCTTTCACCAACAATTAAGTCTCTTCTGCCGTCATTATTCCAATCGCAAACTGCGATTGCCGCGCCCTGACATCAGCCCGAACTGACTGATATAGCTACGCCGTCGGCTTGAATATACGAACCGCTGGTAAAAACTGGTGCGGCATTGGTTCCATAATTTTTCCAGAATTGCACCCTACCAGAAGTGTATTGACCAAACAACAGGTCTTTTAAACCATCGCCATCCCAGTCATAAACAAAAGGTGATGCGCAGCCACTTGGGACTATAATCGGCGAACCATTTGCCGGAATGTTGAAATAGTTGGCGAAAATTGGTACCTGTCCATGTAACAAAAGATGCCCACTTAATAAAAAGAGTAATACTAAATATTTTTTCATACGTCCTTCCTGATTATTATAAGTATAATATAAGAAAAAATAGTGTCAATATTTTGCTTTACTTTATTATAATTTATGGTAATTGACAACTAACATGATTCAATGTTCAATTCCGTTCTGTCATTGCGAGGCAGCGCAGTTGCCGAAGCAATCTTACCAAAATTAAAAGTATGAGATTGCCACGGTCGGCCTTTGACGAACTCGCAATGACATAGAGATTGTCATCCCGAAGTCTTCACTTGCTGTTACTCTGAGCGGATTACGAAGCATAGGCGAAGCGGAGAGCGAGCCAACCGAAGAGCCTCACCCCCCCCTCTTCGGATTTTGCAAGAACAGTTTCATGTTTTCGAAAAAGCGAAAATTATATTTTGTAAGTTTCTATGTACTAATAAACTATAAAATTCAGAGATGCTTTACTTTTTTCAAAAAATACTTGACAATTTAGTAAGTATAAGCATACTTACTAAATGACGTCAATCGAACTGTTAAAATTGTTTGGACTTACAAATTATGAAGCAGAAGTTTATGCAGCACTACTTAAAGTTGAAAGACTTAAGGCTAATGAGTTAGCCAAGATGGTTTCGGTGCCAAGACCAATGATTTATCTCACCCTTAAAAAGTTAGTGAATAAGGAAATGTGCATCGAAA
>CAIPLT010000088.1 GCA_903865935.1 Caldifarciminota bacterium
ACGTATCTATCTATAATTAGATATTTCTCTTGATATTTGATTTACTAAAAGACAAATATTGATATAATGTATATTATTAATCGATGCTCGATTTTTCTACGATTTTAATCGGCGCGACACCGATTTTTCCTAAGTCCTGCATGGTAATCGGACCGGTAATTGCAGCCGAATATTTCTCCATTTCAAACATTTCAACCAAACTATTCACGTAATTAAAACTGAGATTATCATATTCAGCAATTGACTCCTCGACTGATACAGGATGACCGAGCAGTAACACATTTTGGGCATTACGATTCATTCGTGAACCAGGGTCTTCGGCGGTTAAAGCGAGCATACCTTTACAATAATTGACCGAACGGGTAAATTCTTCTTTTGTTATTCCGCCTCTTTTTAATTTTATTATTTCTCCAATGATATTGTCAAAGACTTTTCACGATTTAGGATATCAGAAATATGGTAGACACACCACAGACCAATATCAGAATACAAGTCGAGAAAAGAAAAAACTGTGCTGTGTATGTGTTCTTGTTCACGAAGGACCTGGTTTGCCCGAGAGCTCTCAGTACCGCCAATAATATTGTTGAGCACGGTCAGAGCGTATCGCCGTTTATCTTTCAAAGGAATGGTTAAAAAACCAGCAATGGTATGGATTTGTTTTAAATTGGGTCGTCGTTCGAAAATAATTACTCGTTCAACAGCATGAACGGTTTTTTTAGGTAATATAGTTTTGTTCTGGAGTGAGAAATGAAGGTTTGCATTTGCAACCATATCTAATATTTGTTTATGATTAACGTCACCGGCCACGGAAATACATGAATTGTGGTTTAACACATTAATTTGATATCCTTGTATCAAATCATTTTTGGTAAAAGAACTGACAGTTTTAGCAGTTCCAGCAATTGGAAATGAGAGCGGATGGTTGGGGAACATAATTTCAGTAAAAAGCTGGTAAACATATTCCTGTGGATTTTCATAAGCTTCGGTAATCTCCTGTATTATGACATTTTTCTCTTTTTGTAATTCCTGTTCGTCGAATACTAAATTGAGACTGATTTCAAAAAACAAATCGAACAGTAACTTAACATTTGTCACTAAACAATGAAAATAGATACCACTAATCTCTTTGGAAGTGAATCCGTTAATAGTTGCACCGAGCGATTCGACGGTTCTTGAAATGTCTTTTGCAGATTTGTTTTTAGTACCTTTAAAGAACATATGTTCAAGCAGGTGGTTTAATCCTTGCTGTTTCTTATTTTCGCATCGGCTGCCGGTACTTACAAACAAACCAATTGCAGCAGAATGAAGATTGGGCATTTCTTCAGTTATCAATGTTAAGCGAGGATTAATTTGGGTTTTCTGGATAGTCATTAATTTCTCACAACAACTTTACCTGGGCGGGGTAATCTTGCTATTGATTCCTCGATTTGTTTTGCTTTTCCGATGATAGCAATTGAATACTTATCCGGTTTGATTTCTTCGGTTAATTTGTTGATGTCATCTATTTTCAAATTATCAAAATCAGCGATTGATTCTTCAATCGGTATTGTCCGACCAAAAAGCAGTTCATTTTTAGCATTTCTAATCATACGCGACATCGGATTTTCAGCACTGATTGCCAGCATTCCTTTACTAAAATTTATTGCACGCTCAAATTCTTCATTAGTAATACCATCCTGTTTTAATTTCATTGCCACTTCCAAGCTAACTTTGGCAGCCCGGTCATAATTATTTGCATCTGTAATGTAATATCCTCCGAAAATCCCGATATCAGAATACAAATCAATAATTGAGGATATGGTGTAAGCCAGACCTTCTTGTTCGCGCAAACGCTGGAAAAAACGCGAACTCATCGTACCGCCGAGAATATTATTAAGTATTGTCAGTGCATATCGGCGAGAGTCAGAATAGGGGATTGTGAAACTGGCGACGGCAACGTGAATCTGAGTCAAATCGGGTCGGTTTTGAATAAGAAATGTTCGCTCAGTATTGGTTGATGGTTTAATCACGGTTATCAGATTTGTCGTTTGCAAAATATGATTCTTGAATGCCAGTTTTTCAACTAATTCTTTATGGTTCACTTTACCGGCTGCAGATATACATACTTTTGACTTTAAAAACCGGTTGTGATAATAATCAATTAACTGATCTCGGGTTATTGAGCGAATTGTTTCGACTGTACCAGTAATCGGATATGATAACGGATGGCCATTGAACAGTACTTCAAAAAGCAGGTTGAACACATGTTCGTGCGGGTCTTCAAAAGACTCAGCAATTTCCTGTTCAATTACATTTTTTTCCCGCTCCAGTTCTTGCTTATCAAAAGCTGCCTGGGATAGTATTTCACTGATCAAATCTGTCATCAAATCAAACTGGTCGACATGATATCGGCAATAAATACCGCTGGTTTCTTTGGTCGTAAAGCTGTCTAATATTGCACCGGCAGATTCAATGATATATGAAATTTCTTTAGCCGATTTTGTCAGGGTGCCCTTGAACAGCATTTGGCTAATCATATTGGTAATACCCTGATTTTCTTTGTTCTCGTATCGGCTACCATGAGACAGGAATACACCCAATGCAGCGGACGGGATGTTAGGCATAAATTCAGATACTACGGTAAAATTCGGATTTATCTCCGTCGTCTGAATGTTATGCATATTAACTAAATTGTATTTATATTTGACTTAATCTTTAGCCGAATTATCTTTGTCCTCTGATTCGGCTTTACGTTTGGAGAGATTAATACGACCCATATCGTCAATTTCAGTGACTTTGACTTTAATCTCATCCCCAACTTTGACAACATCGGTTACATTTTGCACCCGATACTGTGCCAATTGCGATATATGAACCAAACCTTCTTTGCCGGGCAGTATTTCAACAAAGGCGCCGAAGTTCATAATTCGTCGCACAACACCGGTATAAATTTTCCCAACTACAACTTCTTCGGTAATTTCCAAAACCCGGGCGCGGGCTTTTTCCAACTGTTCGTCGGTCGGTGCTGAAATCGTCACTTTACCGTCATCATCAATATCAATTTCCGCACCGGTTTCTTCAAGAATTTTACGGATGATTTTTCCGCCCGGTCCGATAACCGAACCAATCTTTTCGGGTTTGATTTTAAAAGCAACAATTTTTGGTGCATACTGGGAAATGCCGGAGCGGGGTGATTCAATCGTTCGTGCCATAATCCCGAGTATTTCAAGACGAACCCGAGTTGCTTCCTCAACCGCTTGTTTAAGGATTGCAACCGGCACACCGGTAACTTTTAAATCAAGCTGAATTGCGGTAATGCCTTCTTTGGTGCCGGCGATTTTGAAATCCATATCGCCATAATGGTCTTCAGCACCGAGAATATCAGAAAGAATAACATGTTTATCCTTGCCAGTAATCAGACCCATCGCAATACCAGCGACCGCGCTTTTTATCGGGACACCGGCATCCATCAAGGAAAGCGACGAGCTGCAAACCGTCGCCATTGAGGAAGAGCCGTTCGATTCCAGAATATCGGCAACAACTCTTACCGTATAAGGAAAAGAATCATCGACTGGGATGACTGCCTCGATTGCCCGTTCGGCTAATGCACCATGGCCGATTTCACGGCGTCCGGGCCCGCGCATCGGTTTTACCTCGCCAGTGGCAAAACCGGGAAAATTATAATGGAGCATAAAGGATTTTGTATCCTGGCGTTCAATATCCTCGATAACCTGCTCGTCGGATTTTGTACCGAGGGTTGTTACAGCAAGGCACTGCGTCTGGCCACGGGTAAAAATGGCTGAGCCGTGGGTACGCGGTAAAATACCGATTGAACAACTGATGGGACGGATTTCTTTCGGGGTCCGGCCATCAAGCCGAATTCCTTTTTCCAGAATGCGCTGGCGCATATCAGCTTCAATAATTTCGTCAACAACATTAATAACTTTGGCTTTGCAATCGGGATAGGTAGGCGCCAACTCATCCGCGACCCGATTGATAATTTCCATAATCGTATCATTTCGCTCCTGTTTGTCCTTGATGTTATTAGCATCAGCGATTAAATGAGCGGTTTTTTCTGTAACAAGTTGGGCAAACTCTTTATTCTTTTCAGCTTTTGCTTTTGGTATAAGCGTATCAAGCTCGACTTTGGGTTTACCCGCGAGCGCCACCAATTGTTCCTGTAATTCAATAATCTTTCTTATTTCCGGTTGGGCATATTCGATTGCGGCAATCATATCCTCATTACTCACTTCTTTGGCACCGCCCTCAAGCATGACAATCGAATCTTTGGTACCGGCAACAATCAGACTTAAGACCGCGCGGTCCTGTTCAGATAGGGTAGGGTTGATGACAAACTTATCATCAATTTTGGCAACCCGCACCGCACCAACCGGAATCGTATAGGGGATTTCCGATATCAATAGCGCGGTTGATGCACCAATAATGCTGAGAAAATCACCTTCGTTTTCCATGTCACTCGAAAGCAAAGAACCGATAATCTGGGTATCATTGTGATATTCTTTAGGGAATAGGGGTCGTAAAGGACGATCAACCAGCCGTGATACAAGAATCTCTTTGTCACGGGGTCTACCTTCACGCTTAAAAAATCCGCCGGGAATTTTGCCCCCGGCATAGGTAGGTTCGCGATAATCAACGGTCAGTGGCAGAAAATCTTTATCTGCGCCAAGTTCTTTATCATATACTGCAGCAACTAAGACAACCGTGTCACCGTAACGAACCAAAACACTGCCTGATGCCTGTCGGGCAATCAGACCGGTTTCAAGGCTTAATTTTCTTTGATTTAATTCTAACTCAACTTTTTTCATATATTTTACTGGTTTGGATAATAGTTGCCAACTTTATATACCGCGCAAGTTGAGTTTTTCAACGATTTTCTTGTAGCGGTCTTTGTGATGCTCAAAAAGATAGTTTAAATGCCGGCGGCGTTCATTTATCATTTTAATCAAGCCCCGCCGGGAATGTTTATCCTTTTTATGAACTTTCAAATGTTCAGTCAGCAGTTTAATCCGCTCAGTAAGAATTGAAATCTGCACTTCCGGCGAACCGGTATCTTTCTCGTGGAGTTTAAAGTCAGATATCAACTTACTCTTTAATTCTTTAGTTAACGTCATACGTCCTCCGAATTTCCATACCTAACTTTACATATTTTTCTAATTTTGTCAACTATTATTTTTAAATATTTTTTAAATTGGATGATTTATAAAAAATGAAAGGATTAAGACAAATTTATGGTTCAACGTTCGGTATTATTTTACACGAAAATGTTTCTGACCGATGATGAGGTAGAGTAATTTTGTTGTCATTTCGGTTAACGAAAAATGTATACTTACATATAACAAAAAAATGTGTGAAATTTATGGATAACATGCTATATTACAAATTGTTATTTCAAATTTATCATTAACAGGGGGTAGTATTCCCCCGATGGAGTTCAAAACTGATAAGAACGCTATTTGTTTCTCTTATTGGGTTACTGAATTTGTGATAAAGATTGGCAGTTTTTTCGGATGTGATTTTGATTTCCATTACGAAAACGATAATAGTACTAAATATATTATTTAATCAGACACCAATCAAGATTCAAACCAGGGGTAATATCAGATATTTTATTGGAAATATGCCAGGTAAGTTCCGCAGGGCATAAACTACGCCATTTTGGAAAAGCAAGATTTATCTACCTCTTGACTTAGGTCTTAAAAATCCTATAATAAAAGACAGAAATCACAGATATAGCTGATTTTATAGTTTTTGGAAGTATCAGTATTATTTGTGGTTTAAATTAAAATTATGGTTAAAAAAATATCGGATGGTTTACTTAAAGCGATTGAAGAGACAGTCGCATCCTGCGGTGTTGAACTTTACGACGCGGAGTTTAATGGCAAAACCCTGCGGGTATTAATTACAAAACTAGAAGGTATTACAGTTGATATTTGCGCTAATGTATCACAACAGCTTTCACAGCGGCTAGATTTGGAAAATCTGATTCTCGACCGCTATTTTCTTGAAGTATCTTCACCGGGCATTGAACGCAAGATTCGTAACCAAAAAGATTTTCAGGAGAATATTGGCAAAATGATTACTATTTCCAGCCGGAGCGGTGGTTTTAAAGGTAAGGTTCTTTCAGTCACAGAAAGCGGTGTTATGATAAAAAATACTGCCGGTTCAAGCGCTAAACCGGGTACCGAATCGTTTGTACTTTTTACCGATATTCACCACGCCCGCGTGATGGTATCGGATGAGGAACTTTTTAATAAGAATCGTCAGATTAGAAACAAAAAGAATAATGAATGCAGTGTTTCTAATGCAGGAAATTATAGTGGAGGAGAATAATGAATAGTAAAGAAATTTCTAATCTCATTACGCAGATTGCCCGAATTCGTAATGTAGATATAACTTATGTTGCAGAAACTTTAAAACTCGCAATCATCGCTGGTTTAAAAAGGCGTTTTGGCCCGGATGCAGAGATTGAAGTTGAGATTACACCAGATGTGAGCGAGATTAGGGTATATATTGTCAAGACCGTGGCGATGTCAGTATATGAACCGGCAATTGAAATCGAGAAAAGTGAAGCACTGAAAATAAATTCGGAAGCTAAAGCTGGTGATAAGCTGAGAATTGAAATACCATTGGAAGAAATCGGTCGGAGTGCGATCCGCAAAGCATCGGATGAATTAATCTTGAAACTGCGTGAAGCCGAGCGTAACAAAATGTTTGACGAGTTTAACCGCAAGCGCAATGAGATAATATCGGGGACGATTTCAAAAATAAGTAAAGACGAAATTGCGGTTAATATCGGTCTGACCGAAGCGATTCTATCCAATCGCGATCAGCTGAAAACCGACCATTACCGTCAGGGCGCACCGATTAAAGCGCTGGTCTATCGGGTAGAAAAAACACCAATCGGTCCGCGGATTTATCTTTCCCGCACCCATAATGATTTCCTGAAGAAACTCTTAATAAAAGAAGTGCCGGAAATACGCGAAGGTATTGTGGAGATTAAAGGGATCGCCCGGGCGCCTGGTTTTAGAGCCAAAGTAGCGGTGACAACCAATGACGAAAAAGTTGACCCGGTCGGCGCCTGTGTTGGTTACCGCCAATCACGGATACAGAATATTATCAAAGAACTGTCCGGTGAAAAAATTGATATTGTAATGTTCAGCAAAGAAATAAACGGTTTTATCAGCCGCGCATTGGCACCAGCCAAGACCAAAGAAGTTTTCAAAGAGGGGGAAAGTTATTTTGTGATTGTGCCGGACGAAGATTTCTCAATCGCAATCGGTAAAAAAGGTCAGAATGTCTGGCTTGCCAGTAATTTAGTCGGTGTCCGGCTGGAAGTACTCAAAGCATCGGATTATCAAAACCGCTTGTTAATCAACAAAGCGAAAAAAGTTACTCTAAAAGACTTAGAACTATCCGAAGAAGAAATGACTAAGCTTCAGGATGCCCAGGTTTTAACCGCATTTGATATCCTGAATATCCCAACCGAACAACTTGCAATCGCATCCAATTATGAGCCGGAGAAAATTGAAGAACTGAAAAAGGTGGTTAAAGAGAGGTTATGGACCGAATAGACGCTGACGCCGGTGGCAAGAAAAGTGCCAGTCGCCGTAAACCACGCAGTAAACCAAAAGCGGTTGCTTCCGACCAGAGCGGTCAAAAATCAGAAGCGGTAAAAAGCGAGCAAGGCAAGCGTCGAATCCCGACCAAACCCAAAGTAGTTGAAGGAATAAAAATATTTGAAGCAGCACAGCAACTGAATTTATCCAGCGAGGCTTTAGTCGCGATTCTTAAAGAGCTGGGCTTTCAGCACCGCGGTTATACCGCGCATATAACACTGGAAGAGTTTGATATGATTAAAGAGCGGCTGAAGAAAGAAAAGACCGCCTTCAAAGAATCAATCAAGAAAAAACCACCGGTCACGACAACGGTTCTGCCGCCGACAATTAAACCGCCTGAACCCGATATTAAAAAGGCAATCAAAGAAACAATGATTAAAATCGAACACCGCGAAATTAAGTACCACCACCATCACTACGAAAAAGCTGTGGAAAAACAAGCAGTTCCGATTATCGAGAAAAAGATCCTGGTTGCACCTTTTATCAGTGTTGCCGAGCTTGCGCATTTATTCAATATTCCACCAGTCGAAGTGATTAAAAAATGCATCGGTTTGGGATTGCTGGCGACTCTGAACCAGCGTTTGGACCCGGATACGATAATGCTTTTGGCGGATGAACTTGGATTTAAGGTCGAAATCGAAGAAGAACCAGAAACAACAATAGTAAAAGGTGAAACTAAAGAGCGACCGCCAGTTGTGGTCGTGATGGGACATGTTGATCATGGTAAGACATCGTTGCTCGATTTTATCCGTAAAACCAAAGTTGCGGAAAAGGAGTTTGGTCGAATTACCCAACATACCGGTGCATATGTCGTAAATTATAAAGACAAGAAGATTACTTTTTTGGATACACCCGGACACGTTGCTTTTACTGCGATGCGGGCACGGGGTGCTCAGATAACCGATATTGCAGTTTTGGTAGTTGCGGCGGATGATGGTGTTATGCCACAAACGCTTGAGGCGTTAAATCACGCGCGTGCCGCTGGGATACCGATAATTGTTGCGATTACTAAATGCGATTTACCAAATACCAATCCAGAAATGGTGAAATCACAGCTTGCCCAGCAGGGTTTGAGCGTTGAAGGTTATGGCGGTGACACGCTATGTGTCTGCACATCAGTCCGCAGCGGTATGGGGATTGAGGATTTACTTGAGGCAGTTCTTCTTTTGAGCGAAGAATTAAAGTTTGTTGCAGTGCCAACCGGATTCGCGAAAGGCGTTGTGGTCGAAAGCCGGGTTGATAAAGGACGCGGTAATATTATTACGGTTCTGGTTCAGCAGGGGAGTTTAAAACGAGGCGATGCATTTGTGACCGGAAGTTTTTATGGTAAGGTCAGGGATTTACTGAACGAAAGTTTTCACCGGCTGGAAGTGGCAACACCATCCATGCCCGCCCAAATTTTAGGCAGTTCTGGTCTGCCCGAGGATGGTGACCGATTTGAAGTTGTTGTCGATGAAAGGCTGGCACGTGAAATTGCAACCAGACACGCTTTGATGAAACGCGATATCCGGTTAAAGCACAGCGAACAGGCTAAAATTACCCTTGAGCAAATCCAACAAAAAATTGTCGATGGAAAAATTAAGGAACTTAAACTTGTGCTCAAAGCCGATACATTTGGTTCAGCCGAAGCGCTCAAAGAAGCATTGGAAGGCTTGTCACTCGATGAGGTCAGGGTCAGAGTTATTCACTTTGGCATTGGTCAGATTACCCCGTCGGATGTGCTGTTAGCCGAAGCATCCGAAGCAGTAATTGTCGGTTATCATATTGGCGCATTACCCGAAGCAGCCAAGACAGCCGAACGCGTCGGAGTGGAAATTCGTTTCTACCGCATCATTTATGCAGCAATCGATGATATTCGAGCCGCGATGGTGGGGCTGTTAGAGCCTGAGGAAAAAGAAGTCGTCATCGGCAAAGCCGAAATTCGCCAGGTTTTTAATATCCCCAAGCAGGGATTAATCGCGGGTAGTTATGTGACCGAAGGTAAAGTTATCCGAAATGCTTTGGTAAAAGTATACCGGGCTAATAAGGAAATTTTTAAAAGTAAAATTGGTTCGCTAAAAAGATTTAAAGACGATGTAAAAGAGGTTGAGGCAGGATTTGAATGCGGTATTGGCATTGACAACGCAACAGATTTACAACCGCAGGATATACTTGAAATTTATCGAATCGAAGAGGTCGCACGGGTGCTATCGAGTCCGGAACAGCGCAGCGATAAAGAAGTGTAAACTTATTCCATAAATATTTATATATAATGCCAGTTGGTTTAATGATGGTCGATTGTTTAATGAATAATTGTCTTTCCTTAAAAGAAAAACGAAGCGTATTGCAGAGTATTATTAAACGGCTGCGCACAAATTTTAATATTGCGATTGCCGAGACTAATCATCAGGACCTTTGGCAGCGTTCTGAATTGTCAATCGTATCAGTAAATACCGACCGGAAAATGATTGAACGTAGCTTCAATCGGATTTTAGAGTTTATTGAGAAAGACCGTAGAATAACTATTTTAAACTATGAGACAAAATCCATTTATTAAAAGGTCAGAAGAAATAGACCGAATCATCAAACAAGCATTAAAAGAGGATATCGGAAAAGGTGATATCACAACCAGACTCACCGTCCCTGTTAATATTAAAGCTGAGGCTCGAATTATTGCCAAGGAGAAAGGTATTCTTGCGGGTAGTTCAATTGTTATAATGATATTTAGCACCCTTGACCCAAAGATTAGGATAAACTTCAAAATTAAAGAAGGGGCACGATTTAACAAAGGTGCGGTCATCGCTGAAATATATGGTAATGTCCGAGTTTTACTTACAGGTGAAAGGACTGCGCTCAATTTTTTGTGCCGATTATCTGGTATTGCAACCCTAACCAGAAAATTTGTCGATAGAGTTTCGCATACAAAAGCAAAAATATTGGATACACGAAAAACTACTCCAAATCTGAGAATCCTGGAGAAATATGCGGTAAGAATCGGTGGCGGAATAAATCACCGTTTCGGGTTATATGATATGATACTGATAAAAGATAATCACATTGAAGCAGCGGGCAGTATTACTAATGCGGTTAGATTCGCTCAAGCTGGAAATAATTCTGAATTACCAATTGAGGTAGAAACCAAAAATTTGTCTGAAGTCAAAGAGGCGATAAAATTAAAAATACCGGTGATTATGCTGGATAATATGAATCTTAATCAAATACGTAAAGCAGTAAAACTCGGTAGAGGTAAAGTCAAATTCGAGGTTTCCGGTGGAGTAAACTTAAAATATGTTAAGAAAATTGTTGAAACCGGAATCGACTATATATCAGTTGGTGCTTTAACTCACTCCGCACCAATTGTTGATATGTCAATGAAAATCACTGATAATAAATTGTCAAGATAAAAGTGTAACTGTCTGATATTACAGTAGAGATTATCGTTACAAATAAGTACTTACAGTTTTTCGAGTATTTTATCTTTTATTTTTTGAGGGGTAAGTTTTCCGTGGGTCTTTTGTAAAACAGCACCGATTAGAAAACTTATTACACTAGTTTTCCCAGACTTGTACTTGGCGACGATATCTGCATTTTCGGTTAATACTTCATCAATTGATTTAATAAGCAAAGAATCGTCATTGGATAAAAACAGCCCTTTTTCGTTCACTATTTCGGTCGCAGTTTTATTGGTTAATACCATATCAGTAAATATTTCTTTTGCAACTGTGCCCGTAATTTTCTGTGCGCGAAGTAAATTAAGCAGGTTAGCTAATTCTTTAGGGATTATATTAAATTCATTAATCGATATTGACTTATCATTCAATACCGCTTTGACTTCAGTGACCAGCCAATTAGCGACAAGTTTTGCATCATCACACAATTTAATTGTTTCAACAAAGTAATCAGCAAATTCCTTAGTTTCTAAAATAATATTTACGATATTTTCTGATAAATTATATTTTTCTTTCAGAATTTTCTTTCTTTGCCATGGCAGTAATGGTAATGTATTTTTAATATTATCAATGTTTTCTCGATTTAATACCAGTACCGGTAAATCAGGTTCAGGAAAGTAGCGGTAATCTTCACTTTCTTCTTTTCCGCGCATCGTTCCAGCAACTCGATTTTGCTCGTCCCAAAATAGAGTTTCCTGAACTATTACACCACCGGTATCTAAAATTTTGGACTGACGATTTATTTCAAACTCCAAAGCCTGATGAACACTATTTAAAGAATTGAGATTTTTTAGTTCGGTCCTTACCCCAAATTGTTTTTGACCAATCGGTCGTAATGAAATATTTGGTTCGCACCGGAAATGGGCTTTTTCCATTTCACAATCGGAAACATCGAGATAACGCATTATCTGCCGAAGTGTTTGTAGATATTTGACCGCCTGGTCTGGACTTCTGATTTCTGGTTCAGTTACTATTTCAATTAAGGGTACACCGCAGCGGTTGAAATCAATTAAGGATTCGGTTGGGGAATGAATTGATTTTCCCGAATCTTCCTCAAGGTGAATTCTGCGTATTGAGATTTTTAAACCGTCGATTTCGACAAAACCATTAATCGCAAGCGGTTCTTTATATTGAGTTATCTGATAACCTTTGGGTAAATCGGGATAAAAATAATGCTTACGGGCAAAACTGCTTTTTTCTGAGATTTGACAATTAAGTGCTAAACCTGCTTTTATCGCTAAATCAACTGCGTGCTGATTCATGGTTGGTAAAACACCGGGTAATCCACTACAAATCGGGCAGATATTTGTATTAGGCTGTCCGCCGAATTCAGCTGGACATGCACAAAATAGTTTTGTTCTGGTTTTTAACTGGACATGGACTTCAAGCCCAATTATTACTTCGTACTTGCTATTCATTAATTTCTTCAATCGCTTTAGCGGTATTAAGAATTTGTTCTTCTCCCAAAGCTGGACCAGTGATCTGAATACCAACCGGAAAGTTATCAATAGTCAGCGGTGCAGGTACCGATATCGCAGTTATGCCGGCAAGGTTTGCTGGTGTAGTGAAAATATCTCCAAGATACATTGCCAGAGGGTCTGATATTTGTTCACCTAATTTAAACGGTAAAACCGGTGTTGTGGGAGTAATGATAACATCGCAGTCTTTAAATGCCTGGTCAAAATCCTGTTTTATTAAATTACGTACTTTTTGCGCTGTTCCATAGTATTCATCATAGTAGCCTTTGGATAAACCATAAGTTCCGATGAGTATACGTCTTTTCACTTCGGTATTAAAACCTTCATCTCTGGTCTGAGCATAAAGGTCTTTTAACTCCGAGCTCGAGACCCGCAGTCCATATTTTACTCCATCATAACGGGCAAGATTTGATGATGCTTCAGCCATACAAATCAAATAATAAGTCGCAACAGCATATTTAGTATTTGGTAAAGAAACCTCTTTTACATTGCGACATCGCTTACGCAGATTATTAATCGTATCTTCAATCACTTTGGCAATCCGTCCATCCAAACCTTCCGCGAAGACTTCTTTTGGTATCCCGATGGTATATTTTTTTATCGCATTGGAATCGACTGAGATATTTTTTACGGGTGTGTTAATTGTTGTTGCATCCATTTCGTCATAACCGGCAATTGCATTAAAAATAATTGCTGTATCTTCGGCTGTTTTCCCCAATGCACCGACACAATCCAAGGATGAAGCAAAAGCAACAAGACCATAACGGGATACTCGACCATAAGTCGGTTTTAATCCTGCGACACCACAAAATGCAGCCGGATGTCTTACTGAACCTCCGGTATCGCTGCCTAATGCACCAATCGCTCCTGAGTATTTGACGACCGCTGCTGAACCACCACTTGAACCTCCTGGTACGTATCGATTATCAATCGGGTTTGAAGTCGGACCGAAATAAGATGTTTCAGTAGACGAACCCATCGCGAACTCATCAAGATTAGTTTTACCAATAATGATTGCACCGGCAACTTTTAGTTTTGCAACCGCAGTTGCATCATAGGGACTGATAAAATTTGCTAAAATCTTTGAACCGCAGGTTGTTAATTTATCTTTAACACAAATATTATCTTTAACCGCAATCGGGATACCGGATAAAGGTTTTAATTGTTCAAAATTTTTTATCGTTTTGTCAAGATCAACAGCTTGATTTATCGCATCTTCTTCGAATATTGAGATATAACCATTAATTTTTTGGTCTTCAGATTTAACGCGCTTGATAACTGAAAATATTATATCTGAAAACTTAATTTCCCGATTTTTTATTTTGTTATGTAAGACGGAAATTGTTAAATCACAGAGGTCGGGATTGATCATTCTAAAACTGCTGGAACAAAGATATAGTTAAATTTCTTATATGACAAATACTCAACAAGGCATTTGGTCGGTCGAATTTCATCATATCGGAGAGGTAAAACAATTGATACCGCATGAGTCATGGGCGTGACATCATATAAATTAAGGTGTTTAATTTGTTGGAAATAACTTATTATTTTTTCTATTTCACCAGTTAATCTTGAAGATTCTTCTAAAGTTAGCCCAAGCTTGGCAAGTTTGGCAACTTTTTCTAAATCAATTTGTGTCAGCATGGTATTTTATTGATTAATGAAACGACTGACGCTGAGCTTCAATAAAATCAAGCACTTTTGAAATATATTCACCGATAACCGGAACCGAAACTGCGCGTCGTAGCACCAAGATAACAATTGCGGTCAGAATTGTAAATCCAATGGCAAATCCTAAGCCACGCCCGATACCGGCGAGCAGATTGAGAAAAAATATTTTAGACGGGCTTTTTAAGAACGCAATAAAATCACCCAGTCCCCAAAAATCAAACTTCTTAAATAATTCAGGGTGTTCTAAATTTTCAGGAGACGGTTTTATTTCTTCTTTTTTTTCTGCCATTAAATTAGACGGGTGTTATTGATTACCAACTCAAATTTGCATTTTAGAAAATCAGCGGCCCGTCGTGATATGATCATGCGTGACAAAAAAATCTCAAAATAATCCATAACCGGTGCGATGGTTGTATCAATCGTCAGGTCAAATGTTATTTTTTTCTCATGCCGATTAATGGTCAGCCCGGATTTTTTTACGGCAAAGTTTACCCGGTCGTGTATATCAAACTTAATAAATTCTGGGTTGCGTACGCGACTTTGGTGCACATCAGATTTATCGGCTAAAATTAATGCCGCAGAAATTTCTGAAACCGGACTGCCATTTTCCTCGTGATGATTACCCAATGCTGATATTATCTCGGCGATATCTTCGGGCGACATTTGCAGCCGATGCAAAATATCTTTGGCAATTAAAGCGCTTATTTGTTCATGACGCTCCCGTGATACGACATTTCCGATATCGTGCAGATAACCGGCAATTGCTGCCATCTCGCACATTCGTTCATTAAATCCCAATTCAATAAGAATATTACGCGCATTTTTAGCGATAAGCCGTGCATGTCTTGAGCCATGTTCAGTATAACCAATAACCTCTAAATATCGGTCAGCCTGAGCGATATAGGCAGTTACTTCAGGGTCTTTTTTTAATTCATTTAGTGTTAACATAATTAAGCATTATAAGTCTGGTTTTATTATTCGTCAATATTGACATCAGTCATAAATTCAGTAAAAATAGAGTATGCCGGCAAATTTAACACCTCAGTATCTTGGAGCGGATAAACGTTTTCGGGAAGCGAAAACATCCGAAGAGAAAATCGTTTGTTTACAAGAGATGATGGCTCTGATTCCAAAGCATAAAGGAACTGAGAAAATGCGGGCAGATATAAAAACACGACTTTCCAAACTTCTCAAAATGAAAGGTCAGAAATCCCAAACCCGGCATTCGACCTGGTATCATTTTGAAAAACAGGGGGCAGGGCAGGTAGCGGTCTTTGGCGCACCCAATGTTGGTAAATCATCAATTGTTAAAATATTAACTAATGCGCAAACCGAAATCGCCCCGTATCCTTTCACGACCACATCGCCGATTGCCGGGATGTTGATATATGAAGACGTTCAGATTCAGCTCATTGATACACCTCCTTTGGCCGAAGATAGTCCTCCGTGGTTTTTTCATATCATACGAACTGCGGATTCATCGGTGTGGGTCATTGACGCCAGCTCGGATGATTTGTTAGAAACAACCGAAATTTGTATCAAGCGGTTAAAAGAGGCAAATCTATATCCTGGGTCAATAGATATGCATAGCAATCTTCAGAATGAAAATCACTCATTAGAGCCAATGATAAATGACAAGGAGCGGGAAGAGATTGTAGTTAAGCCAATTTATATTGTTGCTAATAAATCGGATGAACCAAATGCCTTATTGGGTTTGGAAATAATAAAAGAATTAGTGCCAGATATGCCAATAATTCAGGTTTCAACTAAAAACGGAAATGGGTTGGAAGAATTAAAGCGCAGGATTTTTGATAGTTTAGAGATTCTTCGGGTATACACCAAACCGAAAGGTAAACAACCTGATTTAACCGACCCGGTTATCTTGAAGCGGGGCAGTACTGTGTTTGATGCAGCAAAAACTCTGCATAAAGATTTCGCAGCTAAACTGAAATACGCTCGGCTTTGGGATAACGAAAAATTTAGCGGTCAAATGGTTGAACGAAGCCATATCCTAAAAGATAAAGATATTATTGAGTTTCACGTATAACTGTAATAATTCAAAATCAAGCAAATATGTCATCTTGACTTTATAAATAAGACAGTTATTATTAATTTAAATAACTCATTGTTGGGAGGTGAAATATGTTTAAAACACTAGTGATTTCTTTGTTATGTCTTTTTATTTCAGTTAGTTTTGGTGCGGGAAATAGAGCGAACAAATATTTTACTATGCTACACAAGGGGATTTCGCAAATCATTTTAAACGAGCGTTCATTACAGCCCGACCAGGGTGAGTGGCTTACTTTGAGAGCGATTTCAAATGATGGTCAATATATTGATACAATTGACCAAACACATGCAATCTTTGATAGTTCGAGTTTTGGACTGGATGCGGATACCTGCTGGATTGACAGCTTAATCATGGATAAGACCTATGATTCTACCAGTGGTTATACTTATATGCTTGATAATTTCTCTGGTTTTCATTATTCCCCCAACCACCGTTTTCTTTTACAAGCCCAAGGAACGGGTAGTGTTCCTTCATTGACTGATACAATTCGGTCACCGGTTAATGCGGTTCAGGTAATACACCCCCATCTAAACGACACAATTATTAGAGGGGAAAGTTTGGTGATAAATTGGAATCAACAAAATGAAAATAATGTATACATTCAACTAATAGACCAAACAAATAATTATATTCTCTATTATCCTTTAGATGATATTGGAACTTTTACGATTCCGGCATACGATATTGATTCACTTGTTTCAGGTCAATTGGCTTTTATGATTGGGAGAATGAATTTTGCTCTCTCCTTTCCCGGATATCTTTTTCTAACTTTATGCGGCAATATGAATGCTTCGCCTTTGGAATTACAGGATGCACCAGGGATTGAAGAGACCGGAGGAAATGCAAGAATTGGGAAGGTCAATAACCAATTTGCCACACCTTGCATCTTCTACAGCCAGTCTTGTGCTTCGACATTACAATTAGAAATCTTTGATATCACTGGTAAGAAGATACGTGATATTAGAGAACAAGGACAATTAACAGGCACAATATCTTGGGATAAAAAAGACGATGCAGGTAATTCAGTATCTAAAGGAATTTATGTTTATCGATTACGAACAGCAGATAAAGATTTCTATGGGAAGTTTATAATTTTAAGATAGCAGAATGAATAGCAAAAATAACCCATACATTCAGAAAGTATGCCCGAATATTTTACAAATATTTCTAAAGTATATAAGTGCGAGAAGATGACCTTGACGGATAAATTTATCTGTGGAAAAAATCGATCAATAATTTTACTATGCTACATACTTTTAATTACATTATCAGGGTGTCTTGATTTCTCCAACGATAATGTTCAAAAGGCAACTTTGGAATTAATCTTGCGGGAAGATAGCACATCGTTCTTTTGTCCTGCCTGGGCTCCTTCTGGAAATATACTATATATAATGAGTTCTCCAGATACTACTTTATCCGGTTTGTGGATGTTAAATCCAGAAACAAACTTAAAAAGATTGATTAAACAAAACATTGGAGGTCCAATTGCTGTTTCCACTGATGGCAAAATTGCTGGTTTAAGTTATAACTCTCTCATTGTTTTTGACACATTAGGCAATATAATTTGGCATAAATACATACCGGGTCAATGTATTACCCAGCTAGCATTTTCATGTAACAACAATGGAATTTATCTTAGTAAAATAATTGGCGAACGAGTACCGCTTTTGCTTATTTCGCTGGCTGATTCTACTTACGTTGATACTATTCTAAACGACATTCAGTTAGGAAGTTTCAGAATTACTAAAAACGATTCTGCTGTAATCTATATAAACGAAGCAGAAGAAGGTGGAGAACCCTATCATCTCTTTTATAAATATAACATTGAGTCACAAATTCGGTCTTTTATTTTGAAGGAAAAGTATACAGAAGGTTTTGATGTCAATCCAGTTTCTCAAGAATGGCTTGCTATCGGGGACAGAGGAAATGGCTTTTTGGGGAAAAGAATTCTTTTATACAATATGAACAATGGTGAAAAAAGATTATTTAAAGCTTATCCCTACAAAAAGAGTTACATTTATGTGAACTCTTGGTCACCGGATGGAAGCAAAATATTACTGGTTGTAACTCCTTATCTTTCGGGTGACCCAATACGACCACTACCAACAGAGATATGGATTGCAAAAGATTTATTCTGACCAAATCAGTAATAATTAGGGATACTTATCGTATTTTGTAAATTAAATATCTATGAGAAATAAAGTTTTGGGAAATAAATAGGGACGGTTCTCTTTTTAGGTAGTTAATGATGACCATTTTAATTATTAATATTTTACGCCATAGTCCTGATAGTCCTTGATAAGTTCGACAGATCGTGCCCATTTGCAGAGGTCATGCAATTGAGTAATTCCGATACTGATTCCGTGAACGATTTGGGGATGAATTTCGGGAACTTATACCTGAATGGATAGAGGATTGATTAGCGAAATGACGATGGAAACACCCCAGTAACCGAATCGGTTAATGAAAGCGATATATGTTTCGATATTAGTGGTCTTAGGTATTGTCAAAGCAACTCTATTATTAAACTACTAAACCGACCCCATGACCTACATAAAGACCCATAGAGGGAATGCTACCCTACCCTTTCACCGTTTTCCGTTTACCGCTATCCGCTTCAATGAGTTATAGTAAAACTCCGCTTGATTTTTGTGCAACTTTTAAGTATACATTATTATAACCACAGAAAAACCCCGCTCTTGCACGCAAGGGCAGAGTAAACACGGATAAAACGTAATAAATGTCATTGCGAAGAAACGAATGTGACTGAAGCAATCTCCTATTTTACATAGCTTGAGATTGCCACGCCCGCTTCGCAGGCTCGCAATGACAAAATAGCGCCGTTCAAACCGTGGTTCAGTTTAATATAGTCATTAATGCACATATAAGCATATATTAATATAAAATTAATAATTTGTCAAGGATTATTTTTAGCTGAGCTCTGTATTTTTAAAGATTACATATTAGATACTTTACCAGCTAATTGTCCGCAGGCGGCAAGGATTTCACTGCCCCGGCTTTTTCTTATCGTTATTGCAGGCAATTCCGGATAAAGTTTATCGGCAAATTCTTGCATTTCTTCAATACTCGGACTTAAGAATTTGCTCTTGGGATACGCATTGAACGGGATAAGATTGATTTTACAGGAGATTCCCATGAGTAATTTTACCAATGCCTTAACATCTTTAGGTTGGTCATTGATACCTTTGATTAAAACATATTCAAAGGTGACACGCTTCTTTTTCTTATCAACGTAATATTTAACCGCTTTGATTAATTCTTTTAATGGATATTTGTTATTGATGGGCATTAATTCATTTCTTAACTCAGCATTCGCAGCATTGAGTGATATTGCCAATTTTGCCTGTAGAGGAAAATCAGCGAAATCATAGATTCGCTCAATAATACCTGAGGTTGAGACGGTAATTTTACGAGCACCGATATTCAGCCCAAAATCGGAATTAATTGTCTCAATCGCTTTCAGGCATTCATGATAATTCAAGAATGGTTCGCCCATACCCATAAATACGACATTACTAATTCGTTCGCCGGTTAGTAATTGAACCTGTAAAACCTGGTCAGCGATTTCATAGAATTTAAGGTTTCGGGTAAATCCCATTTTCCCGGTATAGCAGATTTTACAGTCCAGGGCGCAGCCGACCTGAGTTGAAACGCAGACTGTTTTACGGGTAGATTCAGGGATAAAGACACTTTCAATATTGTGATTATCTTCCAGAGTGAATAGAAATTTTTCTGCCCGGTCTTGAGCGTATTTTCTATCCGATAATTTCAATGCACTGATGTAACATTCTTTTTGGAGCTGCTCCCGTTTCGGTTTTGCTAAATTGGTCATTAAATTGATATCGCTGATTCCTTTTTGCCAAATCCAGGAAAAAATCTGTTTTACCCGATAGTCTTCCCACTTTAGCCGTTTTACCAAATCGGTGAGTCCTTGAAAAGTTAATGATTTTAAGTTGGTCATTCGAGTTTGTTACGAATATTTAAAATTAATCCAAAGCTAGTAAAAAAGAATAGTAATGATGTTCCGCCATAACTCAAGAAAGGTAATGCAATTCCAGTAATCGGCAGTAAGCCCAAAACCATACCGATGTTTACAAAAACCTGATATGCTAATACGGTTGCCAAACCAATCGCAACCAGACCGGAAAATTCGTCGCGGGCTTTTCGCGCAGTATTGATAAACTGGTAAATCAAATAGAAGTATAATAGTAAAACAATAATACATCCGATAAATCCAAATTCTTCAGCCAGGGTCGAAAAGATAAAATCAGTATGACGATTGGGGAGAAAGGCTAATTTTTTCTGGGTACCGGATAGAAAGCCCTTGCCAAACAAACGACCAGAACCGACCGCAATCCGAGATTGAATTAGATTCCAGCTCATACCTCTTGGGTCAAGCCATGGCGAAAGAAATCCGATAATCCGCGCCTTTTGATAATCTTTAAGGTGCGCCCAGATTATCGGTGATGATAAGCCAGAGATAATATTTATCGCAATTGTGGTCAACCACGAGACAATGGTAGTTCTTTTGTATGATATCGCAACCAAGATAACGAAAAATGGTATGTATGTGTACAAAGAAAAGCCAAATACAAAGCTTAACAGGGGAGAAAATAAAAGGAAAATGTGAAATAAAGACAGACCTTTGTAATAAAGCATCACAGCAAGGATTGGTAGAAAAACTAAAGCAGTACCTAAATCCGGCTCCATAAATACCAAGCCAGTATAAATTAAAACGGTTATTATTGGCACGATTAAATCATGGGTACTGAACCGGATTTTCCGGTTAGCCCAATACTGAGCAAGCAAAAGAACCATCGCAAGTTTGGCGAATTCACTGGGTTGGAAGTTGACAAAACCGACACTAAACCAGCGTTTAGCGCCAATGCCAGTACCGATAAATAATACAATAATCAATAATAAAAAAATAAATAACCATAAATAGACAGCAATATTTTCCCAGATTCGTCGGGGAACCTGATACGCGATAATAAAACCGGCAATCGCAACTATCGTCCAGATAATCTGGCGTAATAAAATTGTCTTTCCAACCGCACTATATATTGTGATTAGTCCAATAATCAAAATCGCAAACGATGCAAGAAAAATTGGCGATATTCGCAGTCTATTCATGATTTTGTCGGGATTGTTTAAGTTCAAAATATTTACTCATCAATTCTCCGACAATCGGCGCCGCAACCGAACTGCCTTTGCCGGCATTTTCCACAATAACACAGAATACAACTTCAGGATTATCAGCTGGTGCATAACCAGCAAACCAGGCATGGTCAGGATTTGGGGGATTTTGTGCAGTGCCGGTTTTTCCAGCAACCGAAACACCATACACCTGTGCCGCCCCACCCGTACCATATTTCACTGCATCGATTAAAGCATCTTTGATAATTTTTATATTCTCCAGACTAATGTGAATAATTTTCTTTTCCGGTGTGTATATTTTAATTATTTGGTTTCCATTTTTAATCTGACGAAGCAGATGCGGAGTATAATATTCACCATCCTTGGCGATTGCAGCGTAAATTAAAGCTAGTTGCAAAGGTGTTACAAGTATTTCACCCTGCCCGATTCCAAGATTCGGTAATATGCCTTTGGTCCATTTATTCTTCCCATATTTTTCATCCAGCCACTGTTGAGTTGGTACATTGCCCTTTTTTTCAGGTTGTAAATCAACCCCGGTTTTTTGATTAATACCCCAAAGTTGAAGATAAGAAGACAGTTTATTAAGACCGATTTTTAGTCCCAGCTGATAAAAAAAGACATTGCAGGAGTAAACGATAGCATCGTGCAAACTTAATGAATAATGTTTTGACCAGCATTTAAATGTTCTATTACCATAAGTAAAACTTCCCAGACACGGCGAGAATCGTGACCATTGGTCAATAGTATTAGATTCTAATCCTGCCAATGCAATTAATGGTTTGAAAGTCGAACCAGGAGGGTAACTGCAAAAAGTCGCACGGTTTAAAAGCGGTGATGTCTTATCTTTAATGAGATTTCCCCATTCATCACCCTCAATACCCTGTGAAATTTTTTCCGGGTCAAAACCGGGTTGGGATACAAGACAAATTATACCGCCGTCATGCAAATCGAGACCGACCACCGCTGCTTTTTTATACTTGCTCACCAATTCATATGCTAATGTCTGTATTTGAGCGTCGATCGTCAAATAAACATCATTACCCGCTTCGGGATAGATTTCTCGTTTTTCCGGAATCGGACCGATTTCACGACCCGACGCATCAATTTCTGTATAGCGGATACCTTCTTTACCACGTAAGAATTTTTCGTATTCAGCTTCGATACCGCTGCGCCCGATAAAATGCCAGGGACGGTAGAATGTATCTTTTTTTATCTCGTCGGGGGTAATACCGCTTAAATACCCGAGAATATGAGCGGATGCTATGCCGTTGGGATAGGTACGGATTGGTTCCACTTCAATCGAAACACCGGGAAGTGATTGTGAGTTTTCTTCCACTTTTAACACAGTCGGCATATCAATATTTCTTTTTATTTTTATCGGAGTCCGCAGATAAGCGATATTGTCAAACCATTGTTTGATTCCCGGATAGTCGATTTGAGCAAAATTGGAAATGTTGATTAAAGTTTGGCTATCCGCTTCCAATGGGATAACCGAAATCGCAAATGACGGTCGGGAATCGGCCAGGATTATACTGTCTTGCGAGAAAATCCTGCCACGCGGAGCAGGGGTGTAGATTTTTCTAATACGATTTGCTTCGGCCAGCCGAAAATAGCGTTTCCCGGAAATTATTTGTAATTGGACTAATTTACCAATAATTAATAGAAAAAATAATATTACAAGAATCAGTAACTGTTTTCGGTAACCTGCATTTTCCATTGTTTGTAAAAAACGTTTACGGTTAGATTTTCTAAAGGAATTGCGATTAATAGGATAATTAAAGTTGCTAGAATCCAAGATACAAATGATTGTTGAGCACCAAGAAAAATCAGTGATAGAATGTACTTAAATAATATAGCAATTATCAGAATACCGATAAAATAAGATTTGTATTTGTAAATAAAACGTCGAATATTATTACAGGCATAGGCGATAAAGGAAAGCACGATAATATGGAATCCGAAATGTAATGGATTGACAAGTCCTAAAAGAATGCCGCACCATACACCCAAAATTATTGAGAACATAAGCGTATCATGCAGACAAAAGATTACTAATCCTAACACAACCAAATCAAGCTGCGGTCGGATAACCGCAGTTTGAATTAGAAACAGTAAATAAAGTACAACTAATCTAAAAATTAGTTTCATGTTTTACCTGATTCGTGGTGTCATTGGTATCCCCGCTTTCAAATTATACAAGTCATCATACTGGCTAGCTTTGGGAATATATTCTTCATAAAGAGATATTTTACTCGTGATAATGAAAACTTGGTCGATTGTATTAAAGTTAACTGACGGTTTTACTTCAACATATTGAAAGAAATGAGTCGGGTCGAGCTGGGTTCGCATTACTATTCCGATAACAAGACCGCGCGGGAATATCCCGCCAAGACCAGAAGTGCTTATTGTATCACCGATTTGAATATCGCTTTCGGAAAATGCGTACTTAAAACGAAGGTTTGATAAATCAGAATATTCAATAATTCCGTTTACACGACTGCGCTGGTCGAGCGCGCTAATTTTAAGACCTGGACTGAGTGCAGTTTCTATAATCGACTGATTGTTATTTGTTTCAATAATTTTTCCAATAACACCATTTACATTTATCACCGGCATATTAATAGCTAAGTTATTTCGATTACTTTTATCGATGGTCAAAAACTTAACACCGGTTTCGTTATCTCTTGCAATAATATTTGCAGAAACCAAATCGGAATTTACCAATACCGGACTGTTGGCGATTTCATGATTTTTAAATACTTTTTCTCGAAGTTGTGCATTCTCAATTTTCAGTTGGGTGGTCAGTTCCTGCAAATACTGAAAATCTTTTCGATGTGTTTTTAGATTCGATAACACCTGATTGATGCCATTGAGCGGATATAATAAAATGAATCTCGGATATTTTGTAATCGGGAGTTTTATTTTCGATGGTAGGAAGAATATTACAAAACCAAGCGCTAATATGAAGATGAAGATGCGTTTCGCCATTTCATTATGATTTCAAAATCGAATTTACAAGAATTAAATATTTACTGCGTCTCTAAAATTAACTTCGCGTGACCGGAAATATCTTCTAAAATCTTTCCTGCCCCAATGACCACGCAGTCGATTGGGTTTTCGGCAATAAAAACTTGTAGATTTGTTTCTTCTTTAATCAGTGCATCCAACCCTTTCAAAAGTGAACCACCACCGGCCATATATATCCCGCGGTCGACAATATCGGCAGCTAATTCGGGTGGGGTTTTTTCTAGTGCCAGATGGACCGCGTCAACAATCAATGATACCGGTTCTTCCAAGGCTTCGCGGATCTTTGCACCAGTGACTTTTATTGTCTTGGGAATACCCGAGACTAAGTCACGACCTTTCACTTCCATTATTTCATCTTTGCTGGTCGCATAAGCTGAGCCAATCGTTATTTTAATGTTCTCGGCGGTTTGTTCGCCAATGATTAAATTATAATTTTTCTTGACATAGTTAATGATTGCTTCATCCATTTCATCGCCCGCAATACGAATGGAATTAGCGTTAACCACACCGGACAGAGCAACAACCGCAATTTCGGTGGTTCCACCACCGATATCAATAATCATATTACCGGTAGGTGCTTCAACTGGTAAGCCGGCCCCCATCGCAGCGGCAATCGGTTCGGAAACAAGATAAACTTCTCTGGCACCAGTTGCTTCAACCGAATCGTGAACCGCCCGTTTCTCAACTTCAGTTATACCTGAAGGGACACAAACAATTATGCGGGGACGGACAAATAACTTTTTCTTTTGAACCATTTCGATATAGGTTTTTAACATGATTTTGACGATTGCAAAATCTGCGATAACTCCGTCTTTCATCGGTCGGATAGCTCGAATACCCGCAGGTGTGCGACCAAGCATTTTTTTTGCTTCATTACCAATCGCAACGACTTTATGGTCAGAATCATCAATCGCAACGATTGACGGTTCACGCAGTTGAATACCTTTGCCCTTAACATAGATAAGAGTTGAACAAGTACCTAAATCAATCGCGACATCGTTAGAGAATCGCTCGGTTAAATTTCTAAAGAATGAACTCATAGACATTCGCATAGCTTATATAAAAATATCTGAAATGTCAAGAGTGATTTCAGTAATAAAAAAGCCCCGAGTAAAATACCCAGGGCTTTGTAAAAAGATATTGTTTAGTGTTGGATTAGTCTTAAGCCTTTTACTAATTGGTACCAGGATTCAGCAGAAACTGTGCCCGCAGATGAGTTCAGTCCATCCACTTTAATCATCGCATAATAACCATCGGCAGTATATACTCCAAGATAACTGGGATAAGCACTAATCGAAGTATAATTAAAATATGTTGTTGCAGAATTCGCTGGGAGCGCGGCTTGTGGATCGGTGACCGGATCTGATATTCCATTGACCCGCCAAGAGCCAGTCGGGACAACACCACCCGCGTCAGTCGGTCCCATATCTGGGGATGCTATATTATAAGGTGTTGTTGTATAGTTAGCAGCAAAATTAGTCAAATACAAATCGACGCTCGATGCGTTTGATGCTGAGGTCATTGAAAATACTCCAGCCGCACCATCAGCTCGTGTCCAACCATATCCGCTATTACCAGTTGCATTTAACTCGGCAAGACTGGTTGATGTTCCATGAATCGGGATTGTCGTTTTTGTATCAGATTCATATTCGTTCGAGCCAGCTTTTGCTGCAACATAATATGTACCAGTACTATCCAATGGGTCATGAGTATATGTAAAAACTGTATTTGCAAGCTCAGTTACTTCATAAAATCCTGTTGCGCCCAATGGCTTGAAATAAACTCTATATTTATCCGGTGTTCCTTCAGTCGGTACTGCCCAAGTTAATTTTACTGTAGTACTAGTTGCAGCTTCAATCGCGAAGCTTGTTGGTGCGCCACTCGTGGTAGTTTCACATGATGTAAAAAGTAATACAGCAGTACTAATTATTAGCAATGCTCCTAAAAGGTATAGTTTTTTCATTATTTACCTCCTTGATTTATCGTCCAACGCGGGTTGGTGGTGTTGGTTGTGTAGTAGTAGTCGTTCCGGCTGTTTTCTTATGCAAATCGACCATAAGTTTATCTAAATCCATCTTTACTTGTTCAAGTTTTGCAGCTTGGTCCTGGATAGTTTTTTCCAATGTTTGGATTTGTGCGCTTTGTTTGTCGAGTTGCGCTTTAACATCCTGCGGTGCCTGACAGCTTACCGCTAATGCGAATGCGATAAAAATTGTTGCGATTAATAGTTTTTTCATAATCGTTCCTTTCTTTTTTTGTTTATGCCATCATAAATATTTGTTATTTGATGTTGGCTTTGTAATTTAAGTTCAATATATCAAAATTTTTTGATTGTGTCAATAGTTTTTTAGTATTTGGTATCTTAATTTGTATTCTGGTTATTTTTGCTCCCAGTTCGAACAATTTTGGTGCAAATGTTGATTTCTGGATCGAGTTGTACGATTTCGGATATACAGCAGTTGCAAGCATCAATAATAACCACGAAATTATCAGACCTTTGACAATGCCGAATATACCGCCGAGCAGTTTATCCAACCAGCCAAGCATAACAAGATGAATCGCTTTCTGTAATAATATGCCAAGGATTATTACCAGGAAGAATACAACTAAGAATAAAATGATAAAACTGGTAACTTTGGCAATTGAAGGATTAGTTATGGTTTTTATTATGTATTTTTCCACGATGGGATAGCGGAATGCGGCGATGTAGATACCGAGAATCAAGCCGACGATTGCGGATAGTTCCTTGACAAAACCCCGTACAATGCCGATGATAACTGAAATCAATACAACCACCAGTATCAACAAGTCAATCAGCATCATAAGATAATACGAAATATCAAAATAATGTCAACATAAATATAGACTACATTTACTCTTAAAAGTGCAATAACTGAAAGTTTATCATATTAAAGTTATATGGCATAATCCCGATACTGAAGGACATGGCGGTCAACATAGTTGTTAGTCTTATAAGTGGTATCATTGGTAAACAGGTTGGTAAAATACGCAACAAAGAGCTGGGAAACCCCTAAAATTAAGCCCTAGGGTATACCCCAGGCTTAACCGCGGGTTACCCACTGGTTTGCCTGGGGGCTTATCACATCGACTACGAATTAAGTTTTCTAAAGGATAAACATGTATACCAATTATACCTATAGTATAAATCAAAATTACAATGTAAAATCTAAAAATAACGGAAAAAATCTGATAATGATAAATTTCTGTTTTCTGTAACCGAAAATATAATTTTCCAAGAATTATTTTCTATTATGACTTTTCTCTATTTATTCTGTGTTCTCTATGATATCTGGTCAAGGGATGGAATTTACAGTAATGGATTGGAATTGAAGGGAATAGTTTTAACTTCATTTTTTACTGCGATGATTTGTGCCATAACACTGATAGCGATTTCGGATGGAGTCATTGAGCCAATTCCAAAGCCAATCGGGCTAAAAACTTTTGATAGTTCTTTCCTTGTAAATCCTTGTTTGATTAACATTCTAAAACAATCATTAACTTTGTTTTGACTGCCAATCATTCCAAGATATTTATGTTGTTTTCGCAAACTCTTTCTTAAAATCAGTTCATCATATTGGTGGTTGTGCGTCATTATAACAATATAAGTGTTATTAGTAAAATTGATTTGCTTATCAATATTTTTGTATGGGGTTATAGTGATTTTATCGGCTGAGGGGTGTTTTTCCTTATTTGCCCATTCTTTGCGGTTGTCAATCACGTTGACATAGAAACCAGCTTTTTTAGCAAGACCGGACAGTTCAATTCCGCAGTGTCCGGCACCGATAATGTAAAATAAAAATGGGTTGTGCAATCGTTCAATCAAAACTTCAACCGAACCACCGCAAACCATTTTTATCAATCCTTTTCTACTCAAATCAAACCCAAGTTTGATTATCTCTAATGGTCTATTTTTGATAATATAATCAATGACTTGTTTTTCTAAATTACCACCTCCGATCGTTACAAAAATTTTACCGTTTTCATAAATAATCATCCGTTTGCCAAGATTGATCGGCGCAGACGAAATTACTGATGTGACGGTTGCAAGATAAGCTGGAATATTATTTTCGATAATTTCCTGTATTTTTTTATTGACATCGCGTTCGATTTTAACCTCCGAGCAATACTTTGGAAATCGCAAACCAAAATACACAAATCGCACTTAAAACCGCACTGCCTATTAAGCGGTACTTCATTTTAATTCTGTTCTGTACAACAAAATTACCAATCACGGTTATGGGAATACAGATAAGAAAAGACTTAACAGCGACCGGAATCAAATGCAGAAATACTCTGAACGGTGAAATAAAAGCGATATCGGCGCTCATTGCATTTAATAATGATAGAAAGAACATATGTCGTGCAATCCAGACTGGATTGAAATAACTCATCGCCATCAGGGTACGACCTTTGTAATCCAGATAACAAATATTTTCCTGATTTGGTTCTTTAAACAACTGACACGCCCGGATTTTATCTGTTGCATGGCAAAAAGTTCCTTCAATCATCCGAAACCATAGCGGCACTTCCAGTGCATAAACGGTTCCACCGATAAAACCAACACCGATTGTTCTTATGATACTCGGAGTGCCAAGGATAATCTGTGCTAAAAGGTCACCTAGACCATAAACCAAACAGCCTTCAAGGATATTACGAAATTGATTTCGGTCATGTTCTCGGATATTGACTTTAATACTCATGGTTTATTAATCAGATATTTTCTTTAATTCTTCAATTGCCATAATTATTGATTCTGGGGTTGCGGGTATTGTAAGATTGGTTTCGAATTTATAATCCGCAACTGACTCAATAGCATTTTTAATAGCAAAAAAGACCGATTCGCCATAAATTAATGGCGGTTCGCCGATTGCCTTGCTACCCAGAACACTGGAATATGGAGTATCCCGTTCAATCATTTCGATATTTAACTCTTGTGCAATATCTTTAATCGTAGGTATTTTATAAGTTGAAGGTGTGTTGGTAATACAAAATCCTTTGTCATCATATAATAATTCTTCAATTGTCAGCCAGCCAACTCCCTGTAAAAATGCACCTTCAATCTGACCGCGGTCAATTGCTATGTTTAAAGATTTACCCATCTCGTGAACAATATAAGTTTTTTTGATCGTAAAGTTACCAGATAAAACGTCAACTTCAACCAATGATAAAGCACAGCCATAAACAAAATATAAGAATGGACTGCCCTGTCCTTTAATCGGGTCAAAATTGATGTTCGGTGTTTTGTAAAAACCGTGTGCACACAAAGGAATTCGTTCGGCAAACGCCATTTTAACTAAATCCGTAAAAGTGATAAATGATTTAGGATTTTGTTTATCGAAGATTATATTATTCTTAAATACGATATTTTCCAGTTTAGTTTTCTGTTTTTGATAAAGCAGCTTTTGGGCAAAATGTTTTAATTTTGAAATAATTTTATCGGCAGCAATCTTTGCCGCATTACCATTTAAGTCAGCACACGCCGATGCAGCGGTCGGCGTAGAGTTACCGATTCGTCTTGTGTTATTGCTTTCAATTCTGATTCGGTCAAGACTGACTCCGAATTGTTTTTCAACAACCTGAGCAACTTTGGTATTTACCTCCTGTCCCATTTCGATTCCACCGTGTGAGACGGATATTGTTCCGTCTTCATAAATCCAAATTAACGCCGATGTCTGATTGTGCGAAATTTTAGTAAAAGATAAACCAAACTTTACCGGTGTTATACCGATGCCTCTTTTTATATAATTACTTTTATGGTTAAATTTGTGTACGTCCTGAACTAATTTATCATATCCGGAATTTTTCTTGAGTCTATCAAATAATTCACTGAGATTAGAATCTTGAATCTTTTGACCATAAGGTGTTTTTTGTCCGGTCTGGTAGAGATTTGCCTGTCGGATTTTAATCGGGTCGATTTTTAGTTTATGCGAGATGCGCTCCATAGTGTATTCAATAGCAAATATTCCTTGGGGTGCACCAAATCCGCGTAATGCGGTATTGGGTGGAAAATTAGTACGCAGAGGACGACCGATTATTCGAGCATTAGGCATAAAATAAGCATTGTCCGCATGAACCATTGCCCGTTGCATAATTGCCAAGGAAAGGTCAGTATAAGCACCGCCCTTAATATTAAATTCGATTGCATAAGCTTTCATTTTCCCGTCTTTGTTAAAACCAACCTTATATTTGCATTCCATTGGATGACGTTTTCCGCGCCATGACATATCATCAACACGACTGAGTCTCAGTTCACATGGTTTTCTGGTTTTATACGCAGCAAGCGCGGCAAGACATGCCCAGATGGTTGCAGCACGTTCTTTGCCGCCAAACCCGCCGCCAAGTCGTCTTACATCAACCGTAATATCCTTATTTTTTAAGCCAAGCACTCTTGCAACTACATCCTGTACTTCACTCGGGCTTTGGGTTGCAGATTGTATTATAAATTCATTGTCTTCAGTCGGTATCGCTCGCGCAATTTGGGTTTCAAGATAGAAATGGTCCTGAGAACAGGTGTTAACCAAACCTTCAATGACATAATCCGACTGAGCAAATCCCTTTTGAATATTGCCCGATTCGATTTTTCTGATTTCGCTGAGTAGAGAATTATTTTTTAATGCTTGGTTAATAGATAAAATTGGTTTGAGTAGTTTATACTTTATTTTTATCTGTTTTATTGCGGTTTCCGCAATTGCTACAGAGTCAGCGGCAACAATTACAACCGGCTGACCGACATAATTGACTTTACTATGTGGCAGGAGTGGTTCATCTTTAGCCACCACTCCGATTTGATTTTTGCCGGGAATATCTTCAGCAGACAGAACCGTCGACACTCCTTTGATATTTTGTGCTTGCGATTTGTCTATCGATACAATTCTGGCATGGGCATGAGGACTGGTTAAGATTTTGACAAATTGCAGGTCTTTTGGTTTGGGTTCATCAAAGATAAATCTTGCTTTACCGGTGACCAGCCACTTACCACTTAAATGCTGGGGGAATGTTTCCCGATATTTATTGTCTTTATTACTATGCATATAATTCCGGGAATAATTTTAAAAAGTGTCTAGTAATCTGGTTTCTCACGAGTAATGTACGGAACTCTTTACTACCCCGTAAATCACTAATCGGTTTTATTTCAGCATTCAAGATTGATGATACCTTTTTTGTGGTATCTTTAGTAATAATTTTTCCTTTCAGGTATGAGCTCGCTTTTACAGCTAATACAGGAAATGGTGCAACTCCACCTAAAGCGATTCTTGCGTTTGTTATTGTTCGGTTTTTCAGTTCTAAACAAATAGCAGAATTGACCGATGCGATGTCAACTGCTTTTCGCTTAGCACCTTTTTCAAAACTGGTCAGCGTCTTTTTTATCGGTATTTCGATAGCAAAAATAATCTCATTTGTTCTGAGTAATATCTTTTTGTAACTGAGATAAAAATCTGACAGATTAACTTTTCTTAGCCCAGATTTTGATTTAAGTATTAATTTTGCATCTAAAGCAATGAGTACGGTTGTCAAATCAGCAACTGGTGAAGCATTGCCAATATTACCGCCGATAGTTGCGATATTGCGTATCTGTTGAGAACCGATTTGCAAAATGGTTGAAATAATTATTGGTAGTTTTAATTTGATAATACAATTCTCCAAGATTTCAGAAAAAGTTGTCCCAGCACCAATTAATGTTGAATGGTTTTTCCGTCGGATAAAATTAATTTCTTCGATTTCAGAAATATCGATAAATTTGTTATATAAATTCTTTTTAATATTAATATCAACCATCAAATCCGTGCCACCATTGATTATCTTGCAGGATTCGTACTTGCTTGTGTCGTCCCAACTAGTAAAAAGCTCTTTAAGTGATTTAGGTATATTATAATTATTATAAGTTTCATTAATGTCTTGTTTCCAAAGGATTCTTTTATTAAATGAAAGTAGCTTTTTGTTAATCTCGGTAAAATAAGAGGGTAATAATTTATTGGGATAATTTTTAAATCGATTTGCTATAAAAATCGCTGCTTTTTTTATAGATTCATAACCTGTGCAACGGCACAGATTTCCTTCAAGAGCATTATGAATATCGTTTTCAGTTGGTCGTTTGTTATTAAGAAATAATCCGAAAAGCGACATCACAACACCAGGCGTACAATAACCGCACTGAATACCATGATAATCTAATAGCGCTTGCTGAATCGGATGGAGATTATCAGGACTTCCTAAACCTTCAATTGTTACAAGATGTTTGCCATGCAATCGTATTGCAGGGATTAGACAGGAGTTAACCGCAACATATCTAACTTTTTCATTGCGCACTTTACCAATGACAATCGTGCATGCACCGCAATCTCCTTCCGAACAACCTTCTTTAGTTCCGGTTAAGTTGAGATGATTACGGATGAAAGATAAAGTGTTAAGATTGGATGGTACGGATGTATTTACTTCTTCACCATTAAGGAAAAAAGATATGTTAAACAATATTATTTAACCTTAATATTTTAAAAAACCTCCCGGATGGGACGATGTTCGAACCTCAATAATCGAGCTAGTAAATCCACATGTATTCGAAATTGTCCGATCCTGGTAGATCGAATGCTTGATATATTTTTTAACACTATAACAATATAATACAAAATCAAATAATTTCAAGGGTAAGTTTATACTGCGACAGCTTTATTATCTAAAATATCATTTATCAATAAGTTAAGAATAAGAGTTCGTAAATCTCATATCAGCGCTTTTTCTAAGTAATACGTAGAATTTTTCCGTTCTTCGCTATTCGCTTTTAAGTCCTAAAATCCTTGACAATTCAAGATAGCTATTTACTATATCACCAGGTATGGGTATTAGTTTTTATATTGGTGGTATTTTAGAATACATTAGAATAAAATCGATGCCTAAAGGAGGACACGATGAATCGATATAATGTTTTAATAACAATCCTATCTGCTCTCTGCTCGCTACTTCCTACTTACTTGCAAGCTCAGGTCGATACTGCCTGGGTAAGAACATATAACGGACCGGCAAATGGTGTTGATGGGGGACGTGCGATAGCGGTTGACGAACAGGGTAATGTGTATGTGACAGGTATTAGTTATGGCACTTATATGGACTATGCCACAGTTAAGTATAATTCAGCTGGTATCCAAGAGTGGGCTCAAAGATATAATGGACCGGGAAATGCTTGGGATTGGGTGAAGGCGATTGCAATAGACGGACAGGGTAATGTGTATGTGACCGGAGGCGTTGCCGCAGGCGGTTATGATGATTATGGGACAATTAAGTATAATTCGGCTGGCGATACAGTATGGGTAAGACTATATAATGGACCAGGAAATATAGGTGATGGGGCTTCTGCTCTTGCCGTTGATGATTCAGGTAATGTGTATGTGACCGGTGGCAGTTCTGGTTCAGGCACTTCATTAGATTATGCGACAATCAAGTATAATTCAAACGGCGATACTTTATGGGTAAGAAGATATAATGGACCGGGAAATGGCGATGATTGGGCTTATGCTCTTGCCATAGATGGAGCGGGCAATGTGTATGTGACCGGAGAAAGCCGTGGCTCAGGCACTTCTGATGACTATGTGACAATTAAGTATAATTCAGCTGGTGTTCCACAATGGGCTCAAAAATATAATGGACCGGGAAATGGCAATGATTGGGCATGTGCGATTGCAGTAGATGGAGCGGGCAATGTGTATGTGACCGGTTATAGTGCCGGCTCAGGTTCTGATGATTATGCGACAATCAAATATAATTCAAATGGCGATTCACTATGGGCAAGAAGATATGATGGACCGGGAAATAGTGATGATGAGCCTAATTCTCTTGCCATAGATGGACAGGGTAATGTGTATGTTACAGGAGAGAGTTATGGTTCTGGCACTGCTTATGACTATGCGACAATTAAGTATAATTCAAACGGCGATACTTTATGGGTAAGAAGATATAATGGACCGGGAAATGGCGATGATGAGGCTTCTGCTCTTGCGTTAGATGGTTCGGGCAATCTGTATGTGACCGGTTATAGCACTGGCACAAATGCGGATTATGCAACAATAAAGTACAATTCAGCTGGTGTCCAAGAGTGGATTCAAAGATATAACGGACTGGGAAATGATTATGATGAAGCTGCTGCTCTTGCCGTAGATGATTCAGGCAATGTGTATGTGACCGGTTATAGTGCTGTTTCAAGCACTAATACTGACTTTGCGACAATTAAATATGTGCAGACGCAAGGGATAGAGGAGATTGCTTCGCTACCGCTCGCAAAGACAAGCGGTGTTGAAGTGTATCCGAATCCAGCAAAATCGTTTTTCGTTGCCCGTATTCCGTCATCTATTAAAAGCCAAATGCTGAGAATGTTTGATGTTTCGGGAAAACTATTAAAGGAGATTGATTCACCTTCAGCTCACAATGGCAAGATTGCTGAAATGAGAGTTTCGCTTAAAGGAATAAAGCCCGGGGTTTATTTTATCAAAGTAGGGGATGAGATGATAAAGGAGAAGCTGGTTGTAACAAGATAGAAATCAACAATCAAAACGTATGATATTTCTGACTTAGATTATAAAAAAATAACTCCCCGGATGGGACGATGTTCGAACCTCTATAATAGAGTTAGTAGATCCACACGTATTCGAAATCGTCAAATCGTAGTAGTTTGAATGCCTGATACCTTTAATTAACACAATAACAATATAATATAAAATCCATTAATTTCAAGGGTAAGTATATACTGCGACTGCTTTATTATCTAACATATCCTTTATCAATAAGATAAGAATAAGAGTTCGTAAATCTCTTATCAGCGCTTTTTCTAAGTGATACGTAGAATATTTTCCGTTTTTCGCTATCCGCTTTTAGTTCTAAAATCCTTGACAATCGATTGGTTTTAATTAATATTCGGGTAAGAAAGATGAAAGGGAAAAAATGAATAAATATAAAATGTTGTTAGTAATTGTATTTGCTCTCTGCTCATTGCTCCCTACTCTCTTATATGCACAGGTCGATACCGCCTGGGTTAGAACGTATAATGGACCAGGAAATAATACCGATAATGCTTCGGCAATCGCTGTCGACCGGACAGGCAATGTTTATGTTACTGGTCCGAGTTATGGTTCTGGTACAGATTATGACTACACAACAATTAAGTATAATTCTCTTGGTGATTCAGTCTGGGTAAGAAGATATAATGGACCAGGAAATGGTGATGATCATGTTTATGCAATGGCATTAGATAACGCAGGCAATGTTTATGTTACTGGTGCGAGTTATGGTTCGGGTACAAATCATGACTATGCAACAATCAAATATAATTCGGCTGGCGATACAGTTTGGGTCAGAAGATATCATGGACCAACAAATGGTGAGAGTTTCGCTTATGCAATAGCCGTAGATACGGCAGGCAATACTTATGTTACGGGTATGGATGTAGGTACTGGTAGCGGTGCTGACTATGTAACAATAAAATATAATGCAAACGGCGATACGGTATGGCTTAGACGATATAATGGACCGGCAAATAATACCGACGGTGCTTCGGCAATCGCAGTCGACCGGACCGGCAATGTGTATGTCACCGGTTCGAGCCGTAGTGCCACTGCATTTGATGACTACGCTACAATAAAGTATAATTCCAATGGTGTTCAGCAATGGGTGGCAAGATATAATGGAGCAGGAAATGACGCAGACGAAGCCAAGGCAATAGCGGTTGATAGACAGGGCAATGTGTATGTGACGGGTTATAGCTATAGTTCTGGTGCAAATAATGACTATCTGACAATTAAATATAATTCATCCGGTGATACGACCTGGGTGCGACAATTCAATGGTTCAGGAAACAGCGCGGATTATGCTTACGCAATCGCGGTAGATGAGTCAAGTAATGTTTGTGTCACGGGTGGAAGTTATGGTTCAGGCACATCCCTGGACATTACGACCGTCAAATATAATTCTACCGGTGTTCAGGAGTGGCTGACCAGATATAATGGTTCAGGAAATGGCAGTGATGTAGCTTATGCGATGGTGTTAGATAACGCAAATAATATTTATGTTACGGGTACGACTTACAGTACTGGCACAACAGCAGACTTTGCGACAATCAAGTATAATTCAGGAGGTATACCGCAGTGGGTTCAAAGGTATAATGGAACAGGAAATGGCAGTGATAATGCTTCTGCAATAGCAATAGATGATGCAAATAATATTTATGTCACGGGTTCGAGTTCTGGTGCTAGTGCGAATTCTGACTATACAACAATTAAATATGTACAAGGGCAGGGAGTAGCAGAAACAATTGAAAATTGTAAATTAAAAATTGATAATTTTTCTGTATATCCCAATCCGACAAAAACATTCTTCACTATCCGCTTACCGAAGACCACAGACCACTCAGAGATAAAAATATTTGATGTGACGGGGAACATAGTCAAAAGCGAAGAGCTGAAAGGGAAAAACAACCGCGTTTCTCTTGATGGTATAAAGAATGGAATTTATTTTGTTAAAGTCGGGAATGAGATGATGAAGGAGAAATTGGTTGTTACAAGATAAATCATAAGATACTATTTGCATAATGTTTTTAATATTCCGATTGAAGTCAGAGTATGCTAATTGACACTCATTGCTTTTACCGATAAACTGTATTAATCAATTTAATAAGGAGAACAAATGAAAAAAATAGTTTTGTTAGTTCTGTTAGTAATTGGATTTATATCAGCTCAGGTTGATACTGCCTGGACCAGACGATATAATGGACCAGGAAATAATTATGATATAGCATATGCGATCGCGGTTGATAGTTCTGGAAATGTCTATGTAACAGGTTATAGTTATGGCTCAGGCACTTCTGCTGATTATACGACAATCAAATATAATGCTAACGGTGACACACAATGGGTCAGACGATATAATGGACCAGGAAATGATTGGGATAGGACATTTGCAATAGCGGTTGATGGGCAGAGTAATGTGTATGTGACTGGCGAAAGCTACAGTTCGTCAACCAACAATGACTATGCGACAGTCAAGTATAATTCAGCTGGTGTAGAACAATGGGTTCGGAGATATTCTGGACCAGGAAATAATTATGATGCGGCATATGCGATCGCGGTTGATAGTTCGGGAAATGTCTATGTGACCGGTTATTTTTATAGTCCAACATCTTCTTATGATTATGCGACTATCAAATATAATTCAGCGGGTGAAACATTGTGGGTGAGAAAATATAATGATCTGGATAATAATAATGATCAGGCTATTTCTCTTGCTTTAGATGGACAGGGAAATGTTTATGTAACAGGTTATAGTTATGGTCCAACTACTTCTTATGATTATACGACAATTAAGTATAATTTGGCTGGTGATACGGCATGGGTCAGAAGATATAACGGACCGGGAAATACTGATGATCAGCCTTATGCAATCGCCGTAGATGGGCAGGATAATATCTATGTGACCGGTTCCAGTTCAAACGATTATGCGACAGTCAAATATGATTCAGCCGGAGTTCAAGAGTGGGTTCAAACATATGACGGACCAGGAAATAGTAATGATCGGGCCACATCTCTTGCCGTAAATGGACAGGGCAATGTCTATGTTACAGGTTTGAGTGGCGGTTCTGGTACTTATTCAGATTATGCGACAATTAAATATAATTCGACCGGTGTCCAGCAATGGGTTCAAAGATATGACGGACCAGGAAATTATTACGATAATGCAAATGCGATAGCGCTTGACGGTTCGGGAAATGTCTATGTTACAGGTTATAGCAACGGTTCTACTACAAACGAGGACTATGCGACGATCAAGTATAATTCAACCGGAGTCCAGCAATGGATTCAAAGGTATAATGGACCAGGAATTGATATAGATGAAGCAAATGCGATAGCGGTTGATGGTTCGGGAAACGTCTATGTTACAGGAAATAGTCGTACTGGCGGTTATGATGATTATCTGACAATTAAATATGTGCAGACCGGAGCTATTCAAGAAAATCGCGGACCATTGACAACCAACTACACATCATTGGATATTTTTCCTAATCCGGCAAAGACATTTTTCAATGTTCGCTCCACACTCAATACTCAAGGTTCAAAGCTACGCATATTTGATGTATCAGGAAAAGAAATTAGGAGTTTGAAATTTGATGTCGCTTCTGCTCCATCTACGCTTCGCGTCCCACTGAATGGGATTAAGAATGGGGTTTATTTTGTCAAAGTAGGGGATGAGATGATAAAAGAAAAACTGGTTGTAACAAGATAGAAAATCAAAACTCAAAGCGAATGATATTTCTGACTTAGATTATAAAAAGAATAACTCCCCGGATGGGACGATGTTCGAACCTCTATAATAGAGTTAGTAGATCCACATGTATTCGAAATCGTCAAATCGTGGCAGCTCTCGAATGCTTAATATCTTTAGGTAACACTATAACAATATCAAAAATCAATTGCTTTCTCTGCTATTTCAAAATAGTGAACTTCTTTGATAATGTATGCTCTTCAGTTTCTAATCGGCAAAAGTATATTCCTGTTGATACAGTTTGGTTATGTTCATTTTTCTTATTCCACTCTAACCGACCATTTATTGAAGTCGTTTTACCAGAAAAAATCTGCTTTACAATTCTGCCCTTGATGTCAATAATATCAACTTTGATGTTATCGGGCTTAGGTAAAATATAATTAATATAGACAATCGGAGAATTTAACGAATTAACTAAAATTATTGGTCTGATGTTTATCGTTAACGAAGAATTCCACTCCAAATTTCCAACCGAAGTTTCCAAATTTAGAATATAGCAATCTCCTACATAATATGCATATTCTAAATTTCCGCCATAAACGATAAAATTATCATTAAAAAAGTCATATGCGCCTTGCGCATTTCGCCTCATATAAGGACCAACACCTGATGGAAGTAATTTTGACCAGGCAAGGTTAGAGATATCTAACCGATATACCTCATCTAACAAACCTGAATTATTCCAACCACCGAAAATATATAGTTTATTTCTTTCCTCATCAAACCCATAAGCAAAAGCTGTTCGAGTTGAAGGAATATCTCCTGTAGGAAATAATTGTGTCCAATGTTCATTTCCTTCGGTTAAATCTAAAGCCCAGACATCATTATAAAAGGGTCCGGAGCCACGACAACCGCCACCGAATATGACCATTCGATTATTAATGTGGTCAAATGCTACGGCGGGTGCGCCTCGTGCCGGTGGTTTCACACCAGTAATATTGATTTCTTGCCATCTTAACGGGTCGAGTTTTAATTCCCACACATCATTAAAAACCGGTGTAATATCACCCTCACCACCAAAAAGTATAATTGAATTTCTCCCTGGGTGAAAAATTGCACCACAACAAGTTCGTGCTGTCGGAGGAGTTCCTTCTGGAGACAGTTGTTGCCAAAACTCAACACCTTTTGTTAAATTTAATGTCCATAAATCATTGACTCGATATGCCCATAGCGTATCGCCCCCAAATAAAATCGCCCGCTGGCGCGGTTGGTCATAAATAAATAGTCCAGCAGCTCTTTCCTTTGGTGAAATACCAGTTACTTGCAAAGGTTTCCAATAATAACAACTTGAGTCAACTAACGAGATTTCCCAGACATCATTATATAATCTGTTATCTAGTTGCCAACTACTCCCACCAAATAAAATCGCTCGTTTGTTTAGACTATCAATGATAATTCTTGCGTGGTCTCTTGCCTGAGGAATAATTGGTTTCCAAACAGAACCTTCGCAAATGGAAATTATAATAACGATTGATAAAAATATCCCTACTTTTTTATGATAACTCATAATATCCTCCTGTCAATAATTATGAATTACTTCTTTTCTACAACTTAATATTAAACAGAAGATTATAAATTGTCAAGGGTTTTACCGGAGCGTTCTGAAAAAGTCAAGATGCTTCGGAGCTCTGTAAAATCTATCACCTCTGACATTCGATATAAACATATTATTACCTTACCTTCCCGTCGGAGGGGGGTATAAGTTTTCTCTTTTTCTGACTTAAAGAGAATTACACCACGGTTGAACAATGTCCTCGTATCATTATTTTAAATCCATCGCAAGGAATGTTAATGTTGTTTGTATTAGCACTTTACATATTCCACAATATCACGCTCGCACTAATCCTAAATGTCCCTTTGCCCATGCGCTCGCTCAATTGTTTTCCTCTCTCGCATCTTCAGCTTATAATCTCTTAACAACACTTTTCTAAGAAATACTATGTATGAAGGATTTAGCAAATGCTGATAATCAAGCACGGCAGAACGGTTTAAATTTTTCCCAGTTATGTTATCTTGATTTCGCATGGTTGCCATCGGTTGATTTAGCTCTTTATCGTTAATTACTTTGGAAAAGAATATGATTGACATTATAAGGGTTAAACTTACAATACCCGTAGGTTATGGATATTGCTTTAGTACTTAGTATCGTAGGGTTAATTATTACAATTTGTTTCGGTATTATTCCGATTATTGTTTACTACAACCGGGGCTATTTAAAGTTCTCAAAAAGATTCCCATTTATCATAAGTCCAAAAGAAGGACCAGTTACAATAACACAAACTCCTATAAAGAAAAAGCGAAGGCGGCTCTTCAGAATTTTAATTCCAGTTTTTTCTCTGGTATGTTTAATCATAGCAGTTCTAATTATCAAGTTGTTCTTATTCCAAGAAGTTGTCGCATCGCAAAGAAGACCAGTTGCGGTAATACTGTTTAAGAACGAAACCGGCGATAATAGTCTGGATTATCTGGCAGAGGCGATCCCCAATCTTCTGATTACTAATCTAGAGCAGTCAAAATATTTAAGCGTGATGACCTGGGAGCGGATGTATGACTTACTCAAGGTAATCGGCAAAGAAAATGTCAAGACAATTGATGAAGAACTGGCGTTTGAGATATGCCAAAAAGACGGTATTGAAGCAGTAGTGGTCGGCAGCTTTATCAAAACCGGTGATATGTTTGCAATTGATGCTAAAGTATTAGATGTCGAGAACAAGAAACTTTTACATAGCTATTCGACCAAAGGCCAAGGCGTTGCGAGTATCTTAAAAACCCAGATTGATGAGTTGAGCAAGCAAATATCTCGCGGAGTTGGTTTATCCGAGCGTAAGGTAAATGAATCACCACAAAACATTATGGAAGTTACGACCAGTTCAATGGATGCCTATAACTATTTTTTGCAAGGGAGAGATGCATATGAAAAGCAGTATGTAGCCGACGCTCAAAAATATTTCGAAAAAGCGGTGGCAATCGATTCGAGTTTTGCAAGCGCATATATGTTTCTGTCAGTGACTTATTATGCATTATCTAATTTGAAGGCGCGCGATGATGCAATTGAAAAAGCCAGGGCATATGAAAACAAAACTACGGAAAAAGAGCGTCTTTATATTGACGCCCAATCCTACTATGTCAAAAATGATTTTTCCAAATCAATCAGTATATTAAAACAAATAACAAAAAAATTCCCTAAGGAAAAAAGAGCCTGGTTGTCTGTCGGAATAAATTATTATGGTTTGGCTTCATTTCATAATGCGATTAAATACTTTAATAAAACATTAGAACTTGACCCAAATTTTGGCCCAGCATTAAATACAATCGCTTATAGTTATGCCGCTATTGGCAATATTGATAAAGCAATCGAGTATTTTAAGCGATATGCCGCGGCTTGTCCGGATGAAGCCAATCCTTATGATTCGATGGCAGATTTATATTTTCAAATAGGTAAGCTTGATGATGCGATAGTGAATTATAAAAAGGCATTGATAATAAAACCTGATTTTGTTTCTGACGTGAAGCTCGCCTATGCTTATGCTTTAAAAGAAGATTATGACCAAACATTAAAATTTATTAATAACAGAATCTCGACATATCAAACGCTGGCTTCAAGAACAAAGGGATATTGGTGGAGAGCATTTTATTACTATTGGTTGTTTGGAAATTCGGCGCATGCTTTAAAAGACCTGAAACAATATTCATCTATTATGCAGAGATTTGGCGGAGGAGGCAGCGAAGATTTATTTGTTTATATTTACGCTTCGCTTGGTCAATACGAACAAGCGCGTCAATGCGCAGAAAATTTTTATTATTATTTACTTAAAGAATCACCCAATTTTACATCAAGTGGCTTGGTAGTCTATAACTTTCAAAAGATGACAATAGATTTAAAAGAGGGACAGATTGATTCAGTAAAACTAAGATTGAAGACAATACAGCCACATTTACCGGAAGTTCTATCATTGAAAGAATTGTCGTTTTATTATTATGATATTAGTTATGCTGAAGCATTACTTGCTCAAGATTCGCTAGACAAGGTTATTATAGTTTACCAAAACCTAAAAATGCCTTCAAACCTGTGGGAGGACCTTGGGCACTATAATTTACCAATCTTTCAGGATGTTTTGGCACGAGCATACATAAAAAGGGGTGAAATCGATAAAGCGATCACCGAATACGAGCGCTTGATAACATTTGATCCGAACCAAAAAGGTCGTTTTCTTATCCTGCCTTTATACCATTACCGCTTGGCAAAATTATACGAGCAAAAAGGACTAACCGCTAAAGCGCTCGAACAATATAATAAGTTTCTTGTGATTGACAAATATGCTGAAGCGAAGATGCCTGAATTGATTGATGCTAAAACAAGGGTGCTAAACCTGACCCCAAAATAAAACGATTATAGCTAAGACCGGTTTGATTAAATATTAGACAATTATTTTTTTCTTCGGTTTATAGATTTTTCTGCTAGTAATAGAAACATTAGTCAAAAGAAGCAAGATTGTCTAATATGTGCTGAAACAGAACACAATGCTGATAATAGTAATAATGACATTTATAAAAAAACCTCCCCGGATGGGACGACATTCGAACCTCCATACTCGAGTTAGAAAATCCATATGTATTCAAAATCGTCGAATCGTGGTAGTTTGAATGCTTAATACCTTTAATTAACACTATAACAATATAATATAAAATTAATTAATTTCAAGGGTAAATATATACTTCACCGCGGAATAATACAGAACGGCATGCCTCAGTCGAAGAGCAGGAGAATCATAATCTCTTTAAGGCACTTTTTCTAAGTCATACTATGTATGAAGGATTTGGCAAATTCTGATAAAGTATATAAATAGTTATTTATCTGCAAGGCTTAAGTTTTGCCATACAAAATCTCTTTCGAAAAGGATGTAGACTTTGAATCAAGTTCAGTGTGACAAGTATTAGTAGAATATCCCCCTTTTTTCGCTATTCGCTTTTAATTCCTAAAATCCTTGACAATTCACGATAGCTATATATTATATCGCGAAGGATAGGTATTGGTATTAATTGGTGGTATTTTAGAATAAAATTGATGCCTAAAGGAGGCATAATGAAACATCTAAAGTTGTTGGTTGTAATATACATATGTTCAATATGTATCCTATCAACAAATCTGTTTGCGCAAATGACCTGGACACAAACAACGGCAAATGCGGGATGGTCAGCAAGGAATGCTCACGCTTCGGCTGTGTTTGATAATAAGATGTGGGTGATGGGAGGGTGTAATGACAATGGCAGTAATTTTTATAATGATGTTTGGTATTCATCTAATGGTGTGAACTGGACAGAGGCGGCTGCCAATGCCGGCTGGTCAGCTAGATCAGGTTACACTTCGGTTATATTTGATAATGAGATGTGGGTGATGGGTGGATTTGATTTGAGTATTTGTAGAAATGATGTCTGGTATTCTACAGATGGTATGAACTGGACACAAGCAACTGCCAATGCCGGCTGGTCAGCAAGGTTTTTACATACCTCAGTTGTATTTGACAATAAGATGTGGGTGATGGGTGGATTTGATTTGAGTAATTGTAGAAATGATGTCTGGTATTCTACAGATGGTGTGAACTGGACACAAACAACTGCCAATGCCGGATGGTCAGCAAGGTTTGGACATACCTCGGTTATGTTTGATAATAAGATGTGGGTGATTGGTGGAGGTGATAATAATGCTAATTATAAGAATGATATCTGGTATTCTTCAGATGGAGTGAGTTGGACTCAAGCAACTGCCAATGCCGGATGGTCAGCAAGGATTTATCACACCTCGGTTGTATTTGATAATAATATGTGGGCGATGGGTGGAAATGATGGTAGTAATGTTCTTAACGATGTTTGGTATTCAATCGGGCTTAATGGAATTGAAGAAGAAAACCACTCAACGCTTTCCGCTAACCGCTTAACGCTGGAAGTATATCCCAATCCGGCGAAGACATTCTTTAATATTCGTTCTTCACTTTTCACTTTGAACTCTGCGCTAAAATTATACGATGTGACGGGGAACATGGTTAAAAGCACAGAGCTAAAAGGAAAAAACAATCGAATGTCACTGGATGGAATTAAGAATGGGGTGTATTTTGTGCAAGTCGGGGATGAGATGGTAAAGGAAAAACTGGTTATAACAAAATAGAAAATCCAAAATCAAAGCGAGTGATATTTCTAACTTAGATTATAAAAAAAATAACTCCCCGGATGGGACGATGTTCGAACCTCTATAATCGAGTTAGCAAATCCACATGTATTCGAAATCGTCAAATCGTGGTAGATTAAATGCCTTATTATCTAACATTTCGCTTCTCAATAAGTTAAGAATCTGTAGAATCATTATGAATAAAGCACTTGACAGACAATGATTTCAGACTTAATCTTAGGCAAGGGGAATGTATGAAAAAGAACAAAGACATCTTTTTCTCAATACGCAATAATATTGTGTCTATTACGAAAAACTTTGTTTTTTTAAGCATTTTAATTCCAATTTTATTATCTGCTCAATGGTTGGAAAGGACAATCTATGTTCCGGATTCACTTTGTGGTTTAGTATCTCCTCAGGTTTTTACTTATAATGCGACTAATAACAAAATCTATGTTGGTGGCGAGGGTGGTAATTGTGTGATTGTGATTGATGGTGCGACTAATCATAAGATTGCGAGAATACCAACAGGAAATAATATTAAAGCACTTTGTTGGAATTCCTATAATAATAAGATTTACGTGGCTAATTTTAACAGCGACAGTGTAACTATCATTGATGGCGAAACTGACTTAGTGATTACGACATTAACAGCAGGAAATGCACCATATGCTTTGGTCTGGAATTCACAAAACAACAAAGTTTATTGTGCTAATAATTGGAGTAGCAGTGTGACGGTCATTGACGGTCAAACCAACTCAGTAATTGCAACCGTCCCAGTGGGAAATAATCCTTATGCTTTGGTCTGGAATTCTCAAAACAACAAGATCTATTGTGCTAATAGTTATAGTAACAATGTGACTGTGATTGACGGGGCAACTAATGCTGTTGTTACAACAGTAACAGTGGGAGACGGACCTGATGCTTTAGTATGGAACTCTCAAAACAACAAGGTCTATTGTGCAAATTATTATGATAGTATGGTGACTGTGATTAATGGTTCTACAAATACGGTGATTACAACAATTCCGGTAGGACGTGGACCTTGTGCTTTAGTTTATAATCAGACTAATAACAAAGTCTATTGTGCCAATGAGAACTCTTACAATGTAACTGTGATTGATGGCACAACAAACAATGTGTTAACTACAATTACTTATGTATTTGAGCCTTATGCTTTAGTTTATAATTCGATCGATAATAAAGTATATTGCGCTGATTGGAGTAACTACAGTGTATTCGTGATAGATGGTGCAATGGATAGTGTAATTACAACAGTCACAGTAAGAGATGGACCGTGTGCTTTGGTTTATAATCCGATTAATAACAAGATCTATTGTGCTAATAAGAACTCTTTCAATATATCTGTAATTCATGGGACAACAAATAATGTAATTACAACGATTACTGTAGGATGTAATCCTCTTGCCTTAGTATATAATCCGACTAATAATAAAGTATATTGTGCAAATAATCGTAGCGAAAATATAACTGTAATTAATGGAGCAACAAATAATGTAATTACGACGATTATTGGAGGAATTTATCCTTGTGCTTTCGTATATAATCCGGTTAACAATAAAATCTATTGTGCTAATTGGAGTAGCAATAATGTAACTGTAATTGATGGTGAAACGAATAGTGTAATTACAACAATAAACGTCGGATATACTCCTTATGCTTTTGTTTATAATTCAACCAATAACAAAGTATATTGTGCTAATTCTAATAGCAATTATGTGACCGTGATTGATGGTGAAACTAATGTGGAGATAACTACAATTCCGGTTGGGGCTTATCCTCTTGTTCTCACTTACAATCTAACCAACAACAGGATCTATTGTGCTAATCTTGCAAGCGACAATGTGACCGTGATTGATGGAGCGACTAATCAAGTAACTACTAATATTATCGTAGGAGATGGACCTTGTGCATTGGTTTGGAATTCACTAAACAATAAGGTCTATTGTGCTAATCGGTATAGCGACAATGTGACCGTGATTGATGGTGTGACTAATCAAGTATCTACTAACATTACCGTAGGAGATGGACCTTGTGCATTGGTTTGGAATTCACAAAACAATAAGGTATATTGTGCTAATTGGTTAAGCGACAATATAACCGTGATTGATGGTGTGACTAATCAAGTATCTACTAACATTACCGTAGGAGATGGACCTTGTGCATTGGTTTGGAATTCACAAAACAATAAGGTATATTGTGCTAATCGAAATAGTAATAATATAACTGTAATTGATGGACAATCTAATGTTGAAGTTGCAATTATAACCGTAGGAGTTGGACCCATTACTTTTTGTTGGAACTCGGCTCAGAACCGAGTCTATGTGGCGAATGAAGGTAGTTCTAGTATCTCGGTAATTAGGGATTCGATAATATCTGGTATTGAAGAAAATCAACAATCGTTTGCTATCGACCGCTTTTCAATGTATCCAAATCCAGCAAAAACATATTTTACTGTCCGTCTATCACAATCCGCTGACCGCTCAGAGATAAAGATATTTGATGTGACGGGAAAGATAGTTGCAAACGAAGAGCTAAAAGGGAAAAACAATCGAGTATCGCTTGATGGAATAAAGCCTGGTGTTTATTTTGTGCAAGTGGGGGATGAGATGGTAAAGGAGAAGCTAGTTGTAACAAAGTAGAAAATCAAAACTCAAAGCGAATTATATTTCTGACTTAGATTATAAAAAGAATAACTCCCCGGATGGGACGATGTTCGAACCTCTATACTAGAGTTAGTAAATCCGCATGTATTCGAAATCGTCAAATCGTGGTAGGTCAAATGCTTAATATCGTGTGGTAGGAGAATATTCCTCTTTTTTCGCTGTTCGCTTTTAATTCCTAAAATTCTTGACAATTAATAGATTTTTATTAAATTAAGGTAAATGAGAAATGGAGGATGTATGGGTAAATATAAAACGTTATTAGTAGGTGTAAGCACTTTCTGTTCGCTTCTCCCTACTCTCTTATTCGCACAAATGACATGGACACAAGCAACCGCGAATGCTCAATGGTCAGCTAGGAATCGCTTTAAATCGGTTGTGTTTAATAATAAGATGTGGGTGATGGGTGGAAGTAGTCCTCTTACAAATGATGTCTGGTATTCAACCGATGGCGTGAGCTGGACACAAGCAACCGCGAATGCTCAATGGTCGGCTAGGTCTCGCTTTACATCGGTTGTTTTTGATAATAAGATGTGGATTATAGGTGGATATGATGGCAGTTATAAAAACGATGTTTGGTATTCTTCAGATGGAGTTACTTGGACACAAGCAACCGCAAATGCCCAATGGCCAGGAAGGGCGAATCACACTTCAGTTGTATTTAATAATAAAATTTGGGTAATTGGTGGATGGTTATATTCAGGCGGTTATTTAAACGATGTCTGGTATTCTTCAGATGGTGTGAACTGGACACAAGCGACTGCTAATGCTGGATGGTCAGCTAGGGATCGCTTCACCTCTGCTGTTTTTGATAATAAGATGTGGGTGATGGGTGGATTTTGTAGTAATAGTCCTTATTATTTAAATGATGCCTGGTATTCTTCAGATGGAGTTACTTGGACACAAGCAACCGCGAACGCTGGTTGGTCACCAAGAATGGAACTTTCTTCAGTCGCATTTGATAATAAGATATGGATGATGGGCGGATATGCTGGTTTTATTAGTAATAACGATGTTTGGTATTCTTCAGATGGCGTGAACTGGACACAAGCAACTGCTTCAGCGGGATGGTCGATAAGGTTTGCTCATTCTTCGATTGTTTTTGATAATAAGATCTGGGTATTAGGAGGATCAGATAATCAGCTTAATCTGTTCAATGATGTCTGGTATTCGAGCGGACTTAATGGAATTGAAGACAATCGCCAACCGTTGGTCGCTAACCGCTTTTCGCTGTATCCGAATCCGGCAAGAACATATTTCGCTATTCGCCTTCCGCAATCCGCTGACCACTCACTGGTAAAGATATTTGATATCGCAGGGAACATAGTTAAAAGCGAAGAAGTAAAAACGAAAAACTGTCGTATTTCATTGGATGGAATTAAGAATGGGGTGTATTTTATCAAAGTCGGGAATGAGATGGTAAAGGAGAAGTTGGTTGTAACAAGATAGAAAATCAAAAATCAAAACGGATGATATTACTGATTTAGATTATAAAAAGAATAACTCCCCGGATGGGACGACATTCGAACCTCTATATTAGAGTTAGTAAATCCACATGTATTCGAAATCGTCAAATCGTGGTAGTTTGAATGCCTTATTATCTAACATATAGCTTATCAAATAAGTTAAAATCTGTATAATCATTATGAATAAAACCCTTGACAAACAATGATTTCAGACTTAATTTTAGGCAAGGAAAACGTATGAAAAAGAACAACGGCGTCTTTTTCTCAATGCACAATTATCTTGTGTCCAATAGCAAAAATTTAATTTTTTTAATCGTTTTAATTCCAATTTTATTATCTGCTCAATGGTTGGAAAGAACAATTTACGTTCCGGATTCACTTTCTGGTGTATTGGGGCCAGTAGCTTTCACTTACAATACAACTAATAATAAAATCTATGTTGGTGGAGAAAATGATTGTGTAATTGTGATTGATGGAGCAACTAATCAGAAGATAGCAAGAATTCCGACAGGAGACAATATTAAAGCACTTTGTTGGAATTCTCAAAACAACAAGATCTATTGCGCTAATTATTATAGCAATAATGTGACGGTGATAGATGGTCAAACCAATTCAGTGATTACAACCATTACTGCGGGAAGTAATCCTTATGCTTTGGTCTGGAATTCTCAAAACAACAAAGTCTATTGCGCTAATTATTATAGTAATAATGCGACGGTAATTGACGGTCAAACCGACTCAGTGATTACTACCATAACTACGGGAAGTAATCCTTATGCTTTGGTCTGGAATTCACAAAACAATAAAATCTATTGTGCTAATTCTGGTAGTAACAATGTGACGGTGATCGATGGTCAAACCAACTCAGTGATTACAACGATAACAGTAGGAAGTTATCCTGAAGCTTTGGTCTGGAATTCGCAAAACAATAAAATCTATTGCGGTAATTCTTTTAGTGCCACTGTGACAGTGATTGATGGTCAAACCGATTCAGTGATTACAACCATAACTGTTGGCAATATTCCTCAGGCCTTAGTCTGGAACTCACAAAATAACAAGATCTATTGCGCTAATGAGGGCATTGGTAATGTGACAGTGATTGATGGTCAGACCGACTTAGTGATTACAACATTTTTTGTTGGAAGCGAACCTTGTGCTTTGGTCTGGAATTCGCAAAACAATAAGATCTATTGCGCTAATCATGGTTGGAGTAGCTATAGTGTGACAGTGATTGATTGCCAAACCAACTCAGTAATTACGACCATTACTGTAGGAAGTGAACCCAATGCCTTGGTCTGGAATTCACAAAACAATAAGGTCTATTGCTCTATTTACTATCAAAAAAATGTGAGAGTGATTGATTGCCAAACCGATTCAGTGATTGCAACCATAAGCGTCGGATGTGAACCCAATGCCTTGGTCTGGAATTCACAAAACAACAAGGTCTATTGTGCAAATAATGGTAGCAACAATGTGACAGTGATTGACGGTCAAACCAACTCAGTGATTACAACCATAACTACGGGAAGTAATCCTTATGCTATGGTCTGGAATTCTCAAAACAATAAAATCTATTGTGCAAATAATAGTAGCAACAATTTGACAGTGATTGATGGTCAAGCTGATTCAGTAATTACAACCATAGCCGTGGGAGATTATCCCTGTGCTTTGGTTTGGAATTCTCAAAACAACAAAATCTATTGCGCTAATACTAGTTCGTATAGTAATGATGTAACAGTGATTGATGGCGTAACCAATCAAGTGATTACATACGTAACCGTGGGAAGTAACCCTAGTGCTTTGGTTTGGAATTCTCAAAACAACAAGGTCTATTGTGCTAATACGGGCAGTAACAATGTAACAGTGATTGACGGTCAAACCAACTCTGTGATTACAACGATAACAGTGGGAAGCTATCCTGGAGCTCTGGTCTGGAATTCACATAACAATAAAATCTATTGCGGTAATGGGGGGGTTAACAATGTGACGGTGATTGATGGTCAAACCAACTCAGTAATTACAACGATTACCGTGGGAAGTGACCCTTGTGCTATGGTTTGGAATTCACAAAACAATAAGGTTTATTGTGCCAATAATGTTAGTAATAGTGTAACGGCAATTGATGGTCAAACCAATATAGTGTTAAGAACGTTTACTGTGGGAAGTGGACCTTGGGCATTGGTTTGGAATTCTCAAAACAACAAAATCTATTGCGCTAATTTCAATGCTAACAATGTGACGGTAATTGATAGTCAGCCCGACCCAGTAATTACAACCATAACCGTGGGAACTTGGCCTCGCGCTTTTTGTTGGAACCCGATTCAGAACCGAGTCTATGTGGCAAATCAAGGTAGTTCCAGTGTATCGGTAATTCGGGATTCGGTGGTGCAGGGAATAGAGGAACACTCAGCGCTTAATACTTTAAATCAAACATGTGAAGTTTTTCCGAATCCAGCTAAGTCATTCTTCGTTGTCCGTATTCCGTCATACATTAAAAGCCAAGTGCTGAAAATGTTTGATGTTTCGGGAAAACTAGTAAAGGAGATTGATTCGCATTCGGCTCACAATAACAAGATTGCTGAAATGAGAGTTTCGCTTAAAGGAATAAAGCCCGGGGTTTATTTTATTCAAGTCGGGAATGAGATGGTAAAGGAAAAACTGGTTGTAACACGATAGAATATCAAAACTCAAAACGGATGATATTTCTGACTTAGATTATAAAAAGATAACTCCCCGGATGGGACGACATTCGAACCTCCATAATCGAGTTAGAAAATCCACACGTCTTCGAAATCGTCAAATCGTGGTAGGTCAATGCCTTATTATCTAATATAAAGCTTCTCAATAAGTTAAGAAGAAAGTGTTTTATCTTTATGTAATCGGTATTAT
>CAIPLT010000089.1 GCA_903865935.1 Caldifarciminota bacterium
AGGGTTTGTAAAATTCAAGAATTATTAGGCACAAAATTATAAATTATGTTAAAGGAGACATTATGCTCGATAAATTAAAAATGATGCTTTCGAAAATCGATGCGGATTATACGGATATTCGCTACGAAATCAAGAAAGATGTCGTGATATCGTTTAATGGCAAAGAACTTTCCCAAATTGGTTCAAATTCAACCGACGGATTTGTTGTTCGTGCCCTAAAAAACGGTGGGTTCGCAACTGCAGTCTTCACTAAAATCGAAGATGCTGAGAAAGTTGCGAAGACCGTGGTCGAAAACGCGAAACTTATTGCTAAAAATATCAAGAAACCAGTTACACTTGCTAAAACCGATGTTGTTAAAGAAACTTATATGCCATCCTTAAAAGAAGACCCGCGAAAAATCTCGATGGAAGAAAAAGTTGATATTACCCGTAAAGCAAATGATGTACCGTTGAGTCACAAAGAAATTGCGACAACAAATGTCACATACCGCGAAACGATTCGCGAGAAATCATTTGTTACTTCCGAAGGTTCGGAAATTCGCGAAGATTTAGTAACGGTTTCACTTGCCGGTGAGATTATTGCCAAAGACAGTAACCTGGTACAGAATGTGAGAGTCGCAACTGGTGGCAGTGACGGTTTTTATACAATAAGAAATCCGGAAACGAATTTTGAAGAACGCACTCAAATCGCAATCAGTCTGTTGAAAGCAAAACCAGTGCCGGGCGGGGTTTATAATTGCATCTTGAATCCAAGCATGGCGGGTGTTTTCACTCACGAAGCGTTCGGTCATTTCTCAGAATCGGATATTATCGAAAATCTGCCAGCGATGCGTGAAAAAATGAAACTCGGCAGCAAGCTCGGCAGTGATATTCTAAATATCGTTGATAATGCGACATTACCAAACCAGCTCGGATTCTATAAATACGATGACGAAGGTGTGAAGGTAAGACATACACAACTGATGAAAAATGGCGTCTTGGTCGGCAGACTTCATTCCAGAAAGACTGCAGCAGAATTTTCTGAGCCGATTTCCGGGCATAGTGTTGCAGAAGACTTTCGCTATGCACCGATTATCCGAATGGGTACGATTTTCATTGAGCCAGACAAAAAAACATTGGATGAATTATTCACTTTGCTTGGTGACGGACTCTATATTCTTGATGCTAAAGGCGGACAGACTGCAGGCGAAAATTTTACCTTCGGCGCTCAGTACGGATATGTCGTGAAAAATGGCAAGAAGACCGAGATGATTAGAGATATTAATATTTCGGGCAACCTGTATAAAACACTTCTAGGTATTACTGCGATTGGTAATGATTTGGTCTTATCAAAACGAGGCGGTTGTGGTAAAGGGCAGATGAATATCCGTTCCTGCTCAGGAGCACCGCATGTCATTGCTCAAGGTTTAGTTCTGGGAGGTGCATGATGGAAAAACTTCTGGAAATGGCAAAAAAGGTTTGTAACCAAGCCGAGATTTATAGTATTGACAATAAGCAAAATGTCGTGGGATTTGAAAATGCAAAACTGCATGAGATTGATACCAAATTTCAGTCTGGTGTCAGTCTGAGAATTATCAAAGACGGAAAACTCGGATTCGCATATACGAGAAACCTGATTAACCGTGATGAACTTTTGCAGAATGCGCTCAACTCATTAAAAGGCGGGGTAGAAGCGTCTTATGATTTTCCATTAACAAAAGAATTGCCAAAACTTAATACCTTTGATGCGTCATGTGAAAACATCATGAGCAATCAGTTGGTTGATGAATGCAATCGGATTTGTGATGCGCTCAAGAAAACGAATGGTGAAATTTCGGCATCCGCATATACCTATCTTGAGACACTGCGGGTGCTTAATACCAAAGGGACTGACCTTACCAATAAGATAACCCAGAGCGGTATCTATGGTAATATTACTTATCCTGGAACCGCATCTGGAATCGGTCGTGTCTGGCAGGCAAAGAAATTTGAAAAGATGCCGGATAATGTGGTGAACGAAACAATTGAGCTTTTCAACTTATCTTCCAAAGAAGTCACTGCTAAAGGTGGCAAGATGAAAGTGATGTTTATGCCCAATTGCATGTATGCGCTTAACTGGCGAATACAAAGTGGCACAAACTCAAAGAGCGTCTATGAAAAAGTTTCACCGATTGCCAATAAAATCGGTGAAAAGATATTCTCAGACAAAATTACGATTTTTGACGACCCGCTAGATGATAAATATCCCGGAGCAAGAGCATTTGATGATGAAGGCGTCGCAGCATCCAAGTTTAATCTCATTAATAAGGGCGTGCTGGAGAATTTCTATTATGATTTGAATTATGCCAAAAAGATGAATAAGAAATCGAGCGGGCACGGTTATCGCTCTGCACAATGGGAGAGCGATACGGTTACGATAAAGCCGACACCAACGCTTGGATATATTCGGTATCAGACCGGCAATAAATCTTTTGAAGAACTCGTGAAATCAATCGACCGCGGTATTATTATTGAAGGCGCGTTAGGCGCGCATAGCGGTAATATTCCGAACGGCGACTTATCAATCGGTGCAAATCCGGCTCTGTACGTTGAGAACGGCGAGATTGTGGGACAGATTAAAGATATCATGGTCTCAGCCAATATTTACGAACTATTCAAAAACGTGATTGATTTGAGCAACACGCTATATATCAGCTATTCAGGTCTAATGCCGGCAATTCTATTCGATAACGTGAGCGTAGCGACGAAAGGATAAAAATAATAGCCACGGATTAATACTGATTAACACAGAAAAAAAACAGAGGGCAAGATAATAAACTTGCCCTTTTTTATTTTGTCAGTACAAACTGAGCCGATTGGGTTATATTATTGTTGGTTAACCGGCAGACATAAATACCGGATGCGACTTTATACCCGTTATTATTTTTGCCGTTCCACTCAACACTGTAATGACTGGCGGGTTTAAACTCTTTATTAAAAATATAGACTAATCTACCGGTTATATCAAAGATTCTTAAATCTGGGGAACCTGCCTGACTAATCCAATACTCGATATGAATTTGATTTGAGTTGGGCGAAGTGACTTTGACACCTTCATATTCTATTATATTACTGCCCGATTCGTGAATACTAGATGCAGGGGCACCACACGAGAAGACTATAACAGGAATATCAGAAGTCGGAATACTGAGTGCAGATATGATCGCGGTTCGTTCGGTTCGATTTAAAGGAACAGTTAAATAACCATTGAGCCCAAGAACTTTTGCTTGCATCAGTAATTGAAAGCCGACAAATCCAGCTTCCTGCATCGGACCGTAACTTGCCGTATCGCTGACACAGATGATAAAGTAAACTGGCGCTCGTGATGGAATTTTTGTTGATGCACTGCGAAGCTGGGGTCTCCGGTCTTCTACGGTTATCTGTTCTAATCGGTGGTCAGCAGTTGATAAACTTGTTCCAGGAGGAGTACGGTTATTATATCGGTCGACTCCGATATCTCTAACAATATATATTTTTCTGGTTAAGTAATATGCAGCGACTGCGCTCGGCACGGTTAATCCACGTCGACTCATTGCAATATGAGGTGTAACACCATAACCTGCCCAGGCTAATTGTGAAATTGCCTGCAAAGATAAACCTGCTGAACCGAAAACAGAATCCTGAGTGAGTCTTGATAAAATTATTTCAAAAGTATCAGCACCATTGGTGCGGGGTAAAGGGAGTGATGAATTGGAAGAGACAGCAAGACAGTTTGTATCTAAAGCGGTATTAGTATAACGACCATATACATTAACACATTTTATCGAGTGTGTCGGGCTCCAGTTACTTGATGCATAATCAGCTGCGTATTTCATCGGACAGGATGCAACATTGCTGGTGGCGCCCGCATCTCTGAATGCGTGCCCGGCAAGCAGACCAGCCTGAATCATTAAACCGGTCTCTTCATGACGGTCAGTAGCAATGCCAACTTCAAACGCAGAGCTTGACATATAACGGTGATTGCCGGCAAGATGCAAGACTAACGTGTTATTAGTCGTATCATAACGATACACATTGGTTGGAGTGGCAACATAGATTTCCCGATAAGTGCCGATTCTCGGGGTTTTATTGGTTGCCCATAAAATATTAGATAGAATTTGGTTAGACAAAGAACCGCTAAATCCTGAATGGACCGAATAACGATTATTCGAGAGAATTTCGAGTGATTTGTTATTGACAATCGGTGCGGGTAAAGACTCGATTTGTGCTGAGACAACTGACACAAATATTATTGATATCAATAAAATTAAATATACAGTTTTCATAATTTAATTATAAGTCTGACACTGCAAAATTCAAGTTATATATTGATTTCTGTAAGCGAGTGATTATAATCAACCAATGAAATTCCTAATTATCATTTTACTAATAGCCGAAATGCTAACAGCAACACCGATTATTGTATCAGGTGGACCGGAAAACGATTGTGAATCGTGGATTGCCCGATTAAATGATGGTCGGCTGATGGTTATTTTTGACCGCAATCCGGACTGGGCGTCAGGTAATCTTTATGTCACTTTTTCGGGTGATAATGGCAATACCTGGGATTCGGTTCATCCGATAATAACTGACCAGGGCGACCAGGCAACCTTAAGTTTTGTCCAATTACCGAGTGACACGATTCGCTTATGGTATGCTTCGAATGAATCGGGCAATTATGGTATTTATACCGCTTATTCAATAGATGGTCTGAACTGGATAAGGCAGGGACGAGTTCAGCTTGGCTGGACAACATCAAATATTGTTTTTGACCCAACTGTTATTCTGGAGTCAGATAGTTCTTTGACGATAAGTTATCGGGTGCAAGGTTTAGGTGCGTATGTTGCGCATTGTCCTTATCAAGGTGTCTGGGATACTTTGCGGACACTTGCCGGGTCGCAGGGTTATCGTCCGCGTATAATGAAACATTCAAATGGAACTTATCTGCTTGCTTATCATCGAAAATCTGGCACAGGTTCAACTAATTACGATGTCTTTGTCCGAACTTCAAATGATAGAATTAGCTGGAGTGATTCAATTCGTTTGACAACCAACTTAAATTCGCATGACCCGTTTGCTAATCAGGCTCCAGACGGTTCTTATCTGGTATATTATGCCAAATACCAATCCCCAGCATATAATATTTATCGACGATACTCTTTCGACGCAATCAATTGGTCACCGGAAGAACAAATTACTAATGACTTGGTCTATAACACCCAACCACATTTCTTTACTGAAGCAGGAAATATTTTTCTGGTCTGGACGCATGCGATTGTTTACGAAACTAATAACGATGTCTATTTTGAGCGTTCTTTATACACAAGTATCACCGAATCATCATTGAATTCTGAATTATTAAGTAAAGCAAAAATTATTCCCAATCCAAGTGTGAATCGGGCAAGAGTAATTGTAAATGACGACAGCGAGATTACAATGTACAATGTGCAAGGACAAAAGATAGGTAAGACCATTAAAGGTAAAACTGATTTATATATCAATACCGCATTGATGAAAAATGGAATTTATTTTGTTCAGATTAAGCAAGGCATAACAAAGACCCGACAAAAATTACTTATAAGTCATTAATTCTATTGATTTTTATCGTAATCTGATTATTATCTGATTATGAGAATATGTATTTTAGGTTCGGGTTTGCAAGGCAGAGTTGTTGCACAAGATTTAGCTCATAATAATCATCAGGTTTTACTGTTGGATAATAATAAACAAAATCTCGCGAAAGTTGATAAGAAACCAAACATTAAAATTCAGCTGTTTGATGTTTTTGAACGAGCTAAACTGATTAACATTATTCGGGATTTTGATGTTATGGTTGGTGCTTTGCCCGCCGACCTTGGGTTCCATTCAATGGAGTGTGCAGTAAATGCGGGTATTGATATGGTTGATATATCTTATTCGGGTGAAAATCCGTTCTTACTGCATCGCGATGCCAAGAAAAGAAAAATCCGAATTATTCCGGATGCGGGTTATGCTCCAGGACTTTCTAATATCCTGGTCGGTGAAGCATATCGGGAAATTAAGAAAATTGACAGTCTTAGAATTCTGGTCGGTGGTATACCTCAAAATCCGATTCCACCATTTAATTATCGCTATACCTGGTCGCCAAATGATTTGGTTGCAGAATACACGCGACCGGCAAGAATTGTCAATAATTATAAAGTAGTAAATGTCGAAGCGCTTACTGGTATTGATGGATTTAAAATTTCCAAGATTGGTAAATTGGAGTGTTTTTATACTGACGGACTTAGAACACTATTACATACATTCAGCGATATTAAAAATATGGAAGAGAAGACTATCCGATATTCAGGTCATGCTGAATTAATTAAAGCAATGCTTAATTACGGATTTTCACCTGACCAGGACAGTCCATTTACCAACAGCAAAATACAGCCAAAAGATTTTGTACTGGAATTTTTAAGAAAAGAGTTGAGCAAAGGTGACGAATTAGACCTGACGATTCTTATCATTGATATTAAGGGCAATAGAAAGAGCAGAGGATATACCTGTATTGATTATTATGATAAGAAGAACAAGATTACCTCGATGGCTCGAATGACCGCTTATTCCGGTTCAATCATTACCCAATGCATTAAAAATTATCCCGACTATGGTGTAATTTCACCGGAATACTTGGGGATAAATAAAAATACTTGTAAGTTTATTAAGAAGGAAGTTGTTAAAAGAGGAATTAGAATAAAAATGAATGAAACCACAGGTGGACACAGATGAACACTGTAAAACCCTTAAATTCTTCCTGTGTGTTTACCCGTGTTAATCCGTGGCTAAAATAATTTATGGATAAGATAGTTGTTCTTGATTTTGGTGGGCAGTATTGTCATTTAATTTCACGCAGGATTAGAGATTTAGGCGTTTATTCCGAAGTAAAACAAGCATCCACTACAAAAGAGGAGTTGCTGAATATTCCAAACCTGAAAGGGATAATTCTTTCTGGTGGTGCGGCATCAGTCTATGATAAATCTGCTCCTAAATGCAACCCCGAGATTCTAAAAATCGGTATTCCAATATTGGGCATCTGTTATGGTCATCAAATACTTGCTTATCTTGATAATAGCAAGGTTCTGTCTGGCACTGCTGGTGAATACGGAGTAACCGACTTAAAAATCCTTAGACCGAGCAAGCTTCTCAAAGGCCTTAAAAAAATCGGGAAGGTTTGGATGAATCATAAGGATATTGTCAAAACTCTGCCTAAAGATTATTTAGTCATCGCATCAACCAAACATTCCCGAATTGCGGCATTTGCTAATGAAACAGATAAAATCTATGGTGTACAATTTCACCCTGAAGTTACGCATACCGAAAACGGCATAAAAATCTTAAAGAACTTTGTAATTGATATCTGCAAGGCGAAACGAGAATGGGACGCTTCGCATATTATTCAGAATATTAAACAGGAGATTATAGAGAAAATCGGCAATCGAAAAGCAGTCATTGCCCTATCTGGCGGAGTCGATTCATCAACCGCAGCAATTATAGCAAAAGAAGTAATCGGTAAGAATTTAATAGCGGTTTATGTTGATACGGGTTTAATGCGATATAAAGAGACTGAGTTTATGGAAAAGACTTTTACCAGGCATAATCTTAATCTGAAAATCGTGCATGCGGAAGACAGGTTTTTTAAAGCATTAAAAGGAGTAGTCGAGCCGGAAAAAAAGCGGAAGATTATCGGTAAATTATTCATAGATATTTTTGATGAGATAGCTATCAAAGAAAATGCTAAAGTTTTGATTCAAGGCACAATCTATTCTGACCGAATTGAAAGCGGTATTACCAAACATTCTTCAACGATAAAATCTCATCACAATGTTGGCGGTTTGCCTAAAGATATGAAATTGGAGTTATATGAGCCGTTAAGAAATTTGTATAAAGATGAAGTGAGAAAACTTGCGGCAAAAGTAGGGTTACGAAAAGATATTATCAAGCGTCATGTTTTTCCAGGACCTGGCTTAGCAGTTCGGATCATCGGTGAGATAACGCCGCAAAAAGCTGAGATTGTCAGAAAATCAAGTTATATTGTTGAGCAAGAACTCAAAAAAGCCAATCTCTATGAAAAAGTCTGGATGGCATTTACGGTCTTTTTGTCAATCAAGAGTGTCGGGATTCAGGGTGATGCGAGAAGCTATAAAAATCCACTCGTGGTCAGAATCATTGAATCCAAAGACGCAATGACCGCCAATTTTGTCAAAATTCCTTATGATATTTTAGAGCGAATCTCAACCCGCATCACTAATGAAATCAGTGAAGTCAATCGTGTCGTCTACGACATCTCCAACAAACCACCGGCTACGATGGAGTGGGAATAAAAGCAATATTAAAAATTATCTGGTAAAAATAATAATAATTTTAGTGTTCTGTTTCAGCACATATTAGACAAACTGGTTAAGATCTAACTTGCACTTTTAGGAATGTTTGTAGCTTGGGACTGAACGGGCACCCATGCAGTTCCAAACCTATAACAGACCCTAAGAGATACTCGCTTTTCATCAGTTTTTTGTCTCTACACACATGTTTTGCCCGCTAATACTCATAATTTACGATAATATCAAAAACTTAAAACAAATGGTCATTTTCCCTACCAAAATCATGGTATAAATATACTGAAGGAGTCCTTCTTTATAGCTATTACCGGTAATAGCTATTTTATTCCTTCAGGAGGTGTTTTTATGGACAAACAACCAAACCAAAAACAATCTCTAAACAAACTCTTTAACCCCCATTATCTCTTCGACTTTGTCGATATC